>JAUNJM010000001.1 GCA_030533265.1 Ruminococcus sp. | reverse complement strand
GTCGCTCTCGTTAGGCGACTCGTTTATTTTATCACCTTTCTCCTTTTTTGTCAACCGCCTATAAATACTTTTGTATAGTTGCACAAAAACAAGCTTTTAAATCACGCAATTATAGACAACCTCTACCGATACAAATAAAACAGCAGTAACAAAATAACTGTTACTGCTGTTATTAATCAAATATCTTTATCCTTGAGCCTTATCAACCAGAGATGTTTACGGTTCCGGAATTATGGTAATGTCCGGAATCAGAGGCTCAGCTGGTGTCGTATTTATCACAGGCTGTGTTACTTCTATAGGCCTTGTCTCTGCAGGCTTTGTAGTAATAGGTCTTGTCTGTGCAGGCTTTTTAGCAGTAGTAGTCGGTTTAACAATAACACCTGTAGATTCCGTCTTTATGGCTGGTGCATCAGGAGCTTTCGGAGTTGTTACTCTTGAAGGAACATAAGCAACCGTAGTTGTTCTTCTGGCTGTTGTAGTAGTATAGTAATTGTTGTTATAATCTACCTCAACATTTGTATTATCCGACTTGCTCGATGAGCTTTCAGCCTTTGAACTATCCTTTTTAGAGCTTTTGTCCTCAGAATCTTTATCATCTTCAGATTCCTTTTCTGATTCATCCTCAGATGACTCGTCCTTAGATGATTCCTCCTCAGAGCTTTCATCTTCCAACTCTTCATCCACCAGACTTTCATCTGCAGCTGACGAAGTAGCGGTCTTCTTTTCAATAGTCACAGGACCATTCAAAGAATCACAACCACAAAGCAAAAGCATCGAAACAAACAACGCAGCAATAATTTTCTTACTCATATCTCAAGAACATGTTTTCTCAGAAAGAAAACATTCTCCTTTCTTAAATAATATAGTCTTTTTTATATTATAATATATTTTTTTACAAAATGCAATACGATACAGTAAATTATAAAATTAATTTCCATCAAGCTCAGTAATAAGCTGAATAAATGAATTCACATCATTAAAATCCTTGTAAACTGATGCAAATCTTACATAAGCAACATGATCAAGATCTTTAAGCCCCTTCAGCACCATATCACCGATTTCGCTTGTCGTAGTTTCGGTGAGCATAGCGTTTGCATAGAAGTTTTCAATGTTGTCCACAAGTTCATTCATCTGTTCAACACTGACAGGACGCTTTTTGATAGCATTCTGTAAACCCTTCACCAGCTTTGCCCTGTCAAACGGCTCAAAGCTTCCATCCTTTTTATACACCATAAGGGACGGCTTTTCAACCACTTCATAAGTAGTAAAACGTCTGCCACAGCTAGCGCACTCACGACGACGGCGTTTTTTCCCTTCACTCGGACGTGAGTCTATTACCTTTGTATCATCAAAGTTGCAAAACGGACATTTCATTTGTCTATCTTCCTTTCAACAATCTTTTGTAAAACACATTATATATAGTATAACTATAACAGTATACCATGTATTGTGTATAAATTCAAGAGATTTGTCAAAATTTTTATATAACTCCCTCACCACTTGACAAAAGCACGTAATGGTGCTATACTTTATTGAGTAAAAGCATTAAAGCAAAATATGTATCAACATAGTGAAAGAAAGGAAACCGATTATGAAAATTGGTATCGTTGGTCTGGGACTTATCGGTGGTTCGCTTGCAAAGTCCATAAAAAAGAATACAAACCATATATGCTACGCAATCGACATAAACAAAGCCACTATTGCAGGAGCTTTTGCACAGGAATCTATTGACGAGGAAATAACACCGCAACAGCTTAACCGTTGTGACGTGGTAATGATCTGTCTGTATCCCCAGCAAACAATAGATTTTATTTTAGAGAACAAAAACAACTTCAAAAAAGGCGGAATAGTAATCGACACATGTGGAGTAAAAGCTCATATAGTATCCTCGGTTGAGCCGGAACTGAAGAATAGCGGGATAAATTTTTTAGGTTGTCACCCAATGGCAGGACGTGAATTTTCAGGCTTTGCATATGCCGTAGACAATCTGTTTGATAAAGCAAGCTTCATAATGACTCCAACCGATGATACACCTATCTCGGTTGTCAAAGACATCTCAAATCTCGCATACGAAATCGGCTTTGCCAAGTGCGTTGTGTCATCACCGGAGGAGCACGACCAGATAATTGCGTTCACATCACAGCTTGCACACGTCGTATCCAGTGCATATATCAAAAGCCCTAGCCTGTTAAAACAGTCAGGCTTCTCAGCAGGAAGCTTCAAAGACCTTACACGAGTAGCCAAGCTCAATGAGGATATGTGGACAACGCTGTTCATGATGAACAAGGATTCATTACTCTCTGAGATAGACCATATTATAAAATGCCTTCAGGATTACCGTGACGCAATAGCGTCGGAGGACTATATCCATCTCCACGACCTGCTTAAAGAAGGCAGAGAGCTGAAAGAAATCAGCAATCAACAAAACAAGTAACAAAAAATCCGATGCTTTTGCATCGGATTTTTTTAATAATTATCAAATACGAACTAATTCAATCACAATTCCATCATAATCAAGGAACAATGTTATATTATCATAATTGTAACTATATTCATTCTTGAAGCCGTCTTCGTAATCAACAAAGAGCTTTTCACGTTCCTGTTTGAATTTGAAATTAACAGACTTAACATCATCGCCAACAAACTCAGTCCATGTTCCGGTACCGTCTTCATTGAACTCCCATATTTCCTTACCTGAGTTATCCATTTTGTTATATTTATATTCGCCCTCAAGTGGGAAGAAATCAATTCTCTTCCACTCATACTCAACGTTATCCTTTTCATATCTGAGGTAATTACCGTCAAAAGTATATGGAATATAGTCATCTGCAGCAGTTTTTGTCGCACGATAGATCATAATTCCCTTGTCAGATGAGAAAATGCCCAACGGAACAGGAGCTTTTGTTTTAAAGCTGACATAAGTAGCACCTACTTCATTTATTGAAATATAAGCTGTTTCTTTTCCGTCAACGATTTCAACGAAGTTACCCATAAGATCAGTAAGATCATTGTTTTCACCAACGTCAGAAGTATCAATTTTCATACGATAACCTTCAATATTTTCATCAGTCTTAACGACTCCGTATTTAACTGAACTTGCATCGGAATTTTTATTTTCAGGATTACCACAAGCTCCTAAAGACAACACAACAGCTATTGTCAACAAAGAAGCAATAATTTTGTTTTTCATAATAAATCTCCTAAACCTTAAAATCTATACACATACACGTGCAAAAGCAGTATATCACAATTAATGGCTTCTGTCAATTTATATGTAAGAGATTTTAAAATCACACATTCACCGTGCAGGAATAATCATAATCACCCAAAACAAAATGAACAACAGAACCATCAAGTTCTTCCCTTGGTATTCCACCACATTTTACAATCAGGAATACCTCTCCCGAATCAGCTGTTTTGACCTGACCATCAGCTATAATGCTTCTGTAAGCCTTTGTGATAATTATATTTCTTGAAGAACCAATATTCGGAACGGAAACATACGCCAGTGCATAAGGTGTATTTGTCACATATTCCTCATCAGCCGTCAACACAAATCTTACGTCGTTAAAATCTTCAACCGTGTCGTCCATGAGCTGATAATTTATCTCAGCACCAAGAGGAAGCTCCTCGTAATAAACATCATTTGCAGGCTTAACAAAAGTCTTATCCATCCATGTCATTCTGCTGTCAACATAATTGAATACGTTGTTTACACAATAAACAGCACCATTGCTGTATTTTTCATAATCGTCATAATCAGCGTTCACGACATCTTTCTCTTCCTGAATAGCAGCCTTGACATCACTTGAAACCTCTGACCACTTCTTACCGCAGAGATCACGGAACCAATCAGCTTTGACCAGTGTGATAAACCATGGATTTGATCTGTCACCATAACTTGCTACAAAATCTCTTTCGCAAAAAGCTCCTGCCCAGTATCTTGAAGTACTTCCCTCATATGCCCAGTTAAAATCCCAAGGCGAAGTAAACTGCAGTTTTGGAACAGAGCTTCCCTCAGCGAAATCGACGCACATATAAAAGCTTCCCTCACCACAGTCATAATCATGAACGATCTCGTAAAGCAAATACATATCTACAACAGATTCGAGATCCATAACAGCAGAAATAGCCTGTTTTGCGTTAGCATAGTTTGCAGGAACAAGATCATAGTTCTCATCAAACTTCAGATACTCTCCCTTTTCTATAGCTTTGTATAGTATCTCAAACACATTGTTCAGATATTTGTCGATAAAGTCCACCTGTTCCTGACAGTAAACATCATTCTTAATAGTATAATCAGCCGGTACGAATTTTCTTGTTTCGCCTCTTATATCAGTAACAGTAGCTTTTTCATAGTCCATATTGAAATAATATTCTGTCGGATCCGTTCCTGCATAGTTATCAAGCTCGAGATAATAGCCGATGTCGGTGCCTGTGTAACCCTCGTCAGGCTCCGTAATATTTACTCTGTACTTGTTGATCTGACACTGTTCGCAGAGCACATAAACACCCTGAAGCTTGTCATTGACATAAAGAACCACAAATCTCGAATCACTTACAAAAGCCTTGTCGCCAAAAATACTTCTTGCCATTCTGAAAGCAGTAGTATTTTTGACCATATCCCATTCTGATTTGAGCAAAACCCAGCTTTTACACTTTGCTCCGTCATTAAGACCGAGCATATTGGTTTTGCTGTCAAACTTTATACGATAAGGAACCGTATTTTTCTTTATCCATTCTTCATCACCATAATTGGACGTTGAATTACCTCTTACCCTGATTCCGGCTGAAACTTCGTCCAACTCATATTCATCGCCGGCATTAAAAAGATCAACAACACATTCAGTATAAACTTCTCTGGAAAGAATATACTCATTGTTATTTTTAGTTGTAACGTTGATGACAGGAAGACTTGTTTCAGACTTCATTTTCTCCTCGAAATTTTGCTTGGCAGCAGCACTTACGCCCAAGGATTCGTATGTATTCGGCAAATCGTCTTCACCTGAGGCAACAAGACCTACAGGACTGATAATAGATAATGCCATAGCCATCATAACCGACAACGACGTTATTTTTTTAAGCAAACTTTTTTTATTTGTCATAAAAACGCACCTCCTGAAAATAATCTTGACACAGTTATTGTACCGTGAATTTGCACAAAAGTCAACAACCTTTTATAATATTATTATAAAAACAGCAAAAAAGTGTCTGACAAAAATCAGACACTCAGATTTGTGTTATTCAGACCGAAAGATATTGAAAGAGCTGAATCAACAGCATTCATAGAACCTGTATCAAGCACACCCATACGTTCTTTGAGTCGTTTTTTGTCCAATGTACGAATCTGTTCCAGCAAAACTATTGAATCCTTAGCAAGCCCACAGCTTCCACCGCCGACCTCAATATGTGTAGGAAGTTTTGCTTTTTCACGCTGACTTGTAATAGCAGCAGCAATAACAGTCGGAGAATGTTTATTACCGACATCATTCTGAACTATCAGAACAGGTCGTATTCCACCCTGTTCCGAACCGACGACCGGACTCAGATCAGCGTAATATATTTCACCTCTGTGTACTGTCACCCTGAACACTCCTATCTAAGTTTTCTTAAACCTATTATTACCCATACCGAAAAAAATAATCAGTTGCAATAAATTTTCACAAACAAGTGCAGGGTTGTTTTATTATATGTTCAAAAACAGGTTTTGGTGAGGACTGTTTTTATATGATTAAATTTTAATTCAGGACTTGTATAGCACATAAAAAAATAGTATAATATTAAAATAACAAACAGTAAAGGATGAAAAATAAAAATGAAATCTCATGTTATCAAAGCAAAAGAACAGATTCTGAGCTATGGTCTTGACGGATCACAAATCAAACTTCTTGACCAAATCTCACAGAAAAACAGCATCACACATATAAATATCAACGCTACGGATAGCAATCAAAGCATCGGTTACCTTTGCGGATTCAAAGGATTTTTACGTGCTGAAAAACAAGGAGAAATACTTGTAGGTAAGCAGTGTCTTATACTATCAGGAATACAGCGAAAGAATATACAGCACATACTTGACGAAATAAAAAGCTCAGGACTCAATATTCCACTCAAGGCAATGGTTACACCGACAAATCAGAGCTGGATTCTCAGTGACCTCATCTCCGAGCTTGAAAGAGAACACGAATATATGACAAACAGAAAGGCACAGAAATGACATCAAAGAAAAAATGCTTAGGCATAATCTATATTATCATATCAGCATTCTGTTTTGCGTTCATGAATGCATTTGTCAGGCTTTCAGGTGATCTTCCGTCTGTGCAGAAAAGCTTTTTCCGAAACTTTGTAGCACTCATCTTCGCATGCATAATTCTTGCCAAAAACCGTGTACCATTCCGTTGTCAAAAGAAATCAAATATCCCTGCCCTGCTCATAAGAGCCGGTATCGGAACGCTTGGAATATTATGCAACTTCTATGCTATTGACCACCTCGTACTGGCAGATGCGTCAATGCTCAACAAAATGTCACCGTTTTTTGTAATACTCTTTTCATTTATCTTTTTGAGAGAAAGGCTCACCTTCTTTCAGGGCATGGCAGTATTCATAGCATTTATCGGAAGTCTTTTTATCATCAAGCCGACGTTCTCGAATGTAGAGATATTCCCTGCATTTTTAGGACTTATAGGAGGAATGAGTGCAGGTGCAGCGTATACCGCAGTGAGGTATCTCGGTCAACACGGTGAAAAGAATCCATTTATAGTAGCGTTCTTCTCAGGTTTTTCATGTGCTGTAACCCTGCCATTCCTTATTTTAGACTTTCACCCAATGACAATAGGTCAATTCCTGTGTCTGCTTGGTGCAGGGCTTTCTGCAGCAGGAGGACAGTTCTCAATAACAGCAGCCTATACCAAAGCGCCGGCAAAAGAAATCTCGGCATATGACTATTCACAGATAATTTTTTCAGCAATGCTCGGATTCTTCCTCTTCGGAGATATACCGGATCTTCTGAGTATTATCGGCTATGTGATAATCATTGCAATGGCAGTGCTTCTCTTCTTTTACAATAACCTATGGCATAATGAAAACAAATAAAAAAACAACCACACTGTGGTTGTTTTTTTATTCTTCTTCAATTATACTCGGAACATATTCCTCATTTTCAATGATATAATCCATAACCTTGCAGTAAAAATCAGTAGGATTCATCATAATTTTTGATTTCAGATACTCAGCCTCACCCTTGTCGGGAGCGAACATCGTCAGATCCATAAGCATAATATCATTATCCATGCATCTGCAATGAACCGAATAACCCTTTTCGAGAGGATTTATCTCGAAAGTTACATCACGTTCATTTTTGAGCTTGGCAAAAAACCTCAAGCCTGCTGCATAAATTCTGTCCCTGACGCTTTTACTCACAAACCGTTTAAAGCTTAAAGCACCCTCTTTTCCCTTCTCAGTGAGCACATAAACGCTGGTACCATCAATTTCAGTAAGCTCAATGGTTTCATTTTTGAGCATCTCATTAACAGCCTCAGAAAAGAGAAAATAGTTTACTATCCCTTCACCCGTAGCGATTTCAGTAAGCTGATTCGGAGTAACAGGACGGTCAATCTGATAAAGGAAATATGCAAGCAGGATTTTCACTTCATATTGATCAGTCGGGTTAAGAATATCAGGAGTAACGCTGTTAATAAAGCTGTTTTCTGTCAAAGTGCATACCTCCTTTCAATCTCAAACAAATCAGTGCGGCACAAAAAAGATTCAATCTTCATCATCGTCCTCTTGTGCCATTATCAAAAATTTGGGTACTGTAACATATGATTAAGTACAGCAATGTTCACAGCAGCTTCAACGCAAGGAACTGCTCTTGGTACAACGCAAGGATCGTGACGGCCTTTGATAACCAATGTTTCATTTTTCATGGCCGAGTAGTCAACCGTCTGCTGTGGACGAGAAATAGACGGTGTCGGCTTGAAAGCAACCCTAAGAGTTATCGGCATACCTGATGATATTCCACCAAGTATTCCACCGTGAAAGTTCGTCCTTGTAACAACGTGACCGTTCTCGTTCACATAAAACTCATCATTGTTTTCCGAGCCGAGCATCTTAGCCGAGTTGAAGCCTGCACCAAATTCAAGTCCCTTAACGGCAGGTATACCGAAAATAAGCTGTGCAATAGAGTTTTCAAGGCCATCGAAAATTGGCGAACCAATACCGGCAGGAACATTTATAGCAATACATTCAATAACGCCACCAACGCTGTCCTGATTCATTCTTGCCTTTTCGATGTCAGCAACCATTCTTCTGCCCTTTGCATCAGAAATTGTAGGGAATTCCTTTTCACTCAAAGAAATAATATCATCTCTTGAAGTCCTTATAGGATCGAAAGAGTCATCTTTTATTTTATGTATCTCAGAAATGTGAGCACCGATGTAAATACCTCTCTTTTCAAGTATCTGTCCTGCAACAGCACCGGCAAAGCAAAGAGGAGCAGTAAGTCTGCCTGAGAAATGACCACCACCACGCTGATCATTGAAACCACGGTATCTGAGCGCTCCCGTATAGTCAGCATGACCGGGACGAGCAAGCTTTGAAAGGTTAGAGTAATCCTGTGAATGTTGATCCGTATTCTGTATCAACGCACAAAGAGGTGTACCGGTAGTCTTGCCATTGAAAAAGCCGGACATTATCTGAGGCATATCCTTTTCACGACGCTGAGTTGAAGTTTTATCCTTTTTCGGCGCACGTCTTGCCATAAACTGCATAAGCTTGTCCATATCAAGAGTTTCTCCCGGTGGAACATTATCAATACATACTCCTATCGCAGGTCCATGGCTTTCACCGAAAACCGAAAAAGTTATATTGTTATTCCAAGTTGATGACATTTATTATTCCTCCTAAAGCTTTATAATCCTCCCAGAAGTTCGGATAAGATTTTTCTACACACTGAGCACCTCTGATAATCAAAGGCTCCTTGCATTTGGTACAAGCAATAGCCATTGCCATAGCGATACGGTGATCGTTATACGAGTCAACCTCACCACCACTAAGACTTTCAACACCTTCAATAACAAGGCTGTCACTGTAAGCAGTAACCTTACAACCCAGCTTGTTAAGACTATCAGAAATAGCTTCTAACCTGTCACTTTCCTTTATCCTGAGTCTTGCAACGTTTGTGATTTCAGATATACCCTTGCAGAAACTTGCAAGTACCGTAAGAATCGGTACTAAATCAGGAATATCCGAGCAATCGAGTACAAAAGAACTCAGTTCACCGTTTTTATTATAAACTATTTTCTCACATATTTCAATAATTTTTTTATCTCCCTGAACAGAATCCATATTAAGCCCTTGAATATCAATTTTGCTGCCAAGACAATTTGCAACCTTGAAAAATGCACACTGAGAGAAATCACCCTCTGTTTCCATATTGCAAGCGATAAGCTTCTGACTGCCCTTCACAAAATAGCTTGTTTCGGTTTCTGCTATCTTTCCACCGAAAGACTTTATGCAGTCAGTTGTTATATCTACATAAGGACGTGATTCAAGATGTGATGTAAGAGCAATTTCACTGTCACCGTCAAGCAGTGTGAGAGCGAAAATCAGTCCCGTGATAAACTGCGAGGATATTCCTCCGTCAATTTCAAATCTACCGGCTGTAAGCTTGCCCTTGAGGGTACATGGAAGTGTATCGCCATCACGAGCCTTACTGAAATCAAATTCTATCCCGTGCTTTGGAAGCTCCTCCAAATAAGGTGTTATCGGTCTTTGAGGCAGCTTTCCGCTTCCCAGAAAAGTACATTCCACACCTAAAGCACAGGCAACGGGTATGAGAAAACGCATTGTTGAACCCGATTCGTTGCAGTCGATAACAGCCTTTTCAGGCGGATTTTCGATACCCCTGACAGTAGCAACATCCCCATCAAGAGTTATCATCGCACCCAGAGCTTTCATTGCTTCGATAGTAGCAATTATGTCCTTTGAAGGATAAATATTCGATATTACAGACGTACCCTTTGCCAGTGCAGCAGAGATTATAAGTCTGTGTGCCACACTTTTTGATGGTGGTATTTTAACTTTGCCTGAAAGCTTTGCAGGGGTTATTTCAACTATCATTTATATTATCCTTTCGGTTACATACTTTCAATTATCTGAGCGATTTCCTGCTCGGTTATTTCCTTACCAAAGTTGTTTTCGCCAAACTGCATAACATTTCCGATCTCTTTCTGGAAAACAAAACGCAGTTTGCCATCACGGACTTTTTTATCGGTATATAGTTTTTTTACAAGAGTAGTCTTGTCGATATAATCAGGTATCTCAGTGTGAAGCTTTGCACGCTTATAAAGCTCGGTTATACGCTGTACATTTTCATGCGAAATAAATCCCAACTTTTCTCCGAGCTTGACCTGAGCTATCATTCCGATAGCAAGAGCCTCACCGTGAAGAAGTCTGTAATCCGATACCGTTTCAATAGCTCTGCCGACCGTATGACCGAGATTGAGAATCTCACGCAGTCCTGATTCACGTTCATCCTGCATAACAACCTTGTACTTAACAGCACAGTTATGTTCTGAAATATATTCACAGGTTTCTCTGTCACAGTCGAAGACTTTTTCAATGTTCATTTCAAGATACTCAAAAAGCTCAGCATCACCAAGACATGCGTGTTTTATTGTTTCGGAAAGACCACTTGCAATCTGTCGCTCAGGCAGAGTTTTCCATGTGTCAATGTCTATATACACTTTTTCAGGCTGGTTGAACATTCCGATAAGGTTGGTAGCGAGTGGCGTATCAACAGCAGTTTTCCCAC
Source organism: Ruminococcus sp. (assembly GCA_030533265.1). GTDB lineage: Bacteria > Bacillota > Clostridia > Oscillospirales > Ruminococcaceae > FB2012. The sequence goes on along the minus strand of JAUNJM010000001.1, from coordinate 119,062 downwards.
CAACCGACGCATCTGCCGCCGAGAGCAGAGTTGTGGCAAAGTTGACAAAAGGCACTCCTCTTCCGAAAGTTCCTGCTACAAATCCTGAGAGGTCGGTTACAACGCCTCCGCCAACTGCAATAACTGCACAGTCACGTCTATAACCCTTTTCAAGCATTGAGTCCTCAACAAACTCTTTCATCTGCCTTGTTTTAGACTTCTCACCTTCAGGTATAACAAACAGATCAGTAGTAAAGCCGGCGTTTTTTATCATGTCATGAATCTTTCTGCCATAGAGATCAACGACAATCGAATCGGTGACAACGGCAAACTTCTTCACCTTTCCGCACAGCCCGTTTCTGAGGTCGTTTATCAATGTATCATACAAATCATGACCGATCTCTATTTCATAAGAATCGTCCACAATTTTCTTCAGCTCACAATTAAATTTCATAATGGTTTCCTTTCAAAGTGCTTTACTGATTTAAATTAAATTTATTATACCATAACCAAACACAAAAGTAAAGTAAAAACACGCTCGTTTAGTCCGTCAGTAATAAAGAAGTTTCACAAAACTTCGTTTAAAGAATAAAACAGCGGATTACAATTACGTGGTTTTTTTGTAAACAAACTATTAACCCCCTTGACTTTCCAGCGATAATATGTTAACATATGAACAGATAAACATATGTTAATTTGTTTAATGCGTTTTGCATATACTAAAAAGGACAGGTGATTTTATGACTGAAAGAAATGAGGAAAGAATCGAGCAGTGCGAGTATCTGTGCGTGCATGAGGACGTTGTAAATAGCGTAAATGAAAATATGCCTGAGGATGAAACACTTTACGACCTGGCAGAGCTTTTCAAGGTGTTCGGTGACTCAACGAGAATAAAGATATTGTATGCTCTGTTCGAATCGGAACTGTGCGTCTGCGATATAGCACATCTTCTGGGGCTATCACAAACAGCAGTGTCACACCAGCTCAGAGTATTGAAAAATAATAAGCTTGTGCGTTTCAGAAAGGATGGAAAGAATGTTTTCTATTCACTTACGGACGACCATGTAAGACGCATTATAGATCAAGGTATGGAACATATTACGGAGGGAAACTGACATGAAAAAAGCATTTAAGATGCAGGATCTCGATTGTGCAAATTGTGCTGCAAAAATGGAGAACGCAATCCGCAAGATTGATGGCGTAGAAAGCGTTTCCATAAGTTTTATGACTCAGAAAATGACTCTTACCGCCGAGGATGAAAAGTTTGATGATGTTCTCAAAAAGGCTGCAAAGATCTGCAAAAAAGTAGAACCTGATTGCAGAATTCTGTTCTGAGGGGGGGATTAAAATGTCACGCAGACAGAAAAAGATGCTTGCAAGAATAATACTAAGCTTTGTTCTGCTGGTAACCGTTAAAATCATCGGATTTGACGGCTGGTTGCAGTATCTTGTTTTTTTTGTACCGTATGCAGTCATCGGCTGGGACGTTTTGTGGAAAGCAGTGCGGAATATATTTCACGGACAGGTGTTTGACGAGAATTTTCTCATGGCACTTGCAACCATAGGAGCATTTTTTACAGGCGAGTATACCGAAGGCGTTGCGGTTATGCTTTTTTACCAGATAGGAGAGCTTTTCCAGAGCTATGCAGTCGGCAAATCCCGAAAATCAATTACATCTCTCATGAATATTCGTCCCGATTATGCAAACATTGAGCACAACGGACAACTCGTGCAGGTTGATCCTGACGAAATCAGTATCGGCGATGTTATCATAGTAAAAGCAGGAGAAAAAATACCCCTTGACGGCATTGTTATCGAGGGCAACTCAAATATAGATACCTCTGGCCTGACAGGCGAATCACTACCTAAAACAGTCAGTACAGGTGACGAAATAATCAGTGGTTGTATCAATATGAGTGGTCTGCTCAAAGTAAGAGCTACAAAAACGTTTGGTGAGTCAACCGTTGCAAAGATACTTGACCTTGTTGAAAACGCAGGTACAAAGAAAGCCAGATCCGAAAATTTCATCACTCGTTTTGCAAAATACTATACTCCATGCGTCGTGCTGGGAGCAGTCGTTCTTGCAGTTATACCACCTTTATTTGTCGGAAACTGGTCAGAATGGATACACCGGGCATTGATTTTCCTCGTAATTTCCTGTCCATGTGCGTTGGTGATTTCAGTACCGCTGAGCTTTTTTGGTGGTATCGGAGGAGCATCACGCTGTGGAATACTCATCAAAGGTGGAAACTATCTTGAAGCACTTGCAAAAACAGAGATCATGGTGTTTGACAAAACAGGTACACTTACAAAAGGTGTTTTCAAGGTCACTGCCGTTCACTCAGAAAAAATGTCGGAATCAGAGTTGCTTGAGCTTTCAGCTCTTGCAGAAATCTATTCTGACCATCCTATTTCACGTTCATTGAAAAATGCATATGCAACCCCTCTTGACAACAGCAGAGTCAGCACAACCGAAGAAATCTCAGGATATGGTGTGCGTGCAATAATTGACGGTAAAACAGTCTGTGCAGGCAACAGTAAGCTCATGGATCAAGTCGGTGCAGAATGGCATAGCTGTCATCAAGTCGGAACAGTAGTCCATATTGCCGTTGACGGTGAATATGCAGGCCATATTGTCATTTCGGACGAATTGAAAGAAGGCTCACAAGAAGCAATAAAACAGCTCAAAAAGCATGGTGTTATAAAAACAGTCATGCTCACAGGTGATTCAAAGGAAATCGGTGAAAGCATAGGTAATGAGCTTGGAATGGACATGATATATACACAACTTCTTCCGACAGATAAGGTAGAAAAAGTCGAGCAACTGCTCGCCGAACGATCAGACAATGGCAAGCTGGTGTTTGTTGGTGACGGAACAAATGATGCTCCGGTGCTTACAAGAGCAGATATAGGTATCGCAATGGGAGGCATAGGCTCGGATGCAGCAATCGAGGCTGCCGATGTAGTGCTTATGGATGACTCCCCGGAAAAAATACCGCTTGCAATAAGCATTGCAAAACGTACCCTTGGAATAGTGCGTCAGAATATCATATTTTCGCTTTTAGTTAAGTTTGCAGTTCTTATACTCGGAGCTTTTGGACTTGCAAGTATGTGGACAGCCGTTTTTGCCGATGTCGGGGTATCAGTTATCGCTATTCTCAATGCCATGAGAGCGTTGAAAACCGATACTGTATGATATTGTTATCCGGTACCACTTGAAAAATATGACTAATCATGTTATAATGTATATTATTAAGTATATGAAAGGCGGTTTGCAATATAATGGCTGAAGAAAAAGAAAAGTCATTGCAAGAAAAAATAGAAGAAGCTAAAAAAGCTAAGGATATCGCTGTTGAAAAAAAAGTGTTGCCTGAAAAAGAAGACTTTACATTACCTCACAATTCAGATATAGACCTTAGCGCTTTGCTTGCAAACGACAGTCATCATAACCATCACCACCATCATCATAGCTCACACAGTAGCAGTCACCACCACTCAAGCGGGCATCATCATCGACATCACAAGCACCGTATGAGCAAAAAGAAAAGAAGAATGATAATCGTTGTGTCTGTTATATTGGGACTGTTACTTGCATTTCTCATAACAGCAGGAATCATCATACATAGCTATATTTCAAAGATAAATATAGTTGAGGAAGAAGCTGAGATATACGAAACTATTGATATAGATGAACTTGTTGATGAACCTGATTCTCCGAAGGAAGAGATAACTTCACTGGAAGAACAAATCAAAGCAAACTTCAACAAAGAAGGTCTCATGGAATCAAAGGACGTCATGAACATATTGCTTTTAGGTACAGATGCAAGAACAAACAATGAACGTGGACGTTCCGACAGTATGATACTTGTGTCGATAAACAAACAGACAAAGCAGATAGTTATGACCTCATTCCTGCGTGATATTTACCTCACTATTCCGGGCATTGAAACAACAAGACTTAACCATGCTTACGCTTATGGCGGAGCAGATCTTGTCATTAAGACTATCGAGCAGAACTTCAAGATAAAGATTGATAAATACGCACAAATTGACTTCACCTCATTTGTGAACGTAATAGATGCAGTCGGCGGAGTTGACCTTGAAATCACAGCTGAAGAAGCACAATATATGCCTAAATATATTGATCAGATAGGAGGAAGCGGAGCTGATTACGTCAGTGCCGGAAAACAGCATCTCAACGGAAAACAGGCTCTTGCGTATTCACGAATCAGATATGTCGGAACCGACTTCGGACGAACAGAGCGTCAGAGAAAAGTTCTTGAACAAGTATTCATCAAAGCTAAAAAGCTTGATATAGGTGAGCTTGACGATCTTATGGACAAGCTTTTGCCGAACGTTACAACAAACCTTACCGAATGGGATCTCTATAAACTCATTCTGAAATCACCGTCATATTTCAAATTTGACCTCAAGCAATGTCGTGTACCAATCGACGATTCATATGAATATATGACGATAAGAAGTATGTCTGTAATCGGTATCGACTTTGAAGTAAACAAGAAATATCTTTATAAGAACATTTTCAATGCTAATTAACAAAATCAGGACTGCCATAATCGGCAGTCCTTTTTTGGTGTAGACAAGAATATATTTTTGTGATATAATAAATAATTATGATTAAAAGGTAGAAGGAGAAAACAAATGATTACAGTTTCTAATGTAAGCCTGTCATTTGGTGGGCAAATGCTTTTCAAGGACGTTGATCTGAAGTTCACAAACGGCAACTGCTATGGTATAATCGGAGCAAATGGAGCAGGAAAATCAACATTTTTGAAAATACTCTGTGGTGAAATCGAACCTACAACAGGTGAAGTTTCAATCCCGAAGGAAACAAGACTATCAGTTCTTAAACAGGACCACTTTGCCTATGATGAATATAACGTGCTTGACACAGTAATCATGGGCAACCAAAGACTGTATGATATAATTCAGGAAAAGGACGCTCTCTATGCAAAGGAGGATTTCACTGAGGAAGACGGTGAAAAAGCAGCACTCCTTGAGGGTGAATTTGCTGAGCATAACGGCTGGGAAGCTGAGTCTGACGCCTCAAAGCTTATCCAGGGACTCGGACTATCAGAAGATCTGCTTTATATGCAGATGTCCTCACTTTCGGGTAACGAAAAGGTCAAGGTATTGCTTGCACAAGCACTTTTCGGCAATCCTGATATAATCCTTCTCGACGAGCCTACAAACCACCTCGACATTGATGCTATCCGCTGGCTTGAGGACTTCCTTGCCGAGTATTTCGGAACAGTACTTGTCGTATCTCACGACAGACACTTCCTCAATAATGTCTGCACACACATTGTCGATATAGACTATACCAAAATCAAAATGTATGTTGGTAACTATGAATTCTGGTATGAATCCTCACAGCTTATGCAGAGAATGATAAAACAGCAGAATAAAAAGGCTGAGGAAAAAATCAAGGAATTGCAGGAATTTATCGCAAGATTCTCCGCAAACAAATCAAAGTCAAAGCAGGCCACATCAAGACGTAAGCTCATCGATAAGCTTACAGTAGAGGAAATGCCTGCATCATCAAGAAAGTATCCGTATATCGGCTTCAATATGGACAGAGAGCCCGGTAAAGAAATACTTAGAGTAGACGGCATTTCAAAAACTGTTGATGGTGAAAAACTGCTTAACAACGTGTCATTCACACTCGGCAGAACAGACAAAGTAGCTTTCATTGGTGAATCAGAACAGGCAATAACAATGCTTTTCAAGATCATCATGGAAGAGGAAGAGCCTGATGAGGGTACATTCAAATGGGGTTCAACAACAACACGTTCCTACTTCCCTGTTGACAATTCAAGCTTCTTTGACGGTTGCGATATGACAATAGTTGACTGGATAAGACAGTATTCAACAACAGAAGAAACCGACACTTTCCTGCGTGGATTCTTAGGAAAAATGTTGTTCTCAGGTGACGACATTTACAAAAAAGTCGAAGTGCTTTCAGGAGGAGAAAAGGTAAGATGTATGTTCTCACGCATGATGCTTTTCGGGTCAAACGTTATTGTTCTTGACCGTCCTACCAACCACCTTGACCTTGAAAGTATAACAGCCGTAAACAACGGTCTACGTGACTTCAAAGGAGTCATACTTTTCGCATCACATGACCACGAAATCATGGAAACTGTTGCGAACAGAATAATCGAGATTACTCCTGACGGCTGTATCGACAGACAGGGAACCTATGAGGAGTACCTTGAGTTCAGACGTGAAAGAGGCATGAAATCATTTATAGAATAAAAAAATTCCGTGTGACTGAAAAGCCACACGGTTTTTATTTTAATTATTATACCTCTGTAAAAACTGTTTGGTACGTTCATTCTGAGTGTTACCGAACAATTCCTCAGGGTGCCCCTCTTCAACGATGTAACCACCGTCCATAAAAATAACATGATTAGCGACTTCTCTGGCAAAAGCCATCTCGTGAGTAACAATAACCATAGTCATTTTTTCTTTGGCAAGTTCCTTTATGACCTTAAGTATCTCACCTGTCAGCTCAGGGTCAAGAGCAGAAGTCGGCTCATCAAAGAACAATATCTCCGGACTGAGTGCCAAAGCCCTTGCAATTGAAACACGCTGTTGCTGTCCACCGGAAAGCTCACACGGATAAGACTTTGCCTTTTCATTAAGACCCATCTTTTCAAGCAACCTTTCAGCATTTGCCTTAGCTTGTTTTTTGGAGTTTTTCAGCACATGAATCGGAGCTTCAATAATATTCTGCATAACGCTCATGTGAGGGAACAGATTGAAATTCTGAAAAACAAGACCCATTTTGAGTTTGATAGCACGAAGTATCTTTCTTGGTGCAAAAACAGCCTTGCTTCCCTGAGTATACATCATATTCATACCGCAAATGTTTATCTCACCACCATCAGCACGTTCAAGCATGGTGATACACCTCAGAAGAGTAGATTTTCCACTACCCGAAGGACCGATAATCGCAACGACCTCACCCTGTTCCACGTCAAACGAAATATCCTTTAAAACTTTCAGTTTACCGAAGGTTTTAGAAAGATTTTTTACTTCAAGAATAGCCATAACCTTCACTGTCCTCCGTTATTTATAATAATTAAATTTCTTTTCAATAAAAGCAAACGCAAGCGTCACAATAGCGTTCATCACAAAATAAAACAGACCGGCAACAAAAAGCGGAATAATAGAGCTGTAAGTGTTCATCATCTGCTTAGACTTGAGTGTTATCTCAGCAAAAGCGATAACATTTGCAAGAGAAGTGTCCTTTACAAGTACTATGACTTCATTTGAAGTCGCAGGTATTACTCTTTTTACGACCTGAGGAAGAATGATTCTGAAAAACGTCTGCAACTTTGTCATCCCGAGCATAGATGATGCCTCATATTGTCCGACAGGAATAGCCTCAATACCACCTCTGAAAATCTCAGCAAAATAAGCCGCATAGTTGAGAACGAAAGCTACTACAAGTGCAATAAACATATAATTCTCATCACGGGTATTGACCTTTCCGAGCAGCGTGTAAAACCAATTTTCTGTACCGGCTTTTCTCGCTCCTGCAATAAGCATAGGAATAGCGTAATAAACAGCTATTATCTGCAGCATAAGAGGTGTACCTCTCATTATGAGAATATAAAGATTTGTCAGCCAAGAGATCGGCTTGAACCTGCATCTTTTAAAGATAGTTACAATAACTCCGGCAGGTATCGACAAAACAAGTGTCCAGAAAAAAAGATTAAGAGTGTTAGGCAGATATTCAAGCAGAATACCTGCTACATTTTTTATATCATCAAAACTCAAGATAAGCACCTCGTTATGTAATAGAATTCTTTTTGATTATACAATAATTATCAATTTTCGTCAACCGTTAAAATACCTGCCTGACCATCAATGCAGGCATTTTTGCCGAAGCACCCGACACAAGGACGTTCCAGTCCGATAATTGCAGGTATGCCCAGAGCCTTTGCTATTATCGGAACGTGTGAACTATGCTTGTTTCCGATAAGACAAAATCCGACAATGTTTGATTTGTGAAACTCCAATACCTGTGACGGCACAAGCTCATCAGCACAAATTATAATACTCTCTGTCGTGGCAATGCGATTAAAGTCCTCATTTCTGAGATTTCTCAAAAGGCATTCCGACACATCCTTTATATCATCAATGGGACTGAGCATCTCTCCATTTTTAAGAGTGTCAGACAGTTTTTTCGCAACAACTTCAACAGCATATTCCGCAGAAAGCTTTTGCTCTTTCACCATTTTTTCAATGGCACCAAAAAAATCAGGGCTCTCCAGAAGCATAATATGAGCCTTAAAAATATCAGCATATTCAGCCGACATAAGAGTTAGAGCCTTTGCATAAACCTGTTCAAGCTCAAGCTTTGCATAATGTTCAGCAAGCCTTAGTCTTTCTATTTCAACGATCGGATCCTCGACAAAGCTTTTGTCAGCACTTCCATTCAAAGCCTCAAAAAACATCAGCACACCCTCAGCATTTCCGACCGATGCACCAATTCCCCTGAATTCCTTCAAGCACCACACCCCATTTCACATTCAACAAGCAAAACCCTATTATGCAAACGCATAACAGGGCCTTCCGATATATATTAGTCAGACAAACTTCTCAAAAGCCAACGCAGTCCTTATAGAAGTAGCAAGCAAGTGAGTTTTATTGAGAAACTCAGGCTTTTCGTCAAGCATTTTGTCTTTCTCGTAATCACTGACAACATAATCACGATACTGTTCAACCTGTTCAACCGGTATACCGAGCATTCCGTAACATACAGCCTTTCTGAGCTTGTCCTTCACCTCAGAATACCAATCCTGAGTAGCCAGTTGAGTGTTAAACCGAAAAAGCTCTTTCCACTTCTGCTCTTTGAATTGCGTCTTGTCATAGCCCTTACTTTGCAGAAAAGCAAACAAATTCGGCTGAACAACCTCGTCCCAGGCAATGTCAGTCAGAAGATGAAAAACATATCCTTTAAGATAATCCGTATCACCGTTAAAAGAATCTTTTTGCTCATAATAAAAAGCTTTTATGTTCTCTTTCCACTCATCATAATTTTTTGAACGGACGTGAACTGCGTATCTCTCTTTTTCAGAGGCCTGCCCCCTGAGATTCACAGCATCGGGAGCAATGCAGCCCATGTAAAATTGAGTATCGTTTTTAATACCGAAAGCGTCCTTCGCCATGTATGCGATTTTCAGATGTACCGTTGCCGACGGCATAAAAACACCTCCGTATACTACTTGTCCTCAAGCTCCTTCAAAGCCTTTATCTCATCTCTGCCAAGCCTGATAATAGCGTCCTTGATGACTTCGACCTCGTCCTTCTTAACATTTACAACAGCATCCGTCTTATCCATTTTCACTCTGAGCTTTCCGGTAAGCAGGTTGACATCTTCAACAACACCCCTGCTGTCACCAACTTTGACCACAGCACCGATCTTAGGTGTAACCTTCAAAAGCTCTTCATAGCTGTCCTGTTCGTATTTCAGACAGCACATAAGTCTGCCACAGGTACCTGAAATTTTAGTCGGATTAAGTGACAACGATTGTTCCTTTGCCATTTTGATAGAAACAGGCTGAAAATCTCCAAGAAATCTTGAACAGCAAAACGGCTGACCACAAATTCCAAGTCCACCGATTTTTTTAGCCTCGTCACGAACACCGATCTGCCTCAGCTCAATTCTCGTGTGGAAAACAGACGCTAAATCCTTGACTAACTCTCTGAAATCTACTCTGTTCTCAGCAGTGAAGTAGAAAAGAATCTTGTTATTGTCAAAAGTGCACTCAACGTCAATAAGATTCATCTTCAATCCATGCTTAGCGATCTTTTCTTCGCATATTTTAAAAGCGTCCTGTTCTTTTTTCTTGTTCTTTTCAATGGTTTCGTAATCCTGCTTTGTAGCGATTCTGATAACAGGCTTTATCGGAGAGTTAAACTCGCTCTCATCAATTTCCCTGTCAGCAAGAACGACCTCGCCACACTCAACACCTCTTGAAGTTTCAACAATAACCCTGTCACCATGTTTTATTTCAAGACCTGCAGGATCGAAATAATATATTTTCCCTATACTTTTAAAACGCACACCAATTATCTTTATCATAATAAGTCCTTTCTAACCATTTTTGGCATTGCTCTATCTGAAAAAGCCTGAAACAAGACTGTTCATTGTCAAAGCAGAATTTGCATTTGCATCAACTCTCGAAACATAGTCCTGACAACGCTGATATATACTCTCACATTCAGCAACGGAGTATCTTTCTGCCAACATCCGTGAGTGTTCAGGCATGCAACCGAGCGTCTTTTCAATTCCAAGCCTTAAAACGCAGGCATCACGAAAAGCCTCTGCGAGCAGTTCAAGAACTCTGCGGAACAACTGCTTTTTACCGTCAGCCATAAACACAGCCCTCAGAAAATCATATTCATTCTGCAATGCAATAGCCTCAGCACAGCTTTTTGCAATATCCATTGCCACCCTGACCGATGCATCCTCCAGAAATTCGATTCCACGACCAATGTTTCCACAGGCAAACCGCACAGCCTCTGAAAGCTCCGACTCCTCACACCTGTCTAATAAAAACTCTCTTACCTGTTCATCGTTACACGGAACAGTGTTCAGACACAACACTCTTGAGATAACCGTTTCAAGGAAAAACTCTTTGGTCGACGCAGTGAGTATCACAATACAATGTGCAGGAGGCTCTTCAATAAGCTTCAGAAGAATGTTCTGCACAGCAACCGACGTGTTCACCGACCTGTCCATATCCGGAATAAGATATACCTTGAATCTGTTCTCATTTGGTTTTACAACAGCGTCAGAAACGATACTCCTGATAACATCAACCTGATAGTTCCCGTTTTCGTTGGACTCCACCGTAATAAAATCAGGATGAGCTCCGTTTTCGAGCATACGACACGACTTACACTTTCCACAAGGCTCACCAAGTCCCGATTCGCACAAAAGCGTTGCCGAAATATACTTAGCCAGAGTCTTTTTCCCCTGACCTCTCTCTCCCGTTATGACGATAGAATGAGGCTCACGGTTTTTCAGAACAAGCGATTTTATCAGTTGCTTTGCCTGTTCATTTGAATATATTTCAATGCTCATTTAACCTATACCTTTTCAAAGCGTTCAATATCGGTCACAAAAATCGTAGCACCACCAATAGTCACCTCAACAGGAATCGAAGCCCCAAGCTCCTGTTCCATAATTGTAGATGACGGTACAAATTGTTTTCTCTTGCGTGAGTGTTTTTTGCATACTTCAATGACATTATCGACCTCATCATTCTCACAACAGATCATAAATGTGGTGTTCCCCGACATGAGAAAACCACCTGTTGAAGAAAGCTTTGTTGCCCTTATACCATTTTTGAGAAGTCCCTTTGACACAGCATAAGTATCATCATTATTTACAATAGCATACACAAGTTTCATATTTATCCCTGCCCCTGCAAAAATATATCAACATAATTATATCACATTAACATAAAAAATGCTATACCTTTTTAAAATTTTAATTATATCGGCAGTAATTACCTCACCCGGTACAACAACAGGTATCGACGGCTGACAAGAAACTGCCGACCTTGCACAGATCCTTCCCTCAGCATCCTCGACCCTTATTCTCTCACCGTGGGAAAAATAAGCCTCACGGATAGACATTTTTACTACTGCATGAGGTATCTTATCAGGTTCTTTTGTAAGTATGCTTTCACTTTTTGGTATGCTTTCGAAAGTAGTGATAAGGCGTTCATAATCCACATCATCGTTGTAAGGCGAACACATCAGAACAACACAGCTTGAATCACTGTATTCACATTCAATTTTCGCTGCTCTCAGTATATCAGAAAGCTCACTGCCACTATAACCGTTGGACTCAGAATATATCGTCAATTTCAACGGCTCAGCATTCATCGTTTTCCACCCGATAGCATTAAGTTTTTGTGCAACCGTTGCAACCTTTTTTACCGAGTCCCTTATACGATGTGGCAAATCACCCTGTAGCTCTCCACAGCACTTGTCAAGCGACCCCATTATCAGATATGACGGACTGGTTGAGGCAAAAAGTGCCATAACCTCTTTCGCACTATCACACCATTCACTCGGAGCATTCTTTGAAATATGCAGATAACCTCCTCCTGTGTAAACAGGCAGAGTCTTATGAGCAGAATCAACGCATATATCGGCACCCAGATCAATAGGGTGCATAGATTTCTCAAGAAATCTGAGATATGCACCGTGAGCATTATCAACAAGTAATGGGACACCAAAGCTCCTGCAAATGTATGCAATACCATCAATATCAGCAATGTTGCCAAGATAATCAGGTGAAGTTATGTAAACAGCGTCAGGTTTGCGATGACAATTTTCAATAGTCCTTTTCACATCATCAGCCGAAATACTGCTCGAACATATTTGTGATGACAAACTGCTCGGATATACCCATCTTACCTCAGCATCAAGCAGACAACAGCCGTTAATAAAAGCCTTGTGAACATTCCTCGGAGCAACAATCAGCATCTTTTCGGACGCATTTTTACGACAGGTCTTTATAATTCCAAGCATTGTCTTTATAGAAAGACTTGATCCCTCTGTAGAATAAAGAGTTCTTGCAGCGCCAAAAAGCTGTGAAGTAATGCTCTCACTCTGAGCGATAATACCCTCCGCCTCAAAAAGATAATCAGCACCGCTTATCTCTGTAATATCCATGTTTTCAAGACCGTGAAGCACTCTGCCCTTGTGACCCGGCATATGAAATCTCGTAATACCGCTGTTTTCATATTCGTTAATAAAATCAACTACAGGAGTTCTGATTTTCATGACTTCCCTCCGAATTTTTATTATTGCTGGTATACCTGGAATATAGCTCACGGCCGGTAAGTAAATTATACAGCTTTTTTCTTGCCCTTGTAAGTGTCCTTGAAACTGTTGACGGTAAAACACCAAACTTCTGAGCAATTTCACTGACCGTTTTATTCTCATTATAATAAAGCATTATATAACATTTTTGCTTTTTCGTCAAATTCCTGTCAACAATAGAGCGAAGCATTTTAATCCTCTGGATGTTAGTAGTTTCATCGGATTCACTGCAATCTGCCGAAGAAAACAATATATTTTCAACGTCCCTGAAGTATATCTTTTTCATCAAGTTCTCCTGTTCTTATATCTATGCAAAAGACTCGGATGCTGAGGCTTTTCGCCGGAATACTCCCTCATTTCAGCAACCTTTCCAATAAGCTCCCTGCGTTCAACCATAAGCACATCCAGACGTCTTTCGATAGAATGTACTACCACAATGTTCTTTTCGTTTTTCTTTTGCTCTCTGAGCGAGTCGATACACTCCGTGATCTTCTCGATCACATTTTCATAAGCTTTGATAGTTTCTTTCATAGCATTTTCCCTTCTGTTTATTATTTTTACTACACGAACATTTGTTCTGACAATGTTATTCTACCACATTTTTCAGAAAAGTCAAGCATTTTCAGAAATTTTTTTGCAACAGTATAAAGATTGCTAACTTATTCTTCAGATAAGTCTGCTTTTTAAGCACTGACATTGCTAATCCATGTTATCCAATGGCTGACATATTCTAAAGCATGTCAACTTATTGATATCGGTGTTTTTTTGTGCAATATTAGGGAAAATTAACGGACAGTTTCGTACAAAATGCCGTTGAAAAAAGAAATAAATTGTGATATAATATTTTTCACTGACCTTTACCGTAGGATAATTGTGATAGATAATAGGCATCTGATATTGCGAATTGCATTTGTCGGGTATAGCTTTTTGGCGTACTCTTTTGATATAAATAAACATTCTATTAATAACGAGGTAATATAATGGAAAAATTCAAACTTGACCGACTCTCTGAACTGACTCGCATCTCCCGTGAACGAGAACTTACAACACAGGAACAGCAGGAACGTCAGACACTCCGAAATGAATATCGTCAGAGCGTTGTCGGCAATCTGACTGCACATCTCGAAAATATGACTATCATAGAACCTGACGGTACACGAATTAAAGTGTCGGACAGAAAAAACAAAGGGGAGGGAAAATAAGTGGCAGGACTTTCAAGACAAAAGCAAAAACTCCTTATCATGGAACAGCTTTTTAATAAGCGTACCGACGAGAATCATCCACTTACAGGTAATCAGCTTATTGAAATACTGGCAAATCATGATATCAAGGCTGAAAGAAAGACAATTTATGATGATATTGCGACACTTTGTGATAGCGGTCTTAATCTTGAAGTCACAAAGCAAGGACACTCAAACGCTTATTTTCTTGCAGACAGACTCTTTCTTGACGAGGAACTTTTTTTACTTGCCGATGCAGTTGCGTCATCAAAATTTCTTACCATAAAAAAATCCAATGAGCTTATTCAAAAACTGCAGACTCTTACTTCCGTTCATAAGGCAAAACAGCTCAGACGTTCAATATATGTAGATAACCGTACCAAAACGTTCAATGAGCATATCTATTACACCATAAATACCGTTCACGAAGGTGTATGGAACGATAGAAACATTACTTTCAACTATTTTGAATACTGCCCTGAAAAGAAAAAGCAACTCAAGCATGGTGGTGAGCTTTATAAAGTATCACCATTCCAGCTTATCTGGGAAAACGAGAATTATTACCTTGCATGCTACTGTTTCAAACATAAAAAAATTTGCCGTTATAGAATCGATAGAATGACAAACGTTACTGTTGTGGACGAAAAACGCAAAAAGCTTTCTGCTGAGGAGGAGGCTGAGCTTAAAAATCTGCGTTCAGTATACAGTATGTACGGTGGTGAGGAGGAAACAGTACAGATCCAGTTTGATAACAGCCTTATAAACGTTGTTATCGACCGTTTTGGTGAGAAAGTCATCTGTCATCAGAACTCCGAAAACTCATTTTACATAAATGCCGATGTTCAGATTTCACCGACTTTCTGGGGTTGGCTTTTCCAGTTTGGTACAAAGGCAAAAATTCTTGCTCCGACTCAGGTTGTAGCCATGGCAGAGGAGAAAATCAAAGAAATAGCTGAAATGTACAAATAACCTTAATATAAAACAAAATAAAAATCGAACTGAACTCTGAAATTGTTTACACAATTTCAGAGTTGTTTTTTTGTGCATTTTTAACTTTCCGTTATTGTTTTATGAATTTTTGTTCATAATTGCACGTTTGCGTACAAAAAAATCTGTTTTTTTGCTGTAAGTGAAAGGCCTTTTAAAAATGCACGAATATGATTTTTCAAAAAGTGCATTAACTTATCGCTTTTGCGAAGTTATTCAAAGGAAGACAATACTCTCACGATGTCAAAATGATAACGTGATATGAGCAGTCCTCCTGAGTACAGGAAAGGAGAAATTGTTTGAAGAAAATCAATCTGAAAGACTTTGCTCTGCATTTTTGCTTTTCAAGAAATGCAACAGAGTCAGCCGTTGCAACTGGAGTTACGCCTCTGAGAGCTAAAATCGAAGGGCTAAGACTTCTTTCAAGAAGATCAGTACGGAATGCTATAAAACAAGCTGATTTACAGGTCTGTTTTTCAGAAAAGACTGTCATATCAGGTCTTGAACGTCTTGCCTTTGGCAGAACCAACGACGCTGTTTCACTGGTTTTTGAAGAAGAACTCTCTACTGCAAGAATCCAGCAGGCTGACCTCTTTAACGTTTCTGAAATCAAAAAAGTAAAAGGTGGTGGCGTTGAGATGAAGTTTTTCGACCGCCAGAAGGCAATCGAAAAGCTTGCTGAATACAGTGAAAAACTCAGCTCTCAGGACAATGCCAGAACCCTTGTTGAAACTATCTATGGCAAATCGGATGATGCTCCGATAAGCTCTGATGACCCTCATGAGGAGGGGGTTGAATGAGCAAAATAAGCCTTAAAAACTACTCCAAAAAGCAACGGAGCGTTTTTACATGGTGGAAAAATTCACCCCACTTCGATGGCATTATCTGTGATGGTGCGATACGTTCCGGCAAAACAAGCTGTATGGCTTTGTCATTCGTTATCTGGGCAAGTATGAATTTTCATGGCAAGGCTTTTGCTTTCTGTGGAAAAACTATCAGCTCACTTAAACGAAATATGCTTGAGGAGCTTATTCCTCGGCTTGAATCGGTTGGCTTCATTGTCAAGAATCAGTCGGCAAAAAATTACCTTGACATTTCTCTCGGATCGGTAACTAACAGATTTTATATCTTTGGTGGCAAAGATGAGGGATCGTCCTCTCTGATTCAGGGTATAACTCTTGCAGGCATCTTACTTGACGAGGTCGCCCTTATGCCAAGAAGCTTCGTTGAACAGGCCGTCGCAAGATGCTCGCTGAAAGGCTCTAAACTGTGGTTCAACTGTAATCCCGACAACAGCTTCCACTGGTTCAAAAAAGAATGGATAGACAAAAGAGAACAAAAAAATCTTCTCTACGTTCACTTTAGCTTAAACGACAACCCCTCTCTTTCAAAGGCTGTTATCGAACGTTATAAACGTCTGTATTCCGGAGCTTTCTACAAGCGTTTTGTCCTCGGAAAATGGAGCAATACTGCCGGTGCTGTTTATCCGATGTTCTGCTACGAAAAAAATACTTTCTCCGTTCCTCCTGAGCGTTTTGACTGCTATGCCGTGAGCTGTGACTACGGTACTGTCAACCCTGCAAGCTTTGGTCTTTGGGGTAGGCATAACGGATGCTGGTACAGAATTGATGAGTATTATTACAACTCCCGTGAAAAGGGGTTGCAACGTACTGATGAGGAGCATTACAAGGCTCTCGAAAAACTCTGTCAGGGCAAGGACATAGATATGATAGTCTGTGACCCTTCGGCTGCGTCTTTTATTGAATGTGTAAAGCGTCACGGAAAATTCAAGATAACTCAGGGTAAAAACGATGTGATCTCAGGCATAAGAAAGGTCAGTGACGCTCTGAGATCAGGAAAAATCAAAATATCTGTCAAATGCGAGGATGCTTTGCGTGAGTTTTCTCAATATCGCTGGGACGAGCGTGCCGGCTCTGACAGCCCTGTCAAGGAAAACGATCACGCTATGGACGATATCAGATATTTCGTCACTCATTTTTGCAAGGAAAATACTGATTCGTTCTTTGTATCCTCTATCGACAGGTAGAAAGGAATGAACTGATGAATATACTCGGCAGAAAAAAATCTGCTCAGAAAATTACTGCTAATGCTGAAAGGTCTTTTGATAATTCACTTTTCAGGCTCGCTCCGCATGGCTCTGCTGTTGAATATAGTCTTTATGATGCATTGAGGGCAAACTTACCTATAATTGATGCTGCGATTGGTAAAATAGTGCGTCTTACAGGAGGTTTCAGACTCAAAGCTGAGGATCAGAGTGTTCAGCCTCAGCTCGACAGATTTGCTATGGAAGTACCGGTCGGCATTTCCGGTGTATCAATTAACACCTTCGCTGATATGTACCTCGATTCGCTTCTGACTTACGGAAAAGCTATCGCAGAAATACTGACCGATAAAAATCAACGCACCGTTTCAGGCCTTTGGGTCGCTGACAGCACTCGATTCAGAATTGATACCGGTCCTGATAAGACGGATCTGCGAATTACTCACATCTCCGATAAAAATGATACCCTTTTAAACACTGACCGTATGCTTTACACGGCTTTGAACCCTTCTCCACGACATCCTGAAGGAGTTTCTGTTCTGAGAGGTTTACCATCACTGAGCAACATTCTTATGAGAATTTATGAATGTATCGGTCAGAATTTTGACAGGGTCGGAAACGTACGTTATGCAGTTACTTATAATCCGTCAGATGATGCTGACAAGGCTTTTGCCAAGGAACGTGCTATGGAGATCGCTAAAGAATGGTCAAGTGGCATGAACGCTGCGAAAAGTGGCAATGTCAAGGATTTTGTTGCTGTCGGTGACGTTCAGATAAAGGTTATTGGTGCTGAAAATCAACTTATCGACACCGAGGTTCCTGTTCGCCAGCTCCTTGAACAGCTGATCTCTAAGCTTTCTATTCCTCCGTTTCTTCTTGGACTTAACTGGTCAAGCACTGAGCGAATGTCATCTCAGCAGGCTGATATTTTGACAAGTGAACTGGAATACTATCGTCGCTTGCTCACTCCTGTTCTGCGAAAAATAGGCCTTACCTTCCTGCGTCTTAACGGCATAGGCTGTGATGTTTCGGTTGAATGGGCAAATATCAATCTTCAGGACGAAGAAGCTCTTGCTAAGGCAAGGCTCTATAACGCTCAGGCTGAACAGATTGAGCTTCTGAATCAGGAAACAAAGGGAGGTTTATGTTAATGGACTCACATGATTTTATCCTTACTGACGAGCTTTTGCAAATGGTCAACAAGTTTTCAAGGACTCCTCTTACGGCTGATGATATCTATACTTTCCCCGTTATCCTTTGCGACAACGAGGTGGATCGTGACCACGAGAGGTTCTCGGTTGACTCACTGAGAAAGCTTGCTGAACTCTTTATCGGCAAAACAGGTATTTTTGACCACAATCCGAAAGGTGAAAATCAGACTGCAAGAATTTTTGATACTGAGGTCAAAATTTACACCGACAATAAAAACTCAGTCGGTGAACCTTATGCTTGCCTTGTTGCTAAGGCTTATATGCTTCGTACTGCTAAAAATCAGGACCTTATTGCTGAAATTGATGCTGGCATAAAAAAGGAAGTATCGGTAAGCTGTTCTGTAGCCTCACAGATATGCTCTATTTGCGATGCTGACATGAAAAAAGCCCCTTGTTCTCACATAAAGGGAGCAAGCTATGGCGACAAGGTTTGTCACTTTATCCTTTCAGAGCCTACTGATGCTTATGAATGGTCGTTCGTTGCTATCCCGGCTCAGCCTAATGCAGGTGTTACCAAGAGCTTTTGCAATGATATAAAAACAGATGTTGATTCGTTAAAAGCTGAACTTGAACTCGCTAAGTCCGAAAACGCTATTGCAAGAAATATGCTCAAAAAAGATATTCTCAGACTCAGCTTTTTATATGATCCTCTTATCACGGCTAAGACGGTAGGCTTTCTTACAGGTACACTTTCTTTCAACAAGCTTATTGAACTTAAAGAACACCTTGAACGTGATCTGAAAGAAAAAAACACCCGTTCTTTGCCTTTCGGCTGTAAAAATTCTGATATAAATAATGATTTTAAAATTAATTAAAAGGAGATATTTTATGTATAACACAATTAAACTCGAAAAGGGACTTTACTCTATCACAGGTAAAAACTTTACTCAGGCTCTTGAATCTCTTGATCCGTCAGTTAACTACAAGGATACTGAACTTGAAGGCCTTGACGCTTTTGAACGTCAGCTCAAGCGTTTTGACATCAAGATTGCCGGAAAAAATTCAGACAAGGTAGAAAAATTCTTCCTCTCAACTGAGTCTGCTGTTCTCTTCCCTGAATTCGTTCGCAGAACTATCAAGCAGGGTATGGACGAGGCTTCTATTCTCGGTCACATTTCTGCTGCTGTTTCCTACGTTGACGGAATCGACTTCAAGAGTATGGTTCTTAGCCCAAACACTACTTCTTCTGCTTCAGCTCAGCTTGATGATATTCCGTTCCACACGGTTACTCTCAACTCAAGCTCTAACGATATCCAGAAGTATGGCAGAGGTCTTAAATTCTCTTATGAATCTATCCGCAAACAGAGAATCGATACTCTCGCTGTTATTCTCAAGCGTCTTGGTGCTCAGATTTCCAAGGAGGTCAATGTTGCTGCTATCAATGCTGTTACAACAGGTCTTACTCCTGCAACAATCTCAGCTAACACTATCACTTACAATGAACTCGCTGCGTTCTTTGCTTCTATGTCTGCCTGCAACATGACTTCTCTTGTTTGCTCTCCTGCATCACTTGCTAAAATCGTTTCTATGACTGAAATGAAAAACTGTCAGTATGACTATATGTCAAGTGGTGTTGTCAAAACTCCGTTCGGCATCGAGCTTATCAAATGCAACGGTATCGCAAACGATCTTGCTGTCGGTCTGGATAAGTCTTGTGCTGTAGAAACTGTTTTCGGTACTGATGTTATTGTCGATTATGACAAGCTCATCTCTAACCAGTGTACCGAGATCTTTGCCAGCGTTTCTGTCGGTTTCTCAAGGATCATTGACGGTTCTGTTCTTACTACTAAAATCACTAAGTAATCAACTATAATCGCAAAGGACGGCTATCGGTCGTCCTTTGCATTAAGGAGGCTTTTATGCAAATTTTAAGTTCTGATAAAATAAAATCTGATTTTTTAAAGGTCACTAAGCTTACTACTTCTCAATATAATCATGATTACATTATTGAAAACGCTAAAAGATATGTCGAAAAACGCATTGTTCCTGAAACACTTAACGAGTTTGAAATTGCTTCTTGTGAATACGCTGCTTGTGCTCATGCTGTTTATGATTATACTTTGCAATCTCAGCTTGCTGAAAAAATTATTATCACTCAGCTCGGTAAGACTCTTACCGATTATCGTCATGAAAGTGTTATTCAGTCTGCTCTTGCTTTTCGCAAATGCGTTTTCGACTCGATGCGTGATCTTATTCGTGATGACGATTTCGTTTTTCAGACTATGGAGGGATAATCTTTGCTCACTAATTTAGACCAGCTTATTCAATCTGCTCTCAAAAGTGCACTATTCTCTCCTTACACCGATTTTTCACAGATAAATGCTATTGAAGTTAAATCGGAAAGTCCTGCTTTTTTCTCAATAAAAAATCTCGCATACTCAAGTAAGTTCTACTCCTATTACAGTGAACGTTATGCTGTTGAGGTTTCAGGCTCTGTTGATGTGAAGGCTTTTTCTATGCTTGATGGTAACAGGTATTTCTCCGGTTTCAATAAGATGTGCTTTCATTTCATCGAGAATATCTTTTGCTCGGAGGATATTGTTATCTCCTCCGTTGACCGAAATGAAATTAAATACGATGCCTCAACAAGACGCCTTCGCTGTGATATGACTATAAACTTCAAGTTCCTTATTACAAATGATGTGGAGGAGGAGTAACTATGGATTATTCTTTGAATCAACAGGGTTATGTATATATTCATGACGGCTGTAAGCTGCATTTCGACAAGATAGAAGTCAAGTGTGGAACTAAGGTTTCTGAATTCCCTGTTATCGGCGATCATATTGACGTTGCCATTGAGGGGGCAAAGCCCACGATGTTTATCCTTACAGGAAGGTTCTTTATCAGCGATTTTCAGTATCTGAGTGCTTACATAAGCAATAAGGTAGGTTATCATATGAGAAGCATGAGTATCAACGGGAAAAATTATTACAATATGATTCTTCTCGACGCTCAGATAAGCGTTGACTCCTCAAAGCTTTTCGGCAACATGGTTTTCAAAATCATCAGCTCTTAAAGGAGGATAATTATGAGCAATGTTACTATAAGCTTTTTACATATTAACGACTCTGTCTCTGAATACTCTCCTATGGATTTCAAGTTCAAACGTGAAAGATATACTCCTTACACTACCCTTTCAGGTCATCTGCTGACCAATGATTCTATCACTGATGTCAAGACGGTTTTTCTTTATATTGACGGAAATCTTGTTCATGCCGGTATGGCTGACATGG
The DNA here is from genome assembly GCA_030533265.1 of Ruminococcus sp. Classification (GTDB taxonomy): domain Bacteria; phylum Bacillota; class Clostridia; order Oscillospirales; family Ruminococcaceae; genus FB2012. The sequence continues at coordinate 97,491 of JAUNJM010000001.1, read as the reverse complement.
TCGAACGTAAAAAAAGCAAGGGCAGGTCTATTGTTTCGTTCCTCTCAAGAAGCTTTACGCTCCTGCTGGGACAGAACGAACCTGTTCCCGGTATTATTTCCGATGTTGACCTTGCTCAGCTCATTTTTTACAACACGACTCTTCCTTACATCAACTGTCAGGCTGATACTCAGATTCTTAACTACGTTTATGTCAAGGAAAAGTCTACTATCTGGGACGCTGTCTGCACTTACGCTTACAAGGCTTACACTAATTATCCCTATATTTACGGCACTAATACCGTTCGTGCTACTGTCCCTGAAACCGTCCCCCTTCGTGATTACAACTCCGAGATCATCACTTTCTATAGTGACAAGATCTCTACTTCAGGACTGTATTCCCACGTTTTCATGAAAAGTACCGGTGAGGACTATCCGTTCACTCAAGTTGACAACGCTGCTGTTGCCAGAAATATCGTCAGAAAAAAATACTACCCTCTTGACCCTCAATGGTATGCTGACCCTGATGGTGGTTTGCTTTCTAAACTGAAATTCTCCAACAGAGGCTTTATTTCTATCAGTTTTCAATACAAGGGATTCAAGTTTGAAAACCTGCTCGACAAGGTGGTTTTCTCAAACAGCTCTGTCAATATTGACTCGGAATACGTTTCCGCTGTTGAGGTTACGGGTAACAGTCGTGGTATTTTTACAAAAATTTCAGTTTACAGAGATGGCTACTCGGTTTAAGTTTTCATTAAAAAAGCACGTTCAAAATTTGAACGTGCTTTTTGCATTTATCCTTATTTCTTTTATGATTAAATTTTCATTGCTAATCCTGAAAAATAATCTTTACATTCTGTCTTTTAAAGCTTAAAGCTTATCTCCCTGCCTGTCATCTGATACTGTCGGATTTTTACTCCTGACATCTCAAACATCATTTTTGATGCTCTCACTGAATCGGTTTGTGCATACTTATCCTCGATATAGATAACCTCTTTGATGCCGCTCTGGATAATTGCTTTTGCACACTCGTTACAAGGAAATAGTGAAACATATATCTTTGCTCCTTTAAGGCTTCCTGTTATTCTATTAAGTATCGCATTAAGCTCTGCATGACAGACAAACGGATATTTTGTATCAAGTGGTGCTCCTTCTCTTTCCCATGGCATATCGTCATCATTACAGCCCGTCGGCATTCCGTTATAGCCGACTGAAAGCACCTTATTCTCGTCTGATACTATACAAGCTCCAACCTGTGTATTATTATCCTTACTTCTGCCTGCTGAAAGCAATGCTACTCCCATAAAATATTCGTCCCATGACAAATAATCCTGTCTTTTCATATTCCTTCTCCTAATCAGATTTTCTTAATTGCATGCACCTTGCAGGTTTCAACACATATTCCACAGTTTATACACTTTTCATAGTCAATAACGGCATGGTTATTTATAACGTGAATGGCCTGCTGAGGACATTTCCTCTCACACATTCCACAGCCAATACAGCCGATAGAGCAAATCTGCCTTGTAAGTCTGCCTATATCACCTGATGAGCACATAACCTCCACCTGCTGCGACTTACGCCTTACTGCAATAAGGTCATTAGGACATTCTTTTGCACACAATCCGCAACCTATACACTTATCAGGATCTACTACCGCTACACGATCAACAATCGAAATAGCTCCCTGTGGGCAAACTTTGATACAGTCACCATATCCAAGACAGCCACTTGTACAGTTCTTGCTTCCGTTATAAAATCTGTTGCAGGCTGCACAGCTCTGCACACCGTCAAAGTCATACTTATGATTTGTTACGTTACAATCTCCTGCACAGCGTACAAATGCTATTATCGGCTCTGCATCCTTTGCTTCGACTCCCATGATTTCTGCAAGCTTTGCTGCACTGTCTGCTCCGCCGGGCTTACAGAGATTGCACTCTGCTCCCTTTGTAACAACCGCCTCTGCATAGTCGTTACAGCCAGAAAATCCACAGGCTCCACAGTTCACCTGTGGCAATGCCTCCTGTGCCGCCTCTATTCTTTCATCTGTTTTAACAGCGAATATTTTTGATACTGTTGTAAGCAAAACACCTGCTATGAGTCCAAGCCCTGCAAACAGTCCAATAGGTACTAAATATTCCACGCTGATCCCCCTCTTTTATATGAAATTAAGAATCATCTGTATTCTGTTAAGCTGATTTACTTTTGCAAGCCCTGAATCAAATTCCAATGCACCGGCAAAAAGTTTATCGTAAGTTTTTTTCATCGCTTTTGTAAACTCAACAGATGGATTGCGTCTTTTGACAGTTTTCATTTAACTGAAAAGTCCTCCGAATCCCATGAAACTGAGTGAAACTATCGACGCTGCTATAAGTGTTGCGGGAACTCCCTTGAATGTTTCAGGAATATCAGAATCTGCAATTCGTCCACGCACTCCTGAAAAAAGCACAAGTGCCAAAGTAAACGCAAATCCTGTTCCAAGTGCATTCGCTATCGACTGCACAAAGCTATAGCCCTCATCTATATTTGCGATAGTTACTCCCAGTACTGCACAGTTTGTTGTTATAAGTGGAAGGTATACTCCAAGTGCTTTATAAAGCGGTGGCATTACCTTTTTCATTACGATCTCTACAAGCTGTACGAAAAGTGCTATAACAAGAATGAATGCTACTGTTTGCAGATACTCAATCCCTGCAAGCTCAAGCAGTTTATATACAGGATATGTACAAGCTGTTGCACAGACCATTACAAATACTACTGCCCCTCCCATTCCTACTGAGGACTTAAGCTGTTTTGACACTCCAAGAAACGGACATATTCCCATGAACTGTGATAATACTATGTTGTTTACAAAAACGGCTGAAAGTATAATTATAAGAAGCTTCATCATAATTATTTGCCCTCCATTTCTGTACATTTACTACAGTCCTGGCCACAATTTTCAGCGTTAGGACAGTTTTTACACGATATCTCTGCCGGTGGCTTTCTGTTTGCGATTTTATTAACGAGTGCGATAACACAGCCAAGTACAAAAAATCCTCCTGCAGGCATAATAAATATGAGTACCGGATTTGAGCTTATTACAGGTAGCTTCATTCCAAGCCAGCTTCCTGATCCTAAAATCTCTCTTATTGAACCCATTGCGAACAAACTCAATGTGAATCCAAGTCCCATTCCAAGTCCGTCAAGTATGGACGGCAAAATCCCGTTTTTTGATGCAAAAGCCTCGGCTCTTCCGAGAATTATACAGTTTACTGTAATAAGTGACAAGAATATTCCCAGTGCTGAATACAGTGCAGGAAAATAGCCTTTGAGTATAAAGCTGATAAGTGTTACGAATCCTGCGATTATTACGATGAAGCATGGCAGTCTTACTGCTTTTGGAATGATATTCTTGAGCAATGAGATAACTATATTTGAGCAGACAAGTACAAACGTTGTTGCAAGGCCCATTCCGATTCCGTTCACTGCCATTGTTGTGATAGCAAGTGTAGGACACATTCCGAGGAGTGTTACAAGCGTCGGGTTTTCTTTTATAAGCCCTTTGGTAAACTCATGCATTATGCTTTTGTTTTCAGCCATTTGCAATCTCCTCCTTATGCTCAGAATAAAGCTTTACTACTGTTTTACAAGCTTTTTTCATACCCTTTGATGAATATGTTGCTGATGTTACGTTGTCAATAGCATCAACATCAGTATCAACATTAACTCCTTTAAGACTTCCAATGAACGGTTCGTCCTGAACCTTTGTGCCAAGTCCCGGAGTTTCGGCAATAGAAATAAAGCTTATTCCCTCAATAGCTCCGTCTGTATTCACACCCACAAGAAGATGAAGTCCGTCTTTTTTATAGCCATCTTCAATAATCTCTACAAAGCACTTTTCCTTTGTACTATCGGTTATTACAGACTGAACGCCCTCAACACCGAATGTTTCAGGTTCATTTTTATCGTTCATAAGTATCTCATAATCACCTTTACCGAATATATCCTCACACCCTTTTGTAAGTTCATCGGTCATGACTCCTGTTGTATCAACATATGTCAGATTATATGCAAATACTAAGAGTCCTGAAATAACTATACAGATAACAGTCAGGACAATTGGAGGAAGTATACTATTTTTCATCAGACTTTCCCCCTTTTTCTTTTTGAACCACTGCTCCAACAGGCTTTATTCGTGTTGCCATGTCTATGTATGGTGTGAGAATGTTCATGAGCAATATTGAGAATGACACTCCCTCAGGGAATGAACACCAGAATCTGATTACACAGGTGATAATGCCACAGCCAATACCGAAAACTATCTTACCCTTATTTGTTATCGGTGTTGTTACATAATCGGTTGCCATGAATACTGCCCCAAGAACTACTCCTCCTGCAAGAAGCTGATAGAGTCCGTTCTCACCTACAAGATATGAGAATGCTGTTACTGTTCCCATAAAAGCCAATGGTACTGCCGGTGAAATTATCTTTATTGCAACAAGATAGACTCCTCCCACAAGCAATGCCAATGCACATACTTCTCCTAGACAGCCTCCGATGTTGCCAAAAAACAGATCCTTATATGATGCGTTCTTTGTAACAAGTGGTGTTGCTGTTGTAACAACATCAAACGGCTTTGTCCAGTTGCTCATTGCGGCAGGGAAAGAAATCATAAGCACGATTCTTCCCACAATAGCAGGGTTCGCAAAGTTCTGTCCCAATCCTCCAAAAAGCTGTTTTACAATAACTATAGCCACAAACACACCAATAAACGCCATCCAGAGTGGCAATGATACAGGCAGATTGAACGCAAGTATTACTCCTGTTACTACTGCTGAGAGATCTCCGATCGTTGGCTCTCTTTTCATGACTATATTGCAAAGCCCTTCGCACAGAACTGCTCCGGCTGCACAGAATATAATCATCAACAACGCTCTTATGCCAAATATTACCGTTGACGATATAATTGCAGGGGAAAGTGCGATCAAAACGTGTCCCATCACCTTTGCAGTTGTTCTTTCAGACCTTATGTGAGGTGATGGGCTTACTATCAGGTTTTCATTTCTCATAGCTGAATATCACTTCCATTTAAAGATTATCTTTTTATTTGCTTAATGCAAATCCTTTGGCAAGCTGATTTTTCTCCGCAAGATTTCTCTTTGCAGGACATACGTATGAACAGCTTCCACAATTCATACAAAGGTTTATTTTCAGCTTGTTCAGAGCGTCCTTATCTCGTCTGTCATACGCTTTTTCAAACTCTGTCGGCATAAGTCCCAACGGACAGGCTTTTATACATCTTCCGCATCTTATACAATTTGTCTGACCTTTGCATAAGATGCCCTCTTTTTCTCCTTTTTTCTCCCTGAACACCAGAAATGCGTTGTTTGTTTTTGACAACGGTACGCTTACGTCATAAACACACATACCCATCATCGGTCCACCTGCGATTATCTTTTCTGCACCCTCTATATCCGTTTGTGCGAAAGTCAATATCTCCTCAAGAGGTGTTCCGATAAGTACCTGAACATTGCATGGATTTGCAACTGCGTCACCATCAATAGTAACACGTCTTGAAATAAGTGGTACTCCTGTTTTTATGTAACGGTTGATGAACGCTACCGTTGAAACATTCATTACTACGATTCCATGGTCCGACGGCAGATGCCCTTCTTCGATTATTCTGCCTGTGGTCGAAAAAGCAATAACCTTTTCTGCTCCCTGCGGATACGAGGATTTAAGCTTAACCACATGAATAAAGTCATCCTGAGCTGTCTGCTTTGTAAGCTCTGCTATAGCCTTAGGCTTATTATCCTCAATGCCGATATAGACATTCTCTATATCAAGTATATTACACAAGAGCTTAATTCCCTCAATGACGTCCTGAGTTTTTTCCATCATTTCACGGAAGTCTGAGGTGATATACGGCTCACATTCTGCTGCGTTGATGACAAGTGAGTCAATATTCACTTTGTTCTCGTCATAGTTGAGCTTTATATGCGTTGGAAAACCTGCTCCACCAAGTCCACAGCAACCCGATTCTCTGATTGCTTTAACAAGACTTTGTTTGTCAGTAACTTGCGGAGGTGTAATGCCCTCCCACATAGTCTGCTGTCCGTCACACAGAATCTCCACTGCCTTACAGGTCTTTCCATTTGCAAGCAACATATCACTTACGCCTACGACCTCTCCCGAAACACTCGAATGGACTGGGCATGACATGAATGCTTCACTGTCACCAATTTTCTGGCCTACTTTCACCAGGTCACCTTTTTTTACAAGCGGTGTACACGGTGCTCCCATGTGCTGTGACATGGAAATTTTAACTCTTTCCGGCACATGAAAAAGCTGAGTTTCGGAATCTTCCGTTCCCTTTCTGTGAGGAAGATGAATTCCGTTTAACCTCATAAAACAATCAGTCCTTTCAAAAACTTCGTTTCACTTAAAGCTATAATCTTTATTTATTATACTTATACTGCTCCTGATTTTTTGCGAGCAATATATTTTTTTCTCTTTATCAAATGCTATGACTGCATAGTCATCAGCGTCAAGATAGTTTTCGATATTTTCTGTACCACCTATGAATATGCAAGTTGACAGAAAATCAGTAAGCATACCGTCCTGCTCTGATATTACCGTTACAGATGTAAGGTCGCTTTCAGTCGGATACCCATTTTCAAGGTCTAATATATGGCAATACTTTTTTCCGTCTGCCTCAAAGAATCGCTCATACCCACCTGATGTCGAAACAAAACATTGTGCTGATGTGAACTCCAGCACCTGTGAATTGCTGTTATCAGGGTCTGTAACGGCTGTAACAAACGGCTTGCCGTCCTTTTTTTCTCCATAGAGCAATGATGATGAGCCGAATGTCACTATGGCACACTGCTCTTTATTCTTCTCAAACTGCTCAAAAAGCAAGTCAAGTGCATAGCCCTTTGCACAGCTTCCCAGATCTATCTGTGCGTTATTTCTGAGCGTCACTCTATTGTCGTTTATATGTATATTATCGGAACCTACGGTTTTTAATGCGTTAGTTATATCACTGTTTTTCGGAACTGTCGGTTCTTCGTCTGTTACGTTCCACAACTTTGTCAAAGCACCTGCTGTAATATCAACTTGCGGGTACTTCTCGTGCAGTTTTACTGCTTTTGTGATAATGGCTATCGTTTCTTCCGAAAGCTTTGCTTCTCCGTTTGCGTTGAGCTTTGATATTTCAGACTCGCTGTTATATGACGAAAACCTCTTATCAAGACTTCTTATTATCTTAATATAATCATCAGGCTCATCCCCGTCAATGGTAAGCTTTACTGATGTATCCATACTAAATATCTGCTTTGTTGTCATGCTGTTTTCATTGCATATAAAAAATCTGTAAATCATAACTATGATTAACAATGCAAACAAAGTGACGATCAACAGCCTTTTTTTGTTTTTCATGTAAACCTCCCATGGTACATATCACACTTGAAAAACATAATAAAATATGGTATCATAAAACAAAGCTTCTTATGTTATTTGTTTTTTGCAATGTATTTTGTAATATAGCTCTCGCAGGTTTTTATGAACTCCCTGAAATCAGCTGCTTTTTCAAGCGGTGGCTCTATTGCAGTTTTTCTTACCTTACCTGTTGACGCATTGATATACGATGAAATCTGATAAGGTGAATTCGCTATAAATCTCATAGCATTTTCTATAGCTGTATTCTTATCAACAGAAAACACTGCATCTGTATTTCTTGGATTTGCTTCATAAAGCTCTCGCAGAAGAACATATACACACATATTAATATATGCACTCACTGCTGAGGTTAAGTCATCAGACTCGGCCCTGTCACACACGGACATAAGCAGATTAATACTTTCTAATGTACTCTCGGGCTTTTGAAAAGCCTCGTGCTTTTCACTCCCCAGCTCACCCAGCACTGACTCATAGCTTCCTCCATACAGCTCCAGCAATTTTTTTATCGAATAGACTGAAAACTTTCTGGTATCGTTTTCAAGCTGTGACACGTTGCTCTGGGAAATCCCAAGATGCTCTGCAACGTCCCTCTGAGTCAGGTCATTCATTTTTCTCATCTCAGAAAGTCGTCTTCCGACTTCCTGACACATCTGCATTTCTTCTGCTTTGTTTTTCATTGATAAAGCTCCTTAAAACAGCTCTTTGTGAGCAGACTAGATATGAAAACAAAATCATCAACACAAGCAACTAAATATCAATTAATAGTACCATATTTCCAGTGATTTGTAAAGACTTTTTTGTTCAAACAACCAAATATAAGGAGGATTTTATGAAAGGTTACAGACTTCAACTTATCAGACACGGTATAACTCAAGGGAATCTTGATGGAAAATATATCGGTATTACCGATCTGCCTCTCTGTCAGCAGGGTGTTCAGGAGCTTTATGACAAGATTGAAAAATATGATTACCCGTCAGTGCAAAAGGTTTACACCTCTCCTCTCAAACGCTGTAAGCAGACTGCTGATATTCTTCATCCCAATCGTTACACGGCTGAGCTTCCTCAGCTTTGTGAAATGAATTTCGGTATATTTGAGGGCAAAAAGGCTGACGAGCTTATTAATGATCCCGATTATAAGAAGTTTCTGAAAGGTGGGCTTGATAATCCTCCTCCAAAGGGTGAATCTACCAGAGATGTTGTCAACAGATCCTTTGAAGCTTTGAATATTATCATCTCCGATATGATGTATGAAGGGCTTACAAACTGTGCAGTAGTTACTCACGGTGGTATCATTATGAATATGCTGAGCTGTTTTGGTCTGCCTAAAATGCAACCTAATGAATATGCCTGCGATTTCGGTGAGGGATTTGAGATACTCATTTCTGCCTCTATGTGGCAACGCTCAAACGCTTTTGAGATTCTTGGCAGATTTCCTTACAACAGAGAAGATAATTAACTATGGCTGTTGAAATAATCATTGACGCTCGGAATGACGGTAAAAAGCTTGGTGAAGTTCTTGCAAACATAGGCGTTTCAAAAAGACTTATAACAAGGCTTAAACGCACTGAAAACGGAATAACCCGAAAAGGTAAGCTTATACGCACGATAGATTACGTTTCAAGGGGTGACATAATCATTCTTAACGAATGTGATGAAACATTGCTTGAACCTAATTCCTCACTCAATGTTGAAATACTCTACGAAGATGACCAGCTTATTGTTTTTAACAAGCCGCCGTTTATGCCTGTTCATCCGTCAATAAAACATCAGGGAGATACTCTCGGTAACTTTTTTGCACATCACTGCAGTGAGCTAACCTTTCGCCCTGTCAATCGGCTTGACAGGGACACTTCCGGCTGTGTTATTGTTGCAAAGACTCAATTTGCCGCAAAAGCCTTGCAGAAGTCCTATCAAAAAATTTATTATGCGATTTGTCACGGCGTTTTTGAGCAAAAATCAGGCGTAGTTGACGCTCCCATTGCCAGAGAACAGGAATCTATAATCAAACGTTGCGTTCGTGCTGATGGACAACCTGCTGTGACTCACTATGAAGTGATTAATAGTACAGAAAATTATTCTCTGCTCAGGTTGATTCTCGAAAACGGTCGGACACATCAGATAAGAGTTCATATGGCTCATATAGGTCACCCCGTTGCCGGTGACGACCTTTACGGTGGCTCTCGTTCAGATTATCCCAGACAGGCTCTGCACTGTGGTGAAGTGAGCTTTGTCCACCCCATTAGTGGTAAAGAAATATCAGTTTGTTCTGATTTCAAATTGCATCTTAAATAGATTGTATTACAACAGAAATTTGATTGTATAAATATATATCGTAATCTTTTGAGGGAAGCCCTTTTTCAAAAGGGCTTCCCTCAAACTCCCTTCCTGAATCTTTTAACGCAAAATAAAAAAAGAGGCTATTTTCAACTTAAAAGCAATGATGAGCTAACTTATTTTGTAAACTTATCATTGAAAGCTTAGAATAGCCACTTTTTTTATTTTTAATCAGAAGTATTTGGAAAGGGGTACAGGGACAAACCTTTCTTCTGAAAGGTTTGCCCCGATAAATTATAATACATACTTATATGATCAGTTTTCCGCTGTAATCAGTTCTATTTGTAGTCTTTGAGGTAATCATCTACGAACACATTGAGCTTCTCGTACGTTTCATGGCTGATAACATGTTCGATTTTACAAGCGTCCTCATCGGTATTTTTATCACTTACGCCTAAAATATCATGCAGAAACCTTGTTATAAGAAGATGTCTGTCATAAACCTCTCTTGCTCTGAGATAACCTCGTTTAGTAAGGACTATCTGTCCGTTCTCCTCAACTGTTATGAAACCGTCATTTTTCAATATCGCCATTGCTCGGCTCACACTCGGTTTTGAAAACCCAAGCTCTCCGGCAATATCTATCGACCGCACAAAGCCGGTACGTTCCTGCAATATAAGTATGGTTTCAAGATAATCTTCTCCTGATTCTCTTATAGCCATAAAATCACCTCTTTTACATTACATCATGCACAGATATATTAATCCACCGTCTTGATATGCAACTCCTCAAGTTGTTTTTCGTCAACTTCGGCAGGACAAGCACTCATAAGCTCACTTGCATTCTGCACTTTCGGGAATGCTACTACATCACGCAGACTGTCTGCCTTACACATTATCATTGCCAATCTGTCAAGTCCTATTCCCATTCCACCGTGTGGTGGTGCTGCATATCTGTATGCGTCAACGAGGAATCCGAACTTAGCCTCAATTTCCTCATCTGTCATTCCGAGTGCCTCGAACATCTTTTGCTGTAACTCAAAGTCCGTAATTCTCATTGATCCACTTGAAAGCTCTGTTCCATTAAGTACCAAGTCCCATGCCTTTGCACGTACATTGCCCTGATCTGTGTCAAGATACTCCAGACACTCCTCCATAGGCATTGTGAAAGGATGATGCATCGCTACCCATGTTCCTGTTTCCTCATCCTTTTCAAAGAACGGCATCTCTGTTATCCATACAAAATTATACTGTCCTTCCGGAATAATATCAAGCTTCTTTGCTGTGATAAGTCTTATTGCTCCAAGTGTTGAGAGGACAACGTTATTCTTGTCAGCACAGATAAGCACAAGGTCACCCTTTTCTGCTCCTGTTGCTTCACAGATTCTTTCAAGATCACTTTCTGCAAGGAACTTTTTGAATGAGCAGTTCGGTTCGTCTGCCCATCGGATATAGGCAAGTCCTTTTGCGCCAATACCCTTTGCGTGCTCAACAAGCTTGTCTATCTCTTTTCTTGTATAGACTCCTGCTCCGTTCTTTACGTTTATCGCACGCACTGAGCCTCCCTGCTCGATTGCTGTTTTGAACACCACAAAATCAATGTCCTTGACTGTATCTGTGATGTCCTGTATCTCAAATCCGAAACGTGTATCAGGCTTGTCTGAACCGTATCTGTTCATTGAGTCTGCGAACGTAAGTCTTGGTATCGGAGTTGTTATCTCTACGTTCATAACATCCTTGAAAAGCTTCCGGATATAGCCTTCTATACACTCCTGAATGTCCTCTGCATCAACAAATGACATTTCAAGGTCTATCTGTGTAAACTCCGGCTGTCTGTCTGCTCTGAGGTCCTCGTCACGGAAGCATCTTGCAAGCTGGATATATCTGTCGTATCCCGAAACCATAAGCAATTGCTTATAAATCTGTGGTGACTGTGGCAGGGCATAGAACTTCCCCTCGTGAACTCTTGACGGCACAAGATAGTCTCTTGCTCCCTCAGGTGTTGATTTCATCATCATCGGTGTTTCTATTTCAAGGAATCCGTTATCATAGAAATACTCTCTTGTAACCTGTGCAATCTTATGACGCATTATCATATTTTTCTGCAATCTCGGATTTCTGAGATCCAGATATCTGTATTTAAGCTTTAATTCGTCGTTAACCTTATCAGAGTTTGTAACCTCAAAAGGTGTCGTTTCAGCCTTTGAGAGTATTCTTAGGTCTGTGACGATTATCTCTATCTCTCCTGTTTTGAGCTTTGTATTCACGCTTTCACGCTTTTGTACCTGTCCTTTTGCCATCAATACAAACTCACTCTTGACAAGCTGTGCTTTTTCAAATATTGCTCTGTCTGTATTATCATTGAATGCAAGCTGTACTATGCCTGTTCTGTCACGGAGATTGATAAAGATAAGATTTCCCATATCTCTTACTCTGTCAGCAAAGCCACAGACTATTACTTCCTGTTCTGTATTCGGTACTTCTCCACAATAATGTGTTCTGCGAAGTCCTTTCATTGTATCAAGTTTCATTTTTAATTACTTCCTTTCAAAATTCTGCGATTTACATACTGTCAAATACACACCTATACATGCCTGAATCAGCTCACTCTCGTTTGGCAAAGCTGTCAATATACGCTTTTATTATCGGCTTTTTGCTATCCCAGAACATTATAAAAATACCTACCGCAAACACTCCAAGCATACAGGCTGACCCAAGCTTTTCCTTCAAGGCAAAAAGTACAAGTGCCAGAAATATTGTTACAACCGTCCAAAGCAATGCGACAATATATGTATACAACGGCTTTCGGAACCTTCCCCTTATAACACAACCATCCTCGCTCGGTACTATAGTCCCGTAAAAACCTGTTGTTCCTCCGTCACGTTTCTTAGCCTTGTGGTGATACACCTGAAAATCATACTCTCCTGTACGACAGCCATAAAAACAACTCTCATACTTATGATTTCTCATGAACCTGCCGTTTGACATGATATTCATTGTCGGACGATGCTGGGTAAGGTCATGGTCAAGCTTTCTTGCTACTTTTTTCGGCGCAATATCCGTTTTTATCTCGTAGCTTACGGGTAAAATCAAAAACATATTACTCTCCGTCACCTGCTAACGCACTAAACATCTCCTGCATTTTGTCATCTGACATCATATCTGCAAAATACACGTCACTAAACGCTTCTACAAAATCTTCATTAAGTGAAATATCTGTTTGCTCACCTGTTTTCATGTTCTTGAGCTTTGCTGACTTTGATTCAACCTCGTTATCTCCAAGAACAATAACAAAATCTGCTCCTATCTTATCGGCATACTTCATTTGTGCCTTTAATCCTCTGCCTACAAGGTCATTCTCGGCAAAAAAGCCTTCGTCACGCAGTCTTTTTACAAGCGTAATTCCAACTGCATCAGCATCTCCACCCATTGTTGCTATATATATATTGCATTTTTCAGGCTCGATAAATCCACATCCCTGATTCTGCATTGTGAGGATGAGTCGTTCAAGTCCCATACCGAATCCCAGTGCAGGAGTCGGCTTTCCTCCGAGCTGTTCGATAAGTCCATCATAACGTCCTCCGCCACAGACTGTTCCTTGCGCTCCTATATCTGTGGTCACAAATTCGAACACCGTTCTTGTATAATAGTCAAGACCTCTTACGATTCTCGGATTTATCTTGAAGTCTATTCCCATAAATCCAAGATTATACTTTAGCTGTTCAAAATGCTCATTACAATCTTCACAGAGATAATCAAGTATTATCGGTGCATTTTCACCAATCTTCTTATCCTCATCAGACTTACAGTCCAGAATTCTCATCGGATTCTTTTCAAGTCTGCCCTGACAGGTTTCACAAAGCTGATCTTTATACTGCTCAAAATACTTTTTCAATGCCTTATGATACTCTGCTCTGCATTTAGGACATCCGATAGAATTGATATTTAATTCTATTCCCCTCAGTCCCAATCTGTCAAGTACACTCTTTGCAAGTGAGATAACTTCTGCATCTGCTTTCGCATTTGCCGTACCAATCATCTCACAACCAAACTGGTGAAACTCTCTGAGTCTGCCTGCCTGTGGCTTTTCGTGACGAAAACATGATAGCATATAGAATACCTTCTGTGGAAAGCCCTCATTAAGTATTCCGTTTTCGATGATCGCACGTATTGTTCCTGCTGTTCCCTCCGGTCGCAGTGTAAACGTACTGTCACCTGTAGCAGAAACGGTATACATTTCTTTCTGTACTACGTCTGTTGTATCTCCTACTGAACGCACAAATAGTCCTGTATCTTCAAAAGTCGGTATACGGATCTCTCTGAATCCGAATATCTGAGCCGATTCCCTTGCTACCTGCTCTACCGTATGCCATTTGTGTACCTCGTTTGGCACTACGTCCTGTGTACCCTTTGGTCTTTGTGTAATTGCTGACATTTTTATCTTCCCCTTTCCTTTGCACAACGCTTAATTCACAATTATTTTTCTCATAAATTTAAGTTATTGCCTGAACCATTATGCAAAAAGCAATTATTGTTAATTGTAAAAAAACGGTCTGCCCCTTAAAAAAGGGACGACCGCAATCGTGTTACCACCCTAATTACAGAATACTGTCGTACTCTGTCACTCATCTTCTCTTTAACGCAGAGGCTACGCACTGCCTTTATCAGCAGCGTGCTCAAAGGTGTCCTTCATGTTCTCTTCACCGGACGCTTTCACCATACCGTCCTCGCTCATGGTTCAAAAAACACTACTCTCCTCATCAACGCATATTTCATATTTTTATTGATATTTCTATTAATCGGTTGGATTTACGATATTCCTCCAGTCAAGATCTCCTCTTTCAAGGCCATGGATTAGTACTTCTGCTGTTGCAATATTTGTTGCAACAGGTATATTGTGCACGTCACAAAGTCTGAGCAGATTTATATCGTTAGGCTCTGACGGCTTAGCTGAAATAGGATCACGGAATAACAAAAGCAAGTCAATCTCATTGCAAGAAATTCTTGCTGCTATCTGTTCTCCACCACCCTGAGATCCGCTGAGATAACGATTGATTTTAAGACCTGTTGCCTCACTGACAAGTTTTCCCGTTGTACCGGTTGCACAAAGATTATGCTTGCTGAAAACTCCACAATATGCAATACAGAACTGCACCATTAATTCTTTTTTCTTGTCGTGTGCTAACAATGCTATATTCACTCAAACTCCTCCTTATAGTATAGTAACTTGAATGGTATATTCAATCCCTCAAACTATTCTTGAAACAGTTTTATACCACTACTTACTGATAACTTCAATCAATATTACATAATCTATTTTAACACATATTTCAGAATTGTCAAAGGCTATTTTTAAAAATTCTCAAAAATCGTTATTTCACATTAATGCAGTCAATGTTTATTGTATATTTTGCATAAATATCATCCATGAAATCATTCGGATTTTTGAATACAACGCTATAAAAGTTACTCTTTCATCACTTAAAAACTTGTCATACTTGTTCTAAGCCTGTTTGACCGCACATATATATTTACAAAATTAAACCGAAAGAGGGAAAGCTATGTTTATCAAGACAATAAAAATTAAAAAGCCAACCACTGCTCTTATAGGAATAATCATACTTATATTCGCTGTTATCGCTGTTACAATGACGGTTATTCACAAAATCGGTAATCATACTGTTTATCAGCTCAAAACTGAGTCACAAAGACAAAGCTTCCTCAAAGAAATGGGTTGGAACGTTTCTGCTGAGTACGAAAACTGCAGGGTTATTGTTATTCCTCAGGATTTTAACGACGTTTTCCAGAAATATAACACGCTTCAAAAAGAACAAGGCTTCGATTTGTCACGATACAAGGGTAAAACGGTTGAAATTTACTCCTATCCGGTGTATAATTATAGTGGATACGAGAATAAGGATTGCATTAAGTGTAATCTCCTTATTTGTGACGGAGTGCTTATCGGTGGAGATGTCTGCTCCGTTGAACTCGGTGGATTTATGCAGGGCTTGAAAAAAGGCTGAGCCTGTTCCACTATTGAAAAGGACTGAAAAATATGATGAGAATTGATAAATTTGTATCGTCCCAGAAGGCTGAGCTTTCACGAAGCATGGTCAAAGAGCTTTGCAAAAAAGGACTTGTTACGGTAAATGGGGCCGTTTGCAAGAAGTCTGATGCTAAAATCGACCCTGAAAATGCTCAGGTCTGCATTGACGGTGAGCTGATAACCTACAGAAAACATATTTATATTATGCTCAACAAGCCTCAGGGAGTAGTTTGCTCTACCCGTGACGGAGATTCTCCCACTGTATTGAGCCTTGTGCCTGATCACCTCTTGCGTGACGGTCTTTTCCCTGCAGGCAGGCTCGATAAGGATACTGAAGGCTTTGTTCTTATAACCGATGATGGGGAACTGGCACACCAAATGCTTGCTCCTAAAAGTCATGTCCCCAAAAAATATGCTGTAACTCTCGAAAAGCCCTGGCAGGAAAACTATCCTGAGCTTTTTAAAAACGGAATCGTTATTGATGGCGATGAGGAATGCCTGCCCGCTGAGTTTGTGGGGGATACTATCGATGCACACAAATGCACTCTCGTTTTACATGAGGGTAAGTTCCATCAGGTCAAAAGAATGTTTCACGCTCTGGATAACAAGGTTGTCTTTTTGAAAAGAATTTCTATCGGAAATCTTGCTTTGGACGAAAATTTACCGCTCGGTGAGTGTTTAGAGATTTTGCACAAAGATGTTGATAAACTTTTGGCAAATTAAAAAAATAATTTACATTTTCTGGAATCTATTATGCAATTTTCGTCAATGTTTATAAAGAGTTGGAATAAAGTTTAGTTAAAAAAGCACTTGCGATTAGTTTAAAAATTTGTTATTATATTATATAGTAAAATTACAACAAGGAGGTTCTTATTAATGGCAAGTGTATCATTAAAAGAAATTTATAAGAAATATCCGGGCGGTGTTATCGCTGTTTCAGATTTTAACATCGAAATCAAGGATAAAGAATTTATCATCCTCGTAGGTCCTTCAGGTTGCGGTAAGTCAACAACTCTCCGTATGATCGCAGGACTCGAAGAAATCAGTGAAGGTGAACTCTATATCGGTGACAGACTCGTTAACGATATCGCTCCTAAGGACAGAGATATTGCAATGGTTTTCCAGAACTATGCTCTCTATCCTCATATGACTGTTTTCGAGAATATGGCTTTCGGTCTTAAGCTCAGAAAAGTTCCTAAGGACGAAATCGCAAGAAAGGTTGAAGAGGCTGCAAGAATCCTTGACATCGCTCATCTCCTTGACAGAAAGCCTAAGGCTCTCTCAGGTGGTCAGAGACAGCGTGTTGCTTTGGGTCGTGCTATCGTTCGTGAACCACAGGTATTCCTTCTCGACGAGCCTTTGTCTAACCTCGACGCTAAGCTTCGTGCTCAGATGAGAACTGAGATCTCAAAGCTTCATAAGAAACTCGGTACTACATTTATCTATGTAACTCATGACCAGACTGAAGCTATGACAATGGGTGACAGAATCGTTGTTATGAAAGACGGTTACATCCAGCAGATCGATACTCCTACAAACCTTTACAATAACCCTGTTAACCAGTTCGTTGCTGGCTTTATCGGTTCACCTCAGATGAACTTCATTGACTCTAAGCTCCTTAAGCTTGACGGTAAATATGTTGTTGAATTCGGTTCAGAAGACACTAAGACAACAAGAGGCGTTAAGTATACTGTTGAAGTTCCTGAAGCTAAGGCTGATGCTGAAGTTCTTGAACCAATGGTTGGCAAGGAAGTTGTTCTCGGTATTCGTCCTGAATGTATCCACGATGAAGAAATGTTTATCTCATCTGCTAAGACTGGTGTTATCAAGACAACTGTTGAAGTTACTGAAATGATGGGTGCTGAAACATATCTTTACCTCACTTGCGAAGGTATTCCTCTTACTGCAAGAGTTTCACCTCGTTCAACTGCAAGACCTCAGGACGAAATTCAGGTTGCTCTTGATCCTAACAGAATCCATATCTTTGATAAGGCTACTGAAAAGTCATTGATAAACTAATAAATCCGATTTTATTCAAACAGTCCTTCTGAATATCCGAAGGACTGTTTTTTGTTTCAGGAGATGATATTATGAAAATCAGAAAAATACTTTGCTTTTTACTCTCATCCGCTTTGCTCATGGTCGTTGCAAGTGGTTGCACTGCAAAAAAAGATTCCGGTCCTACATCTGAAAGCAAGGCTGAAAAAACCGATGCCGACTGGAACAATGAAATGATTGAAAAATCACTTGTCACTTATGGTAACACTACTGCTATGCAGGAGAAAATCAAAAAGGCTCAGTCGGGTGAAGATGTAACTATTGCTTATCTCGGCGGTTCTATCACCGAGGGTATCTCTGCCGGTCCAAGCCTTTGCTGGGCAAAACTTTCATACGAGCATTTTGCCGAAAAATACGGCACTGGTGACAACGTTAAATACTGCAATGCAGGACTTAGTGGTACACCTTCCAAACTTGGTATTCTCAGGCTTAAACGTGATGTTCTTGTCAACAAGCCTGACATATGCTTTATCGAATACGCTGTAAACGATGCCAAAGATGGTGAGCATCAGAACGCTTACGAAAGTATCGTAAGGGATCTTTTGGAGCAGAATGTTGCTGTTGTATTGCTTTTCTCGGTGACAGAGGCTGATTACAGTGCTCAGGACTTCATGAAGGCTATCGGTAATCACTATGACCTGCCGATGATTTCCTACTGTGATGCTCTGCGATATATGTTTGAAAACGGTCGTATGACGTGGAAAGACTTCTCATCTGACCAGTCACACCCTAATGTTGAAGGTCACAAGCTTGTTGCTGATATGGTGAATCACTATTTCGACACGGTTATTGACGTTGAAAGCAAGGATTACGTTATGCCTGACGAGCCGTTGAACACTCCTCGTCAATGTGGTGCTGATATTTATGAGAACACAAACCTTACTCCGGCAAGTCTTGGTAGCTGGATGAAAGGCTCTAATGTTTCTAACTTCTACAACGGTTGGAAGCATCAGTCCGGTTCAGGAAATGATGCTCTTGTACTGAAATTCAAGGCAAAATTCGCTTATCTGATATACAAACAAGTCGGTGGTGGTGACCAGTTCGGTAAGGTTCATATCAAAATCACCTGCAACGGTGAACTTTACAACGAGCTTGATATTAACTCGGTACACTCATCGGGTTGGGGCAATCCTCAGATGATCGTTCTCGGTATGCAGACGGAGGCTATGGACTATGAAGTCGAATTCTCAATGGCTGAAGATGATGAAAATAAGGAATTCCAGGTTCTCGGTATTGGCTATACAATGGAATAAGTATATAAAAAACGCACGGGTTTAAGCGAATAGTTATATAGAACTATTATAAATATAAATTCCGGTTTATAAAACAGTATTATGTAAAAAATCCCAAAGAGATTTTTCTCTTTGGGATTTGCTTCTTCATGACTACTCGCCTTTAAACCGGCTTTTGCTTTCTATCAACACTTAGTTGTATGGTTTAGCATCTTGCTACGCCTGTTTCTCTTGCTGCCTTTATAACTGCCTCGGCAACTGCTGACGCTACCTTCTTATCAAGAGCTGATGGAATGATATTTTCTGCTGTAAGCTCGCTTTCAGGGATATAGTCAGCTATCGCCTTTGCAGCAGCAATCTTCATTTCATTATTGATATCACTTGCTCTGCAATCAAGCGCTCCACGGAAAATACCGGGGAATACAAGCACATTGTTGATCTGGTTAGGGAAGTCACTTCTTCCTGTACCGACAACTGCTGCACCTGCTTCTCTTGCAACGTCAGGCATGATTTCAGGGGTTGGGTTAGCCATTGCAAAGATGATAGGATCCTTTGCCATGCTCTTTACCATTTCAGGTGTTACACAGCCTGGTGCTGAAACTCCGATAAACACGTCTGCTCCCTTGATAACGTCTTCAAGAGTACCCTTTCTCATCTGCTTATTTGTTATCTTCGCCATCTCCATCTTCTCGGCATTAAGTCCTTCTCTGCCCTCATAGATAGCTCCTGTTCTGTCACAAAGAATAACATCGTTGAGTCCCATTGCGATAAGAAGCTTGATAATAGCAATTCCTGCTGCTCCTGCTCCGCTTGTTACTACTCTGATCTCTTCAAGCTTTTTGCCTGTCAATCTGAGAGCGTTCATCATTGCTGCAAGTGTTACAACTGCTGTTCCATGCTGGTCATCATGGAAAATAGGAATATCACAGCACTCCTTAAGCTTTCTTTCAATTTCAAAGCATCTTGGTGCAGAAATATCCTCAAGATTCACTCCACCAAAGCTACCCGAAATAAGACTTACTGTCTTTACAATATCGTCAACGTCCTTTGATTTAACGCAAAGTGGTATTGCATCAACATCTCCGAAAGCTTTGAACAATGCACATTTACCCTCCATTACAGGCATTCCTGCCTCAGGGCCTATATCACCAAGTCCAAGAACTGCTGTTCCGTCTGTGATTACAGCTACAAGATTTGAACGTCTTGTCAATTCATAGCTTTTGTCTATATCTTTCTGGATCTCAAGGCATGGCTGTGCTACTCCGGGTGTGTATGCAAGTGACAAGTCATCTCTGGTTTCCAGTGGAGAACGACAGATAACCTCAATCTTTCCTTTCCATTCATAGTGCAATTTCAATGATTCTTCTGCGTAATTCATTTTTTCAGGTCCTTTCACTTTTTCTTCGACAAGACAGTTTGAATCTGCCTTAAATCACGTCTTTTTTATAATAACACAATTTCTTGCTTT
Organism: Ruminococcus sp.; assembly: GCA_030533265.1. Lineage (GTDB taxonomy): Bacteria > Bacillota > Clostridia > Oscillospirales > Ruminococcaceae > FB2012. The sequence goes on along the minus strand of JAUNJM010000001.1, from coordinate 76,993 downwards.
TTGCAAGTGCAACTTAACAAAAATTCTATTGACATTACACAACTGCTATTGTATAATTATTAGGATTAAATATTATATAAAGAAGGATGTTTTTTATGTTGATGAATGGTTCAGATATTTTGATTGAATGTTTGCTTGAACAAGGCGTTGAAACAGTTTTTGGCTATCCGGGTGGCGCTGTTTTGAATATTTATGACGCTCTTTACAAATATTCAGACAAGATAACTCATATTATCACTGCTCACGAGCAGGCTGCATGCCATGCTGCTGACGGTTATTCCCGTACAACAGGCAAAACAGGTGTAGTTATCGCTACATCAGGCCCCGGTGCAACAAACCTCGTTACCGGTCTTGCTACTGCAAATATGGATTCTATTCCTTTGGTTGCTATCACAGGTAACGTTCCAACCTCGCTCCTCGGTCTTGACAGCTTCCAGGAGGTTGACATAACCGGTATTACTATGCCAATCACAAAGCATAATTACATTGTAAAGGACATCACAAAGCTTGCTGATACTATCCGTGAGGCTTTTTATGTCGCAAATGAAGGCAGAAAAGGTCCTGTTCTTATTGATATTACAAAGGACGTTACCGCTGCTGTTACTGAATATACCAAAACAGAACCTAAGAAAATTGCAAATCACAATCCTGACAACATAAATGACGAGATTGCTCTCGCTGCTGAAAAAATTAAAGCTGCTGAAAAGCCTTTTATCTATGCAGGCGGTGGAGTCGTTTCGTGCGATGCTATTGAAGAAATGGCTGAGTTTGTCAGAAAATGTGACGTTCCTGTTGCACTTTCTCTCATGGGACAGTGTGCTTTTGACAACACTAAGGATAATTATATCGGCATGATGGGTATGCATGGTACAAAGACTGCTGCTCTTGCTTTGAACAACTGCGACCTTATGATTGTTTTAGGTTCACGTTTTTCAGACAGAGTCCTCTGCAATGCTGATACATTTGCTAAGAATACTGAGATCATACATATCGAGATAGACCCTGCTGAAATCGGGAAGAACGTTACTCCTGATCTTCATGTTACAGGGGATTTGAAATACGTTCTTGCAAAGCTTAACGAGATTCTCCCTGACATGGAGCACAAGGAATGGATGGAGCAGATCGCTCAGTGGAAAAAGGACTATGCTCTTAAAATGGTTCCTGTTGATAACGATGATGAGGTTCTCCCTCAGGACGTTATCGAGGAGCTTGACAGACTCACTGATGGAAAAGCTATTATTACAACAGAAGTTGGTCAGCATCAGATGTGGGCAGCACAGTATTACAATTTTAAAGAACCAAGATCTTTCGCTTCAAGCGGTGGTCTCGGAACTATGGGATATGGACTTGGTGCTGCTATCGGTTCAAAGTGCGGTAACCCTGACAAGCCTGTTATCAACATTGCCGGTGACGGAAGCTTCTTTATGAACTGCAATGAGCTTTCTTCTCTTGCTAAGCACAATCTCCCTGTTATCGAACTTGTTTTCGAGAATGACGTTCTTGGTATGGTTCGTCAGTGGCAAAGATTGTTCTATGGAAAAAGATTTTCACAAACTAATATTCAGCGTGGTACTGATTTCATGAAGCTTGCAGATGCTTTCGGTATTGAGGGAATTCTTATCGAAAAGAAGTCGGATATCAAGCCCATGCTCGAAAAAGCTCTCTCTTGTGGCAGACCTTGCCTTATCGACTGCAAAATAAACAAAGATATCAACGTACTGCCAATGGTTCCTGCAGGAAAAGACATAAGCGAACCTATTATGAAGATCAATTTGGATTAAATTCTGTTTCTCCATTTTTGTATCTGATTAATTTCCAATTTCAAACATTACAATGTCAGTGGACGACCTGTGGCCGTCCACTTTTTTACTACTCATATCGGGCAGGGTTTGTCACAATAAACAAAATACGGACGATGCTCAGAATGAACATCGTCCGTTTGATTTTCATTATCCCATTACTACTTCAACTTCGTGTGTTGTACCGTTTTCAAAAACAGGAAGAACGTTTCCGGCAACTCTTACACCGTCTACTGTAACCTTTTTAACACCCTTTGAAACCTTATCAGGATTCTTGAATGTAATGTTATATGTATTTCCTCTGAACTTTCTTGTTGCCTTGAAGCCATCCCAATCCTCCGGAATACATGGATCAACTTTAAGTCCGTTGTAATCAGGAATAATTCCAAGAATATACTGAGAAATAGCTACAAAGTTCCATGCAGCTGTACCTGTGAGCCATGAGTTCTTTGCCTCACCATGACGTTTAGCGTCCTTACCGGCTATCATCTGTGCATAAACATAAGGCTCTGTTCTGTGCTTGTCAGAAATATCTTCAAGGAATGCAGGTGCTATCTTTGAATAGTACTCAAACGCCTTATCACCACGTCCGACAACTGCCTCAGCACAGATTATCCATGCATTGTTGTGACAGAAGATTCCTGCGTTCTCCTTATATCCCGGCGGATATGTGGAAATCTCACCATACTGGATATAATATTTTGTATATGCAGGGTTATTAAGCACAAGACCGTATTCGGTATTAAGATACTTGTCAACGCTGTTGAGAGCCTTGATATCCTTGCCCGAATCTGCTCCAAGACCTGCCATAACAGCAAATCCCTGTGGCTCAATGAAGATCTTACCCTCATCACATTCCTTTGATCCCATTTTCTTACCAAAATCATCATAAGCTCTCAGGAACCATTCTCCGTCATAACCATGTTCCATTGTATTTGCATTCATTGTTGCAATAGCGTCTTCTGCAGCCTTTGCCTCGTCATCGAGGTTCTTGTACTTACACAATGCAACATACTCAGGTCCAACAAATGCAAACAATGCTGCTACAAATACTGATTCTGCAATATGGCTGTATTTGTCCTCGCCATACTTTGGAGAAGTATATGTCTGGAAGCTCTCTCCTGATGTGTCAGAAAAACAGCTAAGGTTGATACAATCGTTCCAGTCAGCTCTCATTGCCAATGGAAGTCCGTGTGGACCAACATTGTTGACAACGTGCCAGAAGCTCTGCTTGAGGTGATGCATCATTGTCTGTGCCTTGGATTCATCATTATCATAAGGCACCATTTCATCAAGGATTGCATAATCTCCTGTTTCCTTGATATACTGTGCTGTAGAAAGAATCATCCACAATGGGTCGTCTGAGAAATTACCACCCATCTGGTTATTACCCTTCTTTGTCAATGGCTGATACTGGTGATAACATCCTCCGTCCTCAAGCTGTGTTGCAGCAAGGTCGAGAATTCTTTCTCTTGCTCTTTCAGGTATCTGATGAACGAATCCAAGCAAGTCCTGATTTGAATCACGGAAGCCCATTCCTCTACCGATACCACTCTCATAATATGATGCCGAACGTGACATATTGAATGTTACCATACACTGATACTGGTTCCAGATGTTTACCATTCTATCAACACGTTCATCAGGAGTGTTTACTGTATACTGTGAAAGCAATGTTTCCCAATATTCTTTAAGTTCAGCAAGAGCTTTGTCAGCTTTTTCAACGCTGTCCATAGCCTTTATCATTTCATAAGCCTTTGTTTTGTTCACACTGCCGTCTGCATTGAACTTTTCTTCAAAGTCGTTCTCTACATAACCAAGCAGGAACACAAGCTCCTTAGTTTCACCTGCACCAAGTGTAACGTCAATGCAATGTGATGCTATTGGTGACCAACCATCTGCAACAGAATTTGATGCCTTTCCATCAACTACTACCTGTGGCTTATCAAAGCCGTTATAGAGTCCTGTAAAGCTTTCTCTGTCTGTATCAAATCCGTCAACCTCTGTATTTACTGTATAGAACGCAAAGTGATTTCTACGCTCTTTATATTCTGTTTTATGGAAAAGTGTTGAGCCTTCAACTTCAACTTCGCCAATGTTGAGGTTTCTCTGGAAGTTTGTTGAGTCATCCTGAGCGTCCCAAAGACACCACTCGATAAGTGAGAACACCTTGAAGTTCTTTTCCTTGTCAGAAGTATTCTTCAAAACAAGTTTCTGTACCTCACCATTGAAGTTCTGTGGTACAAAGAATGTTACCTCAGCTTCAACGCCGTTCTTTTCACCCTTGATAGCAGTATATCCCATACCGTGACGGCATGAATAGGAATCCAGCTCTGTCTTGACAGGTGTCCAGCCTGGTGACCATATTGTTTCACCGTCGTTTATGTAAAAATATCTTCCTCCCATGTCAACAGGAACGTTATTATAACGATAACGTGTTATACGGCGGAGTCTTGCATCCTTATAGAAATGATAGCCTCCTGCTGTATTGGAAATAAGGGAGAAGAACGCCTGCGTTCCAAGATAGTTTATCCATGGATAAGGAGTTCTGGGGTTTGTGATGACATATTCTTTATTTGCGTCATCAAAAAATCCGAATTTCATTTAATTTCCACCTTTCTTTTTATTGTTTCCCAAAAAGCATTTCAGATAAGCCAATAAATCCTCATCTTATGATTATAACACAATCGTTTTACCTTGTCCACAATTTTCTATTAAAATAAATTTATTTTTTATAGTCAGATGCATATTTATCTTTTCTTATGCAATAATACTATTGCACAGAAAAGTGCTACACTGTTTTCAGAAAGGAATGAAAAGCATGCTTGATAAAATTGCTCTGTTTCTGTTGATAGTCGGTGGTCTTAACTGGGGCCTTGTTGGTATTTTCCAGTTTGATCTTGTAGCGTTCCTTTTCGGAGGCTCAGCCGCTATTTTCAGCAGAATCGTTTATGTACTCGTTGCAATTTCTGCTATCTGGTGCATTTCTCTGTTCTTCAAAAACAACGATCTCGTTGAATCTTAACCGTCTCAAAGCTATTTCGCCAGAAGGAAAGGGAGTCTTTTTTCAGATTCATTCAGACGTTGGGTTTGCTCTGTTTCGGCTCTTAATTCAGACTCCCTTTCCTTTTGCCGAAAAACACTTTTATTTGTTTTTAATTTGCTTTTTATAAGCCAAATCAAACAATTCCTTATCACTAATCTTGTGCAATCTGACGAATTCTGCACATTAAACAAAAAATACATAATATTTCCTTGACTTGTAGTGCAAAATGCTTTATAATAACAATGATGTTAAATCATGTGAACTTCATAGGTTCGCTTTAACAATCATTTTGTTATCTCCTTTCTTTGTTCTACACATACTTTTTTTGTTTTTACAGACCACCGTTTGGTCTGTAATTTTTTTTACGTAAAAAGTCGGATTCTGTCTGTTTGTTACCGAATTTTAATTGACATGAATAATAAATTTTATTATAATTATAATAATATATAGTATTAACAGCACTCATGGAGGTTTTTTATATATGAACAATAATCAAAACACCGATTTTTTACACTCTTCAACTTTTAAAGGCGTTGTTGCCGTTCTGGGAACTTTGCTTGCAGTTGTTATTGTAATTATGATTGCTGCAAAGGTATTGTTTATATCTGATGATTCAGACTCCATCAAAAAAACCGGTCGTATTACCTCGACAGAGGCAAAAGTCGTCGCTACAACAACCACTCCAAGGACTACAAAAAAACCTGTCAAAAAAACATCCCGTGATTACAAAGACTATGATGAACCTGAATATGACATTGATACTGATGAATACAAAATACAGACGGTTATAAGTGCTGTATACCTTCATCCTAAGCCAACTTCAAGCTCAGAAAACCTTTGTGTTCTTCCTGTTGGTGCTGAATGTAAGGTTTTTGCTAACGAAAATGGTTGGCTCTATCTTGAATATGATGGTCAAAAAGGCTATGCATACTACACTTTCTTTACCCAATAATATTTTATAATAAATACAAAACGGCTCAATCCGCTTCGGAATGAGCCGTTATTTTTCAACATATTGTGAGTATCGGAAATATGTTCCTGAGTATAAAATACCCACATACAATAATTGCCAATATAATCACAAGCTTATTGCTTCTCGGAAATATAATAATATTCCTGTTAAAGCACCTTGCAACCAGTTCGATATAAAAGACAAGTCCTGTTACGCACAGCAAAACAGGAAATATGTTATATCCCATTGCTTCGATTATGTTACCTTTCAACATTGATATTACACTTCTTGTATTCCCACAAGCAGGACAGAGAAATCCTGTTTTTTTATGTATCCAACACTCCGGAAAGCTTTCCCCAATTCTGAAAACGCTCTCCTTGCAAAGAATAACTACTGTAAAACAAAATGCTATCAGCAATACTGTGATTATTTTCAGCTTTCTATAAGAATCATTTTTGTACATCTTATAAAATCAGACGCTTTTTAAGCCCTCTCTGAAGCCTTCCATAAAATTACCGGTAATTTCGTTGTTTGACATATATGGTGTGTTAAATTGGAACGAGATCAACCCTATCATTGCCAATGCTGCAAAACCCAATGCTACGATACTTGTTACAAGTCCTGCTATTGCCATGCCCTTTCCACCCTTTTTTTTCTTCAGGCTGATTCCACCAAGACAAACCCCTACTATTGCACATGGAAGTCCTATATACCACAAACAGCATCCGAATACCAATGAACAGATTCCAAGTATCATTGACGCAATCGCAAATCCCTTTGGCTTTTGTGGTTCAGAAGTTACAGGAGCTTGCTGATTAGCAAAGTTATTGTATATGTTCTGATTCGGCATTGGTGGTATATTGTTAAGTGGTGGGTTCTGAACATTGTTTTGCTGTTCATATGTCGGAATACTCTGTGGTTGTGGCTGTTCATTATTTATCGGCTGATTGTCTGACGGCATAGTCGGATTTTCAGCTGATACCTCTTCAAAATTTTTGTTTTCTTCCATTAAAGTCAACCCCCTTTTGTATAAATAAAACTCGTCTATCTTATTGCATTAAAGCCCTGTTCAAGGTCTGCAATAATATCATCAATGTTTTCAAGTCCTACTGAAAGACGGATAAGTCCTCCGTCAATTCCTGCTGCTACAAGCTGTTCATCAGTCAACTGACGGTGTGTTGCTGACGCCGGATGCAATACACAAGTACGAATGTCCGCAACGTGAACTTCATTTGACGCAAGCTCAAGACTATCCATAAACCTGATTGCTGTATCACGTCCACCCTTGATGGAGAAGGAGATTACGCCACTGCATCCAAGTGGCAGATATTTCTTTGCAAGCTTGTTATATGGATTGCTTTCAAGTGCAGGATATGCTATTGAATCTACGAGTCCTGTGCTTTCAAGATATTTTGCTACCTTTGACGCATTCTCGCAATACTGCTTCATTCTTACTGCAAGTGTTTCAAGTCCGAGATTGAGCAGGAATGAACTGTTTGCTGCAGGATAACAACCAAAATCTCTCATAAGCTGCATTCTTGCCTTTACGATATATGGTGCAAAAGCATATTTTTCAGTATAAACTATACCATGATAGCTTTCGTCTGGTTCTGTCATACATGGGAACTTGCCGTTTGTCCAGTCAAATTTGCCCGAATCAACGATAACTCCTCCGACCTGTACTGCATGACCGTCCATATATTTTGATGTTGAATGGATTACAATATCAGCTCCCCATTCAATAGGTCTGCAAAGAATCGGTGTTGCAAATGTATTGTCAACAATGAGTGGTACGCCGTTTTTATGTGCAACTCTCGCAAATTTTTCGATGTCCAGAACTGTAATTGCAGGGTTTGCTATTGTTTCACCGAAAACTGCCTTTGTATTAGGCTTGAAAGCTGCGTTCAGCGTTTCCTCATCAGCGTCAACGTCAACAAAAATGCACTCAATACCCAGCTTTTTGAGCGTTACCGAAAACAGGTTTACCGTTCCACCATAGATTGATGATGATGAGATAAAGCTGTCACCTGCTTGACAGATATTGAGAATCGCACAGAGTGATGCTGCCTGTCCGCTTGATGTACACATTGCTGCAACTCCACCTTCGAGTGCTGCGATTTTCTTCTCAACTGCATCTGTAGTCGGATTTTCAAAACGTGAATATATCAGGCTTTTTGTTGGATCGTCAAAAACAGCCGCAACATCGTCCGTTGAATCGTATACATAGGTTGTACTCTGGACTATTGGTACTACTCTTGGTTCACTGTTCTTTGGTTTATAGCCTTCATGCAGACATTGTGTTTCTATTTTCATTTACATCAGATCCTTCCATGTATTAATGTTCAACGGTAAATGCACAATTATAATACTTTAAAATGTGCATCAAAACTACAGTCTTTATAGTATGCTTTCAGACCGATAACGTGATTTTCCCCGTCCGTCAAGGACTTACACGTTAATTTCTGCAACGTCGTCTGATACTCCGTTAGCTTCAACAACAGGCTTAACACAGTTTTCAATAAACTCCTCTACCTGCTGAGGACATCTTCCGATAAAGTTCTCAGGCTTCATTATAGCGTCCATTTCTTCCTTTGTTATCATAAACATCGGATCATCAAGGATAAGCTCACAAAGATTGTTGTCAAGACCTTCTCTCTTTACGTTAGCTCCTGCTATCATTGAATATTCACGGATTCTTTCATGCAGTTCCTGTCTGTTTCCACCCTTTTTAACTGCATTCATCATGATATTCTCTGTTGCCATGAATGGCAGCTCTGCCATAACTCGTCTTGTAATGATCTTGTCATATACAACAAGTCCGTTTTCAGGATTTGTTACGTTGAGCATGATATTAAGAATTGAGTCAACACCCAAAAATGCTTCTGCAACTGAGATTCTTTTGTTTGCAGAGTCGTCAAGTGTTCTCTCAAACCACTGTGTTCCTGCTGTAAATGCAGGGTTGAGAACGTCACACATAACATATCTTGCAAGTGATGTGATTCTTTCATCTCTCATCGGGTTTCTCTTATACGCCATTGCAGATGAGCCTATCTGATTTTTCTCAAATGGCTCTTCTATCTCCTTGAACGACTGGAGAATACGAATATCATTTGAAAACTTGCTCGCTGACTGTGCAATTCCTGCAAGCACTGAACATACCTGATAGTCCATTTTTCTTGAATATGTCTGTCCTGAAACAGGTACTACTGTATCAAATCCCATTTCTTCTGCAATCATCTGCTCAAGCTTCTTGACCTTGTCTGTATCGCCCTCAAAAAGCTCCATGAATGATGCCTGAGTTCCTGTTGTACCCTTTGAACCGAGAAGCTTCAGCTTTGAAAGTCTGAAATCAAGATCCTCAAGGTCCATAAGAAGCTCGTTGCACCAGAGTGTCGCTCTCTTTCCTACTGTTGTAAGCTGTGCAGGCTGGAGATGTGTATATGCAAGGCATGGAAGTGCCTTGTACTTATCAGCAAATTTTGCAAGCTGGTCTATAACCTTTATAAGCTTTCTTTTTACAACGTTAAGAGCATCACGCATAATGATAACATCTGTATTGTCACCAACATAGCATGATGTTGCTCCAAGATGGATGATACCATCTGCTTTTGGACATACTTTGCCATATGTATGAACATGAGCCATTACGTCATGACGTACCAGCTTCTCTTCCTCTGCTGCTACAGCATAGTCAATATTTTCAATGTTTGCTTCAAGCTCGTCCACCTGCTCCTGTGTTACCGGCAGTCCAAGCTTCATCTCTGCTCTTGCAAGTGCTACCCACAGACGACGCCATGTAGTGAATTTCTTGTCAGCAGAAAAGATATACTGCATTTCCTTACTTGCATATCTTGTGCAAAACGGACTTTCATAACTGTTTGTCATAAACAATCTCCTCTTTCAATTATAATTATCTGAAAATTACGTTTCAATTATAACACATAAATCCCTTTATTGCAAGAACTTATGCCAGCGATTTGTGCTTTCTGAGATATATCTTATACGATACCACATAAACTACAAAAAGTACAAATAAGATTATTCCTATTCCTATACCTGCTGATGAAGTATAAGCCATCTCAAATTTATCCTCAAGCCACTGCACCGGTGCATAGATGATTGAATAAAACACATCGCCTTTGCTCTCCTGGTGGAACGAATCCCTGAAAACAGATGGTATAAAATACAGCAGGAACATAAATACCAATGCAATTATAATGTTTATACTGTTCCATATTTCATATGCTGTGTGTTTTTTTCCATCATTAAAGAACACTACCGAAAGAAGTATGAGCATTACTGCCCAACCAACAAGTGATCCTCCTGTTCCCTCAGTAAGAAACCTGTTCGCAGCACCTGTTGCAGGAAAAAAAGATGCTATTGCAGGCACAAAAACCTTTGCAACCGCTGATCCAAACAAATCTACAGCAATAAGTATGCCTATTCTTTTGAGCACATACAATAAAAATTTAACCGAATCCATATTCAAAACCTCTTAATATCCCAGGTTCTCAGCAACAAGAATTACCTTGAATCTGTTTTCGTGACGCTGATATGCTGATACGACATAGTTACAGCATACTCTTCCTGTACTATGACAGCCTGACGGCATATCTCCACCGTTTGAAAGTGATACACATCTGCCGGTTTCGTGGCATGGTGTCTGGCAATCGAGTCTTACACAGTTTGGTGGTGCTGCAAAGGTTTTAACTCTCACAATTGCCTCGTCAATGTTTCTTACCAGTTTATTCATTCCAACAACGAAAATAACCGACTTCGGTCCATAGCAAATTGCTGCAACACGATTTGAATTTCCATCAACGTTATAAAGCTCTCCGTTCTCGGTAACGGCATTTGATGATGTAAGGAAAGTGTCACAACTGAAAACCTGACGATAGATAGCCTCGACCTCATCACGATCCTTAGCCTTTGAACGGTCAATGAACTTATATTTCCCTGACTTCATAAGATCCATTACACCACTTTCCTTTAGTGTAACCGATCCTCCACAGGAAATACTTTCTCCTTCTTTCAAGATACTCTCAACAATTTTTACAGCCTCTTCACAGTTCTCGGCAATATACGCTTCCATTCTGTTCTTTCTGAGATTTTCAGCTGTTTTTTCCAATCTCATCATTATAGTTTTCTTTGCATTTTCATCCATTATTATTACCTCCATAAAATCTGTAATTACAACTTAGTATTGCTCTTTAATCTATATTTTTACTCTTGAACAGCATAAATGCAAGCTGCTGCAAACCACGATTTTCAGAACTTTTCAACATAGGATCGGCCGTTGTTATTTCCTCTGCCGCACTCTGCACCTGCTTTAATATCTCAATATCAGCAGACATATCTGCAATTTTCATTGTCGGCAGACCATGTTGTCGGCTTCCGAAAAAATCTCCAGGTCCACGAAGTTTAAGATCCTCCTCAGAAATCTTAAAGCCATCGTGCGTTTTTGCAAGGATTTTTAGCCTTTTGCGACTCTCCTCGTTGACGTTATCTGTTATGAGAATACAATATGATTTATACTTTCCTCGTCCGACACGTCCTCTGAGCTGGTGCAACTGTGAAAGCCCGAACCTGTCGGCATTTTCTATGACCATAACTGCAGAGTTCGGCACATCGACTCCCACCTCGATAACTGTTGTTGACACAAGCAGGTCTGTCTTATGTTCCTTGAAATCGGTCATTATCTGCTCTTTTTCAATCGGCGAAAGCTTTCCGTGAAGAAGTCCGACACGGTAATCCCTGAACGCACCCTCCTGCAAGTTTTTCGCATAGCTTTTAACATCCTGCAAGTCCATTTCGCTTTCATCAATCATCGGACAGACAATATACGCCTGCCTGCCCTCATCAAGACGGTCTTTCACAAAACCATATGCACGTTCACGAAGCTTTCCCGTTATGGCATACGTTTCAACAGGCTGTCTGCCCTTTGGCAGTTCCTTCAGCACTGATATATCAAGATCCCCATAAATCATAAGTGCAAGCGTTCTTGGTATCGGAGTCGCTGACATGACAAGCTTATGTGGATTTTGTCCTTTTTGTGCCAATGCTGCACGTTGTTCTACTCCAAAACGGTGCTGTTCATCTGTTATGACAAGTCCCAGTCTTTTGAACTCCGTTGACTGCTGCACAAGTGCATGAGTTCCGACAACGACATTATATTCGCCGTCTGCGATTTGCTGTTTGAGTACCGTTTTCTGCTTCGGAGTCAACGATCCCGTCAACAATGCAACTTTTACTCCCAATGGTTCAAGAAATCCGCATAGAGTTTGAAAATGCTGTGTAGCAAGTATTTCAGTCGGTGCCATAAGTGCAGTCTGAAAGCCGTTTGTATACGCAAAAAAAGCCGCACCTGCTGCAACGGCAGTTTTCCCTGAACCAACATCTCCCTGTACCAGTCTGTTCATCGGAGAGCTTTTGCACATATCTTTTATGCAATCATTTATCGCACTCTGCTGACCATTCGTCAATTCAAACGGCAAAGAATCATAAAACCTGTTTAAACTGCAATTCTGCATGGTACAGCCTGTTCTGCTCTGAGAACGGCTTTTAAGTATATGCATACCAAGCTGGAGTGTGAGCAGTTCATCAAATACAAGCCTGCGTTTTGCTATCTCACAAGTATGACAGTCCTTTGGAAAGTGGATATTCTCCAATGCATAATTATATGAACACAGATTATACTTTTCCCGTATCTTTTTTGGCATAGGTTCATATATATCGCCGTCAAACGCTTCAAGCGCCGTATGCATACTCTTTCGCAGCAATGACTGGTTCAAACCCTCTGTCAAAGCGTACACAGGCTGTATCTTATCAGGTGAATCGACAGGTATCACAAGTGGATTTGTTATCTCATACCGCATCACGCTACCTGTTATTTTGCCATAAAGGATATATTCCTGATATGTTTCAAGCTGTTTGAAAGCAAACTCGCTGTTATAGATTACAATAGTCAGATCGCTTATATCGTCAGTGAACACGGCTTTGTAGATTGAAAGCCCTTTTCTTATCCTTGCCTCGGGAAGTTTTTTCACGACTCTACCTTTTACAACGGCATTATCACCCGTATTTGCTCCCTCAGCTATGGATACCGGTGATGAGAAGTCAAGATAGCCTCTCGGAAAGTGGTTCAGCAGATCAAAGACCGTTTCTATACCCAGCTTTTTATAGCACTCTGCTCTTTTCGGTCCTACTCCTTTCAGATACGTTATATCCTTTTGAAACTCTGCTGACATCATGAAAAAACACCTCCTCTGCCAAATGCTGTTGTTTACATTTATGATACCACATTTTCTCATGTTTTTCAAGTACACAAGACAGTATGCTCTTTTTTTGCTTGCGAAAAAAGTATAAGTATGTTATAATTTAGATAACTTTATTTCAGGGGAGATGTTTTAATGCAGACTGCTGTTTTTATATGTTGCATAGTTATTATAGTTTTGCTGATAGTTTTGCTCGCTGTCAGCCTGAAAAAAGATGACAACCATGACAGACTCTCAGAACAATTTGAAAAAATACGTTCCGATAATGCTCAGAACGAAAGAGAACAGCGTAAGGAAATTAACGAGAATATTCAGAATTCGGTCAAAACGCTTGGCGATATGCTTATTGAGAACCAGAAAAGTGCTTTTTCGGCACAGTCCGAAAAGCTCAGCGATATGGACAAGAATATCTCCGACAAGCAACAGGCAACGGGCGATTCTGTCACTGCTCAGATGAAAACCCTTGAAAACCGCTTCAAGACGCTGGAATCCAATAACGAACAGAAGCTTGAGGCAATGCGTGCGACTATCTCAAAACAGCTGAATTATATCCAAGAGGATAACAACAAAAAGCTTGATCAGATAAGGACTACCGTTGACGAAAAGCTCCAGAAAACTTTGGAAGACAAGATGAATCAGTCGTTCAAGCTGGTCAGCGAACGTCTTGAGGAGGTTTATAAGGGACTGGGTGAAATGCAGAACCTTGCTACAGGTGTCGGTGATCTGAAAAAGGTACTTTCCAACGTCAAGACAAGAGGTATTCTCGGTGAGATTCAGCTCGGTGCTATTTTGCAGGAGATCCTGACTCCCGAACAGTATGATACCGAAGTTCCGACTGTTCCAAACAGTTCAAACCGTGTTGAGTTTGCTGTAAAACTCCCGGGAAATGCTGATGGTGAGCATATATATCTGCCTATCGACTCAAAGTTCCCGGGTGATACATACTCGGCATTGCAGGACGCTTATGAATCAGGCTCTGCTGAGGCTGTCAAGGCTGCTTACAAGAACCTTGAAACTATCATCAAAAAGTGTGCTAAGGACATCAACGAAAAGTACATTGCTCCTCCTCACACAACAAACTTTGCAATAATGTTCCTGCCTTTTGAAGGACTTTATGCCGAGGTTGTAAACCATGGACTTGTTGAGATTCTGCAGAAAGATTACAAGGTCAACATTGCAGGTCCATCAACAATGGCTGCTATGCTGAACTCTTTACAAATGGGCTTCAGGACTCTTGCTATCCAGAAGCGAAGCAGCGAAGTATGGCAGGTTCTCGGAGCCGTTAAAACCGAATTCCTAACGTTTGAAAAGGTTCTTGATTCTGCACGAAACAGATTACGTCAGGCTGATGAGGAGATAGACAAGCTCGTCGGTGTAAGGACAAGACAGATAAATCGTAAGCTTCGTGATGTTGAAAGTCTTGACTCAGAAATGTCAGTAAACCTTATCGGTACTGATGAGTCATAAAATGTGCTGTATAATTATAATCTACGATAATATTTATGTTCATTGTCAAAAAGACAAGAAAGGAAAAGATTATGAGTGAAACCCCATGGCAGAAAAACCTGATAAACATTGAACCCTATGTTGCCGGTGAGCAACCTGAATTTGACGATATTATAAAGCTCAACGCAAACGAAAATCCCTATCCCCCATCACCTGAGGTAAGAAAAGTCCTCGACCATTTCAGCTATGGTGATCTGAAAAAATATCCGTCCATTGACGCTTCTCCTCTGCGTGAGGCTATTGCTGAATATTATGGCGTAAAGAAAGAGAATGTGTTCACCGGAAACGGCTCGGACGATGTTCTTGCAACGGCTTTCAGAGCTTTTTTTAACTCCGATCTGCCAATAGTTTATCCTGATGTTACATACTCTTTTTATCCGGTCTGGTGTGAGCTTTTGAAAATCCCGTCAAAAACCTATGCTGTTGATGAAGATTTCAGGATAAACGTCAAGGATTACTATGAACCAAATGGTGGTGTTGTTATCCCGAATCCGAATGCTCCCACATCTATCGGTGAGGGCAGGGATTTTATTGTCGATCTGCTTGAACATAATCGTGACTGCATTGTCATAATTGATGAAGCCTATGCCGATTTCGGAAAGTATTCTGCTGTCGAACTTATCGACAAATATGATAATCTTGTTGTAACTCAGACGTTCTCAAAGTCAAGATCTATGGCGGGTATGCGTGTTGCCTGTGCTTTTGCAAGCCCTTATCTTATCTCATACATGGACGCTGTTAAAGATTCCTACAACTCATACCCAATGGACAGCATTGCTATCCGGACAGGTATTGCATCCATAAACGACAAAGAATATTTTGAGCAGACAGTAAACAAAGTTATCGCGACAAGAGAGCGTGTAAGCAAAGCTCTGAAAGAATTCAATTTCAAGGTGCTTGAAAGCTCTACCAACTTCCTTTTTGCAACGCATCCCGAACACGATGCAACCGAGATTTTTGAATATCTTAAAACAAGAAAGATTTTTATCAGATACTTCAACAAACCAAGGATAGAGCAATATCTTCGCATAACTATCGGCACTGACGAGGAAATGGACGCTTTTCTGTCTGCTATAGAGAACTTTCTCAGCTAAACAAATCCGAGCTTAAAAGGGTTGATTAAAATTGTTTCAACGCCAAAAAAGAAATAACCAAAAGATACGTACTTTTTAATAGCTTGTTTTTCTCAGCTTTATCAACAGCCTTCACAAAGCACATCAAAGCCCCTTGTTGACAAAATTCTTATAAGTCAACATAAATAAGAATTTCTGTTGTTTTTTGTGTACTATATCAATGGATTATTTACATATTTTATGTGATAATATTAATGCAATTATGTTTTAAAACGGAGGATCATTTTATGAAAAAAATAATTTCACTCTTTCTTGCAGGTGTTATGATGCTTGCTATGGTTTCCTGCTCGGAGAGCAAAAAAGAAGATTCTAAGAAAGATGTGTCTGCTGAAAGCCCTCTGGCACTGCTCAACACAGTCTGGGATTCTTATAGTGATGACGAAAAGTTCCCTGTCGCAGGTGGAGATTATACTGAAGAAAATCAGAACCCTGAAGGCCCGGGGAAATATAGTCTTGATGACCCTAACGCTGTTGAAAATGCACTCGGTATGCCTATAGAATCAGTTAGCAAGCTTGAAGACGCTGCTTCTATTATGCATATGATGAACGCTAACAATTTTACTTGCAGCGTTCTGCGTGCAAAAAAATCTGATGACGTTTCAACTCTTGCAAAGGACATGAAGGAAAGTATTCTTCACCAGCGTCAGTGGATGTGCGGAATACCTGACAAGGTTGTTTTCTACACAATTGGCAAGGACCTTATCACTGCTTTTGGAAAAACAGAGTTTATTGATACTTTCAAAACAAAATTCACAAAAGCTTTCCCTGATGCAAAACTCGTTTCAGAGGATAATATTATTGAATAATATCGGAGTATAGTTTTTATGCTTTTTTCAAGCATCAATTTTTTGTATTTCTTTCTCCCTGCCGTTCTGTTTCTTTACTTTTTTGCACCAAAAAGACTTAAAAACTGCGTTATTCTTATTTCCAGTCTGTTCTTTTACGGCTGGGGAGAACCGAAATATCTCCTGCTCATGACTTTTTCAATAGTACAGGGATATTTCTTCGGACTGCTTATAGAAAAATTTATAAACAATGACAAAAGACTTGCTGCAAAAAGTTCTTTGACGGCAACTGTTTTGCTCAGCCTCGGCATGCTTGCATATTTCAAGTATGCTGACTTTTTTATCGCTAATTTCAATGCTGTAACAGGATTTTCAACGCCTCTTCTCAAAATCGCTCTGCCTATTGGAATAAGCTTTTACACGTTCCAGATACTGAGTTATTCAGTTGATGTCTACAGGCGTGTTGCAACAGTACAGAAAAATTTTATCAACTTTGCGACTTACGTTTCAATGTTCCCACAACTTATTGCAGGCCCTATTGTGCGATACTCGGATATTGCTGACCAGCTTAAGAACCGAATTCATAGTGTATTATCAACTGCTGAGGGCTTACGCAGATTTATAATAGGCTTATCAAAAAAAGTACTTATCGCAAATGTTCTCGGTGAGCTTGTTGAAAGTTTCAAAGCCTCAGGTGACAAGTCAGTACTTTTTGTGTGGATATATGCTCTCGGATACTCTTTGCACATCTATTTCGATTTTTCAGGATACTCGGACATGGCTATCGGTCTTGGGAAAATCTTCGGATTCCGTTTCCCCGAAAACTTCAACTATCCATACATCTCGTCAAGTGCGACTGAATTCTGGAGAAGATGGCATATGTCACTCGGCACGTGGTTTCGTGATTATCTTTATATCCCACTCGGTGGCAACCGTGTTTCAAAGCTCAGATGGATGCTGAATCTGCTTGTCGTCTGGATGGCAACAGGCTTGTGGCACGGTGCTGATTGGAACTTCGTTGTATGGGGACTCTGGTTTGCACTGCTTTTGATGATTGAAAAGCTGTTTTTGCTAAAATTTCTCAACAAAACAAAGATACTCGGTCATGTTTATCTGATTCTGTCCATATTCATCAGTTTCATAATCTTTGATATGGGCGATATGTCACAGGTTTGGCACACAATAAAAGCAATGTTCGGCTTTGGTGATCTTCCTTTTACAACGACCGAAAGTCTATATTCGCTAAGAAATTATGGTATTATCTTTGTTGTTGCTATTGTCGGTGCGACTCCTGCCGTAAAAACGCTTGTGAACAAGTTGAAACACTCACAAAAAGGTAGTGCTGTTGTATGCATTGCTGAACCTGTCATCCTGACACTTTTACTCGCTGTGATTACGGCATTCCTTGTTGACGGTTCGTTTAATCCGTTTTTGTATTTTAGGTTTTAAGTGAGGAAACGATATGCTTGAAAAGTTCAAAAACTACAGTGTTATTATAATGATTTCCACGTTTATTGCCGTTTTTACGATTGCTTTTATCTTTTCTCCGGCACGACAGACTTCACAGACTGAAAGGCGTCCGCTGGCACAAAAGCCTGTTTTTTCAACCGAAACTGTTTTAAACGGAAAATTCATGTCCGATTTTGAAAAGTTCACGCTTGACCAGTTCCCGATGCGTGAAAGCTTCAGGACTCTTAAATCAGTAGTATCTTTTTTTCCAATGGGCAAAAAAGATAACAACGGCATATATATTTCAAACGGGTTTGCCTCAAAACTCGATTACCCATTATCTAAAAAATCACTTGATTATGCCTCCAAAAGATTCAGTCATGTTTATAATAAGTATCTATCAGACGCAAATTGCAATGTATATTTCTCGCTGATACCTGACAAAAACTATTTTCTTGCAGAAAAAAACAATTATCCTGCTATTGATTACGCAAAAATGGTGACTATTCTCAGAAATAATCTTGATTTTGCCCGGTATATCGACATCTTCCCATTGCTCAGGCTCAATGATTACTACAAAACCGATACCCACTGGAAACAGGAAAATATCGGCCCGGTTGCAGAACATATTGCAGAAAGTATGGATACAAAATACTCTGATAAATACTCTGTAACAACTCTTGACAAGCCTTTTTACGGAGTTTACTACGGTCAGGCGGCTCTACCGATGCAAGCAGATCGAATCTCTTACATCTATAGTCCGACCTTTGATAATTGCAGGGTATTTGATTTTGAAACCAACCATGAAATGGCAGTTTACGATATGGAAAAGGCATACAGTTCTGATCCTTATGAAATGTTTCTTTCGGGGGCAAAATCGCTATTAACTATCGAAAACCCGTATGCCCTTACAAAAAAAGAACTGGTAATGTTCCGTGACTCATTTGCAAGCAGTCTTGCACCGTATCTTATCGAATGCTACAGCAAGATAACTCTTGTGGACATTCGTTATATCTCTCCTGAGATTCTCGATAATTTTATCAGCTTTGAAAACTGCGATGTACTATTTTTGTACAGTACTCTTGTACTAAACAACAGTAATATGATTAAATAGCAAAATAAATGCCGACTCTGCAAACACAGAATCGGCATATTTTATATATAATTATTCGTTGCTGTATTTAGGTTCACAGGTGAGATTAACTCCAAGTCGCCTGAATATTTTCTCGTCAATAGGTGAAAGAATCACTGTTGAATGTACTTCACAGCCTTTAAGCTTTTCAAGCTGATCCATTGCTTTTTTTGCATTTTCATCAGTCGCTGCACAAATCGAAAGTGCAATAAGCGTTTCATCTGTGTGAAGTCGTGGATTCTGATTTCCGAGATGTCCGACTTTAAGACTCTGGATAGGCTCAATAACCTCCGGTGCCATAAGCAAAACTTTATCATCAATTCCACCGAAATGCTTCAGTGCATTGAGCAGAAGTGCTGATGATGCACCAAGCAGATTTGAGGTCTTGCCTGTAATTATTGTACCGTCGGCAAGCTCCATTGCTGCTGCAGGAGCATTGGTTTCCTGTTCTTTTCTCAGTGCAGGAGCAATGACTGATCTGTCATCTTCTGAGATACCCGCCTGCTTCATAAGAAGCTGTAATTTCAGTATCTCATCGTCCTTGACCGTACCCTTTCTGCGTCCACACAATGCAACATAATATCTTCTGATTATCTCATCCTTTGAAGCTTCACACACTGCATCTTCATCAAAAATACAGTTTCCTGCCATGTTTACACCCATGTCAGTAGGTGATTTATATGGTGACTCACCAAGAATGTTCTCAAAAATCGCATTGAGAACAGGGAAAATCTCAACATCTCTGTTATAGTTGACTGTAGTTTCTCCGTAAGCTTCAAGGTGAAACGGATCAATCATATTTACATCATTAAGGTCAGAAGTTGCCGCCTCATAGGCAATGTTTACAGGATGACGAAGTGGGATATTCCAGATCGGGAACGTTTCAAACTTTGCATAACCTGCATTGATACCACGCTTATGCTCGTGGTAGAGCTGTGAAAGACAGGTTGCCATCTTTCCACTTCCCGGACCTGGTGCTGTGATAACAACAAGCTTGCGTGAAGTTTCAATATAATCGTTTTTGCCATAACCCTCGTCACTCATGATAAGCTCAATATCTGACGGATAGCCTTTGATATGATAATGATGATATACCTTGATTCCCAGCGCTTCAAGTCTTTTCTGAAAGGCATCAGCAGAGCTTTGCCCCTCATACTGTGTAAGCACAACACTGCTTACATAAAGTCCGATCTTTGTGAAAATGTTAAAGAGTCTGATAACGTCAAGGTCGTATGTAATTCCAAGGTCGCCTCTTATTTTGTTCTTTTCTATATCGCCTGAATTGATTACAATAACTATCTCTGCCTCGTTCTTGAGCTGGAGAAGCATCTGGAGCTTACTGTCAGGCTTGAATCCCGGAAGAACTCGTGACGCATGATAATCATCAAAAAGCTTTCCTCCAAATTCAAGATAAAGCTTATCTCCGAACTGCGAGATCCTTTCTCTGATATGCTCCGACTGCATTTTCAGATATTTATCGTTATCAAATCCGATCTTTTTCATAACAGGTCAACCTTTCCCTAAAAATATCATTTTTATTATATTACATTTTCACTCAAAAAGCAAGCGTTATAACCGAAATTTCAAATTTGATAACAAAAAAGCCGTGCAGACAATATGCACAGCTTCTCGTTATTAATTAATGTATATATTCATATACCAATTCAGATTCGGAATTATAGAATTTTGCGTTTGACAATGAGATATATTCACCAATCGTTTCTTCACCCAAATGGTCTATCATGAATAAATTCTCCACCAGCGTTTTCATCTTATGTTAGCACTAAAATATTGACTAAACTAAAGTAAAAAAATTTTTTGTTGAACTAAAACGTTTAAGGCAAATCTGATTTAGCCATTGATTGAACACTCATTTAACATTAGTCAAGAAAAATTAACACTTTTTTGGTATATAATCATAAAAAAATGTATAAGTCTACAAATGTTGATAACGTTTAATTGACATATAACATAATTGTGCTATAATACTAATGTATTATTTATCATTTGAAAGGGGTCATAGATATGACAGTCCATATAGCTGCTATTGTAATTTTTGCAGCAATGTTCATTCTGATCATCATGGACAAAATCGAAAAACATTATGTAACACTTGGTTGTGGAGTTCTCACTCTTGTTATAGTGTTTGGTATTATTAAAGCTGACGTCAATGCAATCTGGGATACTCTTAACATCAAAGCACTTGCAACATCGGAGTTCTGGATAACGACCGGTGCTGAAACCGAATCCGGTGGTATCGACTGGGCTACTATCATCTTTCTTGGTGGTATGATGATAATGGTTGAGGGTATGGCAAGAGTAGGTTTCTTTAACTGGCTTTGCAGAAGAATCGCAAAGTTTGTTAATTACAAGGCTATTCCAATTTTTATTGCATTTATGATAATGTCATTTTTCCTTGCAATGTTCATCGACTCGATTACAGTTATTCTGTTCCTTGCGTCGGTAACGATTGAACTTTCAAGGCTGCTTAAATTCAACCCTGTACCTATGATTATGTCCGAGATATTCTGTGCGAATCTCGGTGGTTCCGCTACAATGTGTGGTGACCCTCCGAATATAATAATCGGCTCAAAACTGCACTATTCTTTCATGGATTTTGTAATCAACACAGGTGCTGTTTCTCTTCTCTCTTTTGTACTTATTGCTTTGTATTTTTATTTTGTTATGAAAAAAGAGCTTGCAGGCAATGCTGCTAATGCTTCCGATTACGAGAATATGCCATCTCCTGAAAGCTTTATCACAGACAAAAAAGGCTTTGCTATAAGCATTGCCATATTCCTTATCGCTGTTGTTCTTCTTGTAACTCATAGTGCTACAGGTCTTACGGTAGCGTTTATCGGTGTTCTCATCGCTGCTATCACGCTGATAACTTCAGGAAAACATATTCCTCAGGTTATGAAGGGTGTTGACTATAAGACCCTGCTGTTCTTTACAGGTCTTTTCATCGTTGTAGGCGGTCTTGAAAAGACCGGCGTTCTTGAAATAATTGCTAATTTTATCAGCAAGGTTTGTGGAAGCAATTATTATCTTATGGTTGCCATTATCATCTGGGTTTCGGGAATCGCAAGTGCATTTATCGACAACATCCCGTTTGCCGCAACAATGGTTCCTATCATCAAGGAACTTGCAGGTGCAAGTTCTCCTCTGCTTTCCACCCTTGCCTGGTCTTTGGCTATGGGTACGGACATCGGTGGAAGTGCTACTCCTATCGGGGCTTCGGCTAATGTTGTCGGTACTTCTGCAGCAGCTAAAGCAGGTCATCCTATCGGTTGGGGCGAATACTGCAAAAAAATGGCTCCTGCTACTATAATCGTTCTTATCGTCAGCACGGTTTACATCTGGCTGAGATATGTTACACAGCTATAATCAAGGAGGGTTCATTATGAAAAAACAGTTGATAATCGCTGTCAGCCGTGAGTTCGGAAGTGGCGGACACATTGTTGCAAAGCGTATTGCCGAAAAATTCGGTATCAGTTACTACGACAGAAATCTGCTCGATGAAATTGCTCTTTTAAAAACAGGTAATGTTAAACGTCTGCAAAAATTTGATGAAGTGCCAAAACGAACTTTCCTTTCGAGAACTGTCCGTGGTATTTCTAACTCCCCTGAAGAAATCGTTGCTAACATTCAGTTCGATTTTATCAGAGATAAAGCCAAATCCGGTGAATCTTTTGTTGTTGTCGGAAGATGTGCAGAGGAAGTTCTTGCTGATTTTGAGGGACTAATCAAAATATTTATTTTTGCTGATGAAGAGTTTAAAATTCAGCGTACCTGCGAGTACAGAAAAGTTAATTCTGATGAAGCAAGAGGTATCATGAACCGTCATGACAAAAAACGTAAGGCTTATCACAATTACTACTGCACCAACAAATGGGGGCATGCAAAAGGTTATGATCTTACTATAAATTCAGCTATTCTCGGCCTTGACGAAACGGCAGAGCTACTTGAAGATTATATCAAACTAAGAACAGCTGACTAATCTGATATTTCTTTACAAAAAAGAGAACCTTCCCCGTGTGCCGATAAGACAGTAATTCCGTAAAAATCATAATTTCACGGCATCTGTCTTACAGGATTGGAAAACAGCTACGAAAAGAACGATGCCGAGTCGAAAGACTTAGCATCGTTCTTTTTCTATCTCAAAACACTTGAAAGTACGGAGGATCTGCAATATCAAAGAAAACCTCCAATCGGGATATGGTTGACCGTAGCGACTTGGTGGTTTTTTTATGTAGAAGACGAATACGGTGGAGCGTGGCAAACTATGAAATATGCAGAAAAGCAGAATATATAAATAATCAACCTTGCTACGAAATAGATTTAATGTTTTGTATTTACTAATCATGAAAACAGAAAAGAACTCCTTGCTGCACATTATAAGTGACAGCGATGAGTTCTTTTTGTGTGAATTAATGCAAAACCAAACATTCAATCATGAATATGTTTTAATAATTTCTTCCGCAACAATCCGCTTTGAAATACACCGGTCCATTGCCTGTTTTTCTATGTAACGATGAGCCTCTGGTTCATCCAATTTGAGTCTGCGGATAAGCAGCCACTTTGCGCGGTTGACGATACGGATTTCTTCCATTTTTTCCTCAATGGAGAGCGTTTTCTTTTCGGTTTTTCTAAGTTTTTCCCGTGCGCTTGAAAGCCAGCTGAGAGCGATTTCCATTGTCGGCTTTGAGGTTGGCTTTGGAAGAACAAACACACCGTGCTCGGCGACCTTGTCGTAGATCTCTGCCTGAAGTTCTGCGCGTACCATCAGGAGTACAATGATCTCTTTTGAATTACCTGTGTCGATTGCAAACCGTGTACCTACATCATCGGGGAGTGGTGAGTTGATGATAACAAAATCAAAGGCACGTTCGGCAAGTACCCGCTTCGCTGCACTGATATTCGATACAAAATGAGTTGGCGAATACTTTGAGGTGGGGAGCAACGCAGAGAGTGAATCATTAAATCCTTCTCCCGCCGAAACGATCAAAACGCTGTAAACTCGTTCTTTCAGACTCATTTTTGCTCCCCTCCTTTTTGTGTTGCTATTCAGCTTTATTTATTGCAATAGATTTCTAAAATCGCCGCAGGAATATGCTCTTTGATAAATTCGCTTGCGGCTGCTTCCTTACAAGCATCGCTTAAACTATCAGGCAGTTTCTTAAACCTTGCTAAAGTCTCAGCATCGGCTTTGTATAGGTTAATATTGGTGGCTTCGGGCAAGTCAAGTTTATTTTCAAGACCGATAAGGCCCGCATAAATCATAAGTGTAAATGCGAGATACGGATTTGCCATCGGGTCCGGTGAACGAAGTTCTGCACGACGGTATTCACCGACAGCAGCGGGAATACGCATGAGCTGCGAACGATTCTCGCTTGACCATGATACATATCCGGGTGCTTTGCTATGACCGAAGCGTTTGTAAGATTCTTCAGTAGGGTTAAGGAATGCGGTCATTTCTACAACCTTGTCAAGAACACCGGCAATCATACAGCACAGATTCGCAGAAGTGTCACTTGGCTTGACAGACATATTGATATGAAATCCGTTGCCCGGTTTATCCTCAAGGGGCTTCGGGGTGAAATCCACAAACACACCGTTACGGCAGGCAACTGTTTTTACAACGGTCTGGAAGGTCATTGTGTTATCAGCCGCAGTAAGCGGCTCGGAATAGCGGAAGTCGATCTCATTCTGACCGGGACCTTCTTCGTGATGGGAGCTTTCGGGACGGATGCCCATCTGTTCCAAAGTAAGACAGATCTCGCGGCGAATGTTTTCACCTCTGTCATCAGGGGCAAGGTCCATATATCCTGCTTCATCGTAAGGAATTTTTGTCGGCTTGTTCTTTTCGTCAAGCTCAAACAGGTAAAATTCCTGTTCGGCACCGAAGGTAAACGTATATCCTGCCTTCTGCGCGTCTTCCACAGCCTTTTTGAGCAGACTGCGAGTATCACACTCGAAAGGTGTTCCATCGGGATATGAGATGCTCGTAAACATACGAACGACCTTGCCGTGCTCCGGTCTCCACGGTAGAAGCATAAGCGTTTCGGGATCTGGATGGAGCAGAAGATCGCACCTCATTTCGTCGCCAAAGCCTGCGATTGCCGAAGCATCGAAGGCGATACCGTATTCAAAGGCGCGAGGCAGCTCCTCCGGCATAATTGATATGTTCTTTTGTTTTCCAAACACATCACAAAAGGCAAGACGAATAAACTTCACATCTTCCTCTTGGACGTATTGCATTACCTCTTCCTTTGAATACTTCATAATATCCTACCTACTTTCTTTTAATTTGCCACATACATTTGCTTGTATGGATTCTTATTGTCAGGAGTAATGACAGTAAAGGGTGAGGATAACACCTCGTCAACATCATAACCGAATATATCACAGAATTCGGAAACATACGATCTCAGTTCTTCCATATCCGCTTCATCCGCAGGACGAGCCGTAACCTGACTTGGGAATTTAACATCTTTGCAGTCAGACCGCAAAAACATTTTACCGCCGTGCATTCCCGTGCAGGGAAAGAATCCGACGATTTTCTTATCTTTTGTTTCAAGTCCGAGAACGACAATAACGCCGCCAGCCTGATATTCGCCGAGAAAACTGCCTGCAGTTCCGCCGATCACCATAACGGGAACCTTTTCATTGTAGGCTTTCATGTGGATCCCTGCACGGTAGCCTGCGTTGCCGCGAACCAGTATCTTTCCGCCGCGCATGGCATAACCTGCGGCATCGCCGATATTGCCGTGAATAACGATCTCGCCATCGTTCATCGTATCACCGACGGCATCCTGAGCGTTTGCATTAACGGTAATGGCAGCTCCGTTGAGATAGGCACCGAGAGCATTGCCGGGCACACCGTTGATCGTGATGCGCTTATCCGACATACCGGCGGCAATAAAGCGTTGACCGCAACATTCCTCAAGGGTAATGTCGTCTGAACTTTCCCGCAAGGTATCGTTCAGAGCTTTATAATCAAGTCCCTTAACATTTATTATCATAATATTATACCACACCTCCAAATTTTTTTCTACGAGTTTCCGGAGAAAATGCAACAGAAGTTGCAACTTTTTTCATTGTTTCAAAGTTAATCGTGTCAAGAGGTGTTCTTTCACGAATGAGAGAGGTATAGATTCCGGCTCGTTCGGTCTTGCCGATCAGTATGAAGCCTTTGAGTAAACCATCCTTTGTAAATAGCCTTTTTAATGTACTGTCGGTTTTTTCCTCATACATTTCGCCTTCATAAGTTCCGGCAGTCATAACGTGCAGACCGAAGAACCCGATCGAATTCATCGGAATGGCTTTGTCAAATACCTCTCTGCTGCCTGCCATATTTACACCGGCGGCATGCCCCTGCATATAGGCGTTCGGGAGAAGTGCCAGGACTCTTTTTTGCCCTAAAGAAATATCGTCACCTTCGGAACAATCGCCGGCGGCATAAATGTTTTCTACAGAGGTTTCCATCCGCTCGTTTACGATAATACCACGGTTTGCTTCACCGCCGATATCTTTGATAAGAGCTGTATTTGCACGGACACCGACAGCAAGAACGAGCGTGTCAAACTCTACAGTTTTTCCGCTTTTCATTTGAGCTAAATTCTTTTCAAAGCGAACAGCGGTATCCCCAAGCAAAAACTGAACGCCGTTTGCCTCCAAATGCTTCTGCACAATAGCGGCGCAGTCGGTATCGAGGATGCTGGAAAGCACACGGTCGGCAAGGTCGCAAACGGTAATGCTTGCCACACGACCGTGAAGGCCTTCGGCACATTTCAGACCGATAAGACCGGCACCGATGATCAATACCTTACTGTCTTTATCAATTGCTTTTTCAAGGGCGAAGGTATCGTCCAGTGTCATAAAGCTGAACTTTTTCTCTACCATATCAAGTCCTTCAAAGGGAGGAACGAAAGGAGCCGAACCGGTTGCAACGCAAACTTCCGTGTACGGAAGCTCTGCACCATCATCCAGCATAACCTTTTTTGAATCCGCATCAATACGGATGACCTTTTTGCCGTAGAATACATCACAGCCCATTTTCTCATAAAAATCGGCACCGCGATAATTCATACGTTCGGGATCTGTTTTCTTTTCCAGATAATACGAGATAAGGGGACGGCAGTAAACGGGGTGATTCTCTTCGGAAACAACCGTGATTTTGCTGTCTTTATCTACACTGCGGATTCCCTCGATGCAACCGGCAGCAGCTACACCGTTACCAATAATAACATACTGCTTCACGCGTTCTCACCTCGTTCCTCATACACGATTGCCCTATTGGGACAGCCCTTTACACAAGCAGGTTCTCCGCAGGAGTTCTGCAGGCAGAGTTCACATTTCTGCATCACACCGTTTTCATCGGGAGCGAGGGAACCATATGGACATACCAACACACAGGTTAGGCAACCGACGCACTTGTTTTTATCTACACGCACAACACCATCCAATTTAGAGATTGCACCGGCAATACAGCTTTTTACACAGATAGGATCGGTGCAATGGCGGCAGGAAACCGCATAAGAAATTTTGTCATCTCCCTCAATGTGAATACGGGGATAAATCGGCTTACCTTTCAGAGCCGTTGCCATATCCGACATGCCGGAATTTGCAAAAGCACAGTTATATTCGCATAAGTGGCAGCCAAGGCACCACTCTTCATTTACATATACTCGTTTCATTTGTCGTTGTTCCTCCATTTGCTGTCGGAATGCTTATCACGAAGTGGTGCTATGTTGATTCGCTTAATGATAGGCATCAACAGTGTTGCGACACAAGCCATTGCTACCATAAGTGCCGCGATAACAATCCTTAATATTTCAATACTGTTCACTTTTTTTCACCTTCATTCACCCGCATGAGAGATCCCAAGAATCTCAAGTTCTTTATCTGTGAGCCCAACACCGCGAAGCATCAGACGGTTGCCACGCAAGGACTCAATGGAGTTGATACCCATACCGCCCATAAGCTCCTTTATTTCGTGTCTCCAAGCATTCATCAGATTGATAAGACGCTCACTGCCCATATCGGGATTAAGGCGTTTCACAAGCTCAGGGCGCTGAGTTGCAATACCCCAGTTGCATTTACCACTCTGGCAGGTACGGCAGAGATGGCAACCGAGAGCAAGCAACGCCGCTGTTGCAATATAGCAGGCATCAGCGCCGAGAGCGATGGCTTTCACGACATCTGCAGCACTGCGAATGGAACCGCCGACCACAAGGGATACATTATTACGGATTCCTTCATCACGAAGTCGCTGATCCACAGCAGCCAGAGCAAGCTCGATCGGGATACCAACATTATCACGGATACGGGTAGGTGCAGCACCGGTACCGCCACGGAAACCGTCGATGGCGATGATATCCGCACCGCTTCTGGCAATACCACTGGCGATTGCCGCAATGTTATGTACGGCGGCAACCTTTACGATAACCGGCTTTTTATATTCGGTAGCCTCTTTCAGCGAGAACACAAGCTGACGGAGATCTTCAATGGAATAAATATCGTGGTGAGGCGCAGGAGATATCGCATCCGAGCCTTCGGGAATCATTCGGGTACGAGATACATCGCCAACGATCTTTGCACCCGGCAGATGGCCGCCGATACCCGGCTTTGCCCCTTGTCCCATTTTGATTTCAATGGCAGCACCGGCTTTTAAGTAGTCCTCGTGAACGCCGAAACGTCCGCTCGCCACCTGAACGATGGTGTTTTCACCGTAAACATAGAAATCCTCGTGCAGACCACCTTCACCGGTATTATAAAGAATACCAAGCTCAGTAGCGGCACGGGCAAGAGAAGCGTGAGCATTATAGCTGATGGAACCGTAGCTCATTGCAGAGAACATAATCGGCATAGAGAGTTCAATCTGCGGCGGCAGTTTGCATTTTAAATTTCCGTTTTCGTCACGCTGAACTTTTTCGGGCTTTTTACCCAAGAACACACGAGTCTCCATCGGCTCACGCAGAGGATCGATCGGCGGATTTGTTACCTGCGAGGCATTGATCAGGATCTTATCCCAATACACCGGCAGGGGTTTCGGATTGCCCATCGAGGAGAGTAGTACACCACCGCTGTTTGCCTGTTTGTAGATTTCTTTGATCGTATCGTTCTGCCAGTTAGCGTTTTCACGGAGTACACAATCGCTTTTTACGATTTTGAGTGCCCTTGTCGGGCAGAGAGATACACAACGCTGACAGTTGACACACTTAGTCTCATCAGCCATCATCACATTTTTTTCTTCAAGAAAGGTATGAACTTCGTTTGCACATTGCCTTTCACATGCACGGCAGGCGATGCAACGGTCTGTATTTCTGATTACTTCAAATTCGGGATATATAAATTCTACACTCATTTCAATATGCACCGTCCTTTACCTTAATGATTACCGGCTCTCCGCCTGCAGGTGCCCATATGTTTTCTGCATTCGGCTCCATTGTGCGGATTGCCGCCTCTTCGCTGGCGATATATACCTTATCGTCCTTTTCGCCGACTACCATAGAACGGAGCTTGAGGCGATCATTCAGTGCCATCAGTCCGCCGTTAAAGCCAAGAACGATGGAAAACGGTCCGGTAATAAGCAGGCTGGGGAACATGGTACGCAGGTACATATGCTTTTTTTGGTCTTCAAGGTCAGTTTTACTTTCAATGGTGCTCCAGAACGGCGCAGCGATAACACTTGACGCTTCGCCCAAAGTGAGTCCCTGCACGCGGATCAGGTAGTCCATAATATAAGTAATGACCTCGGTGTCGGTCTGCAGGGTGCATTTATAACCGAACATCTCAATAAAGCGGCGGTTGGCATCATAGGAAGAAATCTCGCCGTTATGTACAATAGACCAATCAAGCAGAGCAAACGGATGCGCGCCGCCCCACCAGCCGGGAGTGTTGGTAGGATAGCGGCCGTGTGCCGTCCAGGAATAACCCTCGTATTCCTCTAATTTATAAAAGACACCGACATCTTCCGGAAAGCCTACTGCTTTGAAGGTACCCATATTCTTGCCGCTGGAAAAGACATAAGCACCCTTTATTTCGGTGTTGATCTTCATCACTGTGCGGGCAACAAATTCCTTTTCATCAAGCTGCATCGAGGCAAGCTGAGATTTCAGAGGAGCAACAAAGTATCGCCATATAATCGGCTCGTCCGTGATCGCAGGAATGGTACGTGTGGGAATAAATTCACTCTTTACAATCTCAAAGCGTTCCTTTAAGAATACCTCACATTCCTTGCGCGTTGCACGGGAGTCAAAAAACATATGTAATGCGTAAAACTCCTTATATTCAGGATAGATGCCGTAACCGGCGAAACCGCCACCGAGTCCGTTGGAACGGTCGTGCATCGGCTTCATAGCGTTATAAATCATCTCGCCGGACATTCTGTTTCCTTCTTTTGAAATGACAGCTGCGATTGCACATCCGGAGGGGATTCGTACTTGGCCTTCTAATTTCATATCGGTTCCTTTCCTTTCGCAGAATAATAAATAAAAAAGGCGCTCGTTTCGATACAGAATGTGTTCTGTACAGAAATGAACGCCTTTGCTCATCTTGTAGCATTATACACCATAATCCTCGTTTTGTCAAGGGGGATGAGCGAATTTTTTGAATTTCTACGAGATTTATACCAAAAAAGTTTTAAAAAGGGGTTGACAAATGAGTTTTGCCGGTGTATAATATATCACGTAAAGGCAAAGGCGTCTTTGAGTGTAAGTGCTCAAAGACGCTATTTTACTTTCAGGAATCTAAAAACAATTTTATGTTATGAAGAAGGCAAAGACGTCTTTAATGTTGTAGGGGATGCCCCCTACCGTTAAAGGTGTCTTTTCTTTTTTCAACAAGGAGGAAACAGTATGTCGTATGTAGATGAAGTAATCGAACGAGTAGTGAAAGAAAACCCCAATGAGCCTGAATTCCATCAGGCAGTCAAAGAAGTTCTTGATTCTCTCCGTCCGGTGGTTGATGCCAATGAGAAAGCATTCCGTCGTGATGCGCTGCTTGAAAGACTGGTCAATCCCGAAAGGCAGATCAAGTTCCGTGTACCGTGGATCGATGATAACGGTCAAGTTCACGTCAATACCGGATATCGCGTTCAGTTCAACAGTGCCATTGGTCCCTACAAAGGTGGTCTGAGACTTCATCCCTCAGTTAACCTTGGCATTATCAAGTTCCTCGGTTTCGAGCAGATCTTCAAGAATTCGCTGACCGGCCTTCCCATCGGCGGCGGTAAGGGCGGTTCGGACTTCGATCCCAAAGGCAAATCCGACCGAGAGATTATGGCGTTCTGCCAGAGCTTCATGAGTGAGCTTTGTAAGTACATTGGTGCAGATACCGACGTTCCCGCAGGTGATATCGGTACAGGTGCTCGTGAGATCGGCTATATGTTCGGTCAGTACAAGAAACTCAGAGGTCTGTTTGAAGGCGTGCTGACAGGTAAAGGTCTTTCCTATAGCGGTTCTCTTGCCAGAACTGAAGCCACGGGTTACGGTCTGCTCTATATTGTAGAAGAAATGCTGAAATGCCACGGCAAGACCATCGAAGGCAAGACCATTACTGTTTCCGGTTCCGGCAATGTTGCTATCTATGCGATTGAAAAAGCACAGCAGCTCGGCGCAAAGGTTGTGACCTGCTCCGATTCTACCGGCTGGGTTTACGATCCCGATGGCATTGATGTGGCAGCACTCAAAGAAATCAAAGAGATGAAACGTCAGCGACTCACTGAATATAAGAACTACAGACCGAATGCCGAGTATCACGAAGGAAAGGGCGTTTGGAACATAAAGAGTGATATCGCACTTCCTTGCGCTACCCAAAACGAGCTCGGTCTTGAGGATGCAAAAACCTTGGTTGCAAATGGCGTGATCGCTGTTGCAGAAGGTGCGAATATGCCAACCACTGCAGAAGCAACCGATTACTTCCAGGCAAACGGCGTGTTCTTCCTTCCCGGCAAGGCAGCCAATGCAGGCGGCGTTGCTACCTCTGCTCTTGAGATGTCTCAGAACAGTGAGAGATTGCAGTGGTCTTTTAAAAAGGTTGATGCTAAACTCAAGGGTATTATGGTAGATCTGTACCACAACATTGACGAGGCAGCAAAAAGATACGGCTTTGAAGGAAACTTCGTTGTTGGTGCCAATATCGCCGGCTTTGAAAAAGTCGTTGATGCCATGAATGCACAGGGTATCGTGTAATAAGTATACAAATCAATATAAATATAGGCAAAGGCGTCTTTAATGTTTTACCGCATTAAAGGTGCCTTTATCTTTTCATAAACTAACACAACATCTCGATTAGTGAAGGAGAATATATCATGAAAACTGTAAAAGATTATTTTGGAAGCTTGGTTTTTGATGACAGAGTAATGAAAGCTACTCTGTCGGATAAAGTGTATGCTTCGCTTAAAAAGACAATTGATGAAGGAACAGAACTGGATATCAGCGTTGCCAATGCGGTTGCTACCGCAATGAAGGATTGGGCGGTTTCCAAGGGTGCAACACACTATACCCATTGGTTCCAGCCGCTTACCGGTATCACCGCCGAAAAGCACGATAGTTTTATCACCCCATCTCCCGATGGCGGTGTTATTATGGAATTCTCGGGCAAAGAGCTTATTAAGGGCGAGCCGGATGCCTCTTCTTTCCCCAGCGGCGGTCTTCGTGCCACCTTCGAGGCAAGAGGCTATACAGCGTGGGATCCCACATCCTATGCGTTTATTAAGGGTAAGACCTTGTGTATTCCTACTGCGTTCTGCTCCTACGGCAGTCATGCCCTTGACAAGAAGACCCCGCTCTTACGCTCTATGGAAGCGCTCAACAAGCAGGCACTCCGAATTCTGCGTTTGTTCGGAAACGACACCGTAAAGCGTGTTACCAGTTCCGTCGGTCCCGAGCAGGAATATTTCCTTATCACTAAGGAAATGTACGATCAGCGCCCCGACCTTCGCTTCACAGGACGAACTTTGTTCGGTGCAAAGCCTCCGAAGGGTCAGGAAATGGATGACCATTACTTTGGCGTTATTAAGCCCAGAGTTGCCGACTTTATGGAGGAACTCAATGATGAACTCTGGAAACTGGGTATCTTGGCAAAGACCGAACATAACGAGGTTGCTCCGGCTCAGCATGAGTTGGCACCGATCTATACTACCACTAACATTGCAACCGACCACAACCAGCTTACGATGGAGATCATGCAGAAGGTTGCCGCAAAGCACGGTCTTGTCTGTTTGCTCCACGAGAAGCCTTTCGCAGGTGTAAATGGCAGCGGTAAGCATAATAACTGGTCGATTGCCACCGATGTGGGTCAGAACCTTCTTTCTCCCGGTGCTACTCCCTATGAAAATGCACAGTTCCTGTTATTCCTGTGTGCTGTCATCAAGGCAGTGGACGATTATCAGGACCTTCTCCGCATCTCGGTTGCGACCGCCGGCAATGACCACCGTCTCGGTGCAAACGAAGCTCCTCCCGCAGTTGTTTCCATCTTCCTCGGTGATGAGCTGAACGCTGTCCTTGAGGCTATCGAGACCGATGCGCCATATAAGGGTGTAGAAAAGACTCAGATGAAGCTGGGCGTTGACGTTCTGCCAAAGTTCAACCGTGATACTACCGACCGTAACAGAACCTCTCCTTTCGCCTTTACCGGCAACAAGTTTGAGTTCCGTATGCTCGGCTCCTCCAACAGCATCGCCTGTGCAAACATCATGCTGAACAGTGCGGTTGCCGAATCGCTGAAAATTTATGCAGACAGACTGGAAGGCGCACAAGATTTTGAAACTGCTCTCCACGAGATGATTCAGAAGACCATTAAGGATCATAAGCATATCATCTTCAACGGTAACGGCTATGATGAGAGCTGGATCAAGGAAGCTACCGAAAAGCGCGGTCTGCTCAACTATCGTACCACGGCGGATTGTATGCCTCATCTGCTCGATAAGAAGAATGTGGAGATGCTGACCTCTCATAGTGTATTTACCGAAGCAGAACTTAAGTCCAGATATGAAATTATGCTGGATAACTACTGTAAGACCATTGTTATTGAAGCAAACACGATGGTCGATATGGCGAAGACACAGATTGCTCCTGCAATCGAAGCTTATACTGCCGACGTTGCAAAGGCTGCTGCCGCAAAGAAGGCACTCGACTCCGCACTTGCCTGCAGTTATGAGACCGGCGTTGTCAGAAAGCTTTCCGCACTGACCGACCGTATAGCTGCCAAGGCAGATGAGCTGGAGAACGCCGTTCTCTCTCTCGATAAAGCCGAGAATATCGGTGCTGAATCTGTAATGATCCGTGATACTGTAGTCAGCCTGATGGGCGAGCTGAGAGTTGCTTGCGACGAAGCAGAAACCCTTACGGCAAAGACCTACTGGCCAATGCCTACCTACGCTGATTTGTTGTTCGGCGTAAAATAAAGAAAGAAAGAAGATGATCCGTTATGGCAATAGAAGAGATCAAAAAATTGATAGAAGAATCTGTTACAAGTGAAGTTTTCGGTGTGTGGTTCCTAATCGGTGCTGCACTGGTATTCTTCATGCAGGCCGGTTTTGCGATGGTAGAGACCGGATTTACCAGAGCAAAAAATGCCGGTAACATTATTATGAAAAATCTGATGGATTTCTGCATCGGAACAGTTGTGTTCGTCTTACTAGGCTTCAGCCTGATGATGGCAGAAGATTATGTCCTCGGTATTTTCGGGGTGCCGAATCTTAAAATGCTGACAGACTTCGGTGCTTTTCTGAAAGGTGGTAACGCTCCCTCCTTTGTATTTAACCTTGTATTTTGTGCAACTGCGGCTACCATCGTTTCCGGCTCTATGGCAGAAAGAACAAAGTTTGTTTCCTACTGTATTTATTCCGGCGTAATCTCGCTGTTTGTGTATCCGATTGAAGCAGGTTGGGTATGGAATTCTCAGGGATGGCTTGCACAGCTCGGTTTCCACGACTTTGCAGGCTCTGCAGCAATTCACTCTGTAGGCGGTATCACTGCACTGATTGGTGCGATTATGGTTGGTCCCCGACTTGGCAAGTATGTAAAGGACAAAGCAGGTAAGGTTAAGAAAGTAAATGCGATTCCGGGTCATTCTATTACCCTTGGTGCTCTCGGTTGCTTTATCCTTTGGTTCGGTTGGTACGGCTTTAACGGTGCGGCTGCCTGGGATGGCAATTCTCTTGTCTCCATTTTCGTAACCACTACGATTGCTCCTGCAGTAGCAACCTGCACAACAATGCTGTTTACCTGGATCAAAAACGGCAAACCCGATGTCTCAATGTGCCTTAACGGCTCACTGGCAGGCTTGGTTGGTGTAACTGCTGGCTGTGATGCGGTTGATGCTCTCGGTTCCGCAATTATCGGTATTGTTTCAGGCATCCTCGTTGTAGTCGTTGTTGAGGTTCTTGATATCAAACTGCATATTGACGACCCTGTTGGTGCAGTTGGCGTTCACTTTGCAAACGGTGTGTGGGGTACTCTTGCTGTGGGTTTATTGGCAAATCCCGATGCTCCGGCAGGTCTTGAAGGTTTGTTTTATACCGGCAGTTTCAAATTGCTCGGTATCCAGACACTCGGGATCGTAGCTATTCTTGCCTGGACTGCTGTCACAATGACGATTACCTTTTTGATAATAAAGAAAACCGTTGGGCTTCGCGTATCCAATGAGGAAGAAATCAAGGGCCTTGATAGCACTGAACACGGACTTCCCAGTGCTTATGCAGACTTTTTGCCGGCAGTCGAAAGCCTTGACTATGGCTATGATGAAGCTGTCGCAGTTACCGGCGACATTCCGGTTGCAGAAGCAGTTGCCGTAAAGAAAATGCCTACATTTGATGAGGGCATCCCGAAGTTTACTAAGGTGGAGATTATCTGTAGGGAATCTCGCTTTGAGGCTTTGAAGACGGCAATGATGGAGATTGGTATTACCGGTATGACGGTATCTCATGTTCTTGGCTGTGGAGTACAAAAAGGCAAACCCGAGTATTATCGTGGCGTTCAGGTTGAAGCCAATCTGCTGCCGAAGGTACAGGTCGATATCGTTGTAAGCGCAGTTCCTGTCCGCAGTGTCATTGAAACTGTGAAGAAGGTGCTTTACACCGGACATATCGGCGACGGTAAGATATTCGTGTATGATGTTGAAAATGTTGTGAAAGTTCGTACCGGTGAAGAAGGCTATGATGCTTTACAGGATGTTGAATAAGGAGTTATACTCATGAGATACGCACTGGAATTGGATTCTGTTAATCTGAAAGGAGATATCCCTATGAAAACGAATGAAACTGTGAAAAAGACAAAGAAATCGGAAGCGGTTACTGCGGTAGATTTTAAAGAGCAGACGCCCGAAGTGGAAATCCGTTCTCCGAAGCCGGATCCGCTGTATGAAAAGGCATTCCTTTCCCGTGACGATAAAAACACATCCGAATATGCCCTGAATACGACAATCTGGGATTAAGATCAAAACCTGAATATCTAAAAAGCGTTTGAGAAAAGAGAAGTAATGCAGATCACTCGCCCATAGCGAGTACGGGACGGTGGAATCCGTATGGCGAGCCTGCACGAATAACACTTTTCGAGCTGCAATCCGAAAAGGAATATCCTCAGTAGGTGCGCCGTTTCGTCACACGTCAGTTGACAGAGCCTTGTCCGAGGCCCTGAAATGAGAAAAAATACAGGTGGCACCGCAAGTACAGCAATCGCCCTGTAGGATACTGGATTTACTAACTTTATCGGAGGTATTTTCCTATGTGTTCTATTATGGGTTACTGTGGCAGCGGTGCCGCTTTTGATAATTTTAAGAAAGGCTTTGACCGCACGGTATCACGCGGTCCCGACGACAGCCGAGTTATTGATACCGGCAAGGGTCTGCTTGGTTTTCACCGTCTCTCGATTATGGGTCTGACTCCTTCGGGAATGCAGCCCGCGATCCCACTTCCGAATTTTTTTCAAAACCTTTCTCTAAGTAGTTGACAAATCGATCAAAAAATAGTATAATGTTTAGGAAAAAAGGCAAAGGCGTCTTTGAGTTACAAGCTCTAGGTCTCTTTCTCTCTTTTTTATCAATAACTGAATAGCATATAAGGGCAATGGTGTCTTTAATGTTTACGCATTAAAGCATCATTGCCCTCTTTTTGTTTTCAAAGTGTTAGTAAAATTTGGAGGTGCATAGGGATGACTAAGAAAGAACAGCTTTACGAAGGAAAAGTTAAAAAGGTATTTGCAACCGATGACCCGGAGCTCCTTATCGTTTCCTACAAGCCTATTCCACCTGTGTCGGTGAAGGTCCGTTTATATGTGAAATGTTCGGTGATGAAGCTGAGGAACTCCGCAAAAACGGATTTGAGTATGGAGCTAAAACCGGCAGACTCCGCAGAGTCAGTCCCATTGATATCGTGGCGACACGGTACGGTGTTGAGGTTCAGGCGGCAACGGCGATTGCTCTTACCAAGCTGGATGTGCTCAGCTTTATGGATAAGATTCCCGTTTGCACCCATTATCTGCTGAACGGAGAGCAAACTGACAGTTTCCCGTTTCCGTTCGCGCTGAGAAAAGCAAAGCCGGTCATCGAATATTTTGACGGCTGGAAGTGCGATATTTCCGGCGCACGCACCTGGGATGACCTTCCCAAAGCGGCGCAGGAATATGTGGCATTTATAGAAAAACAAATCAGATGTCCCATCAAGTATGTTTCGGTTGGAGCAGATCGGGACAGCATCGTTATAAGATAAAAAGATTGGAGTAGAATGTAATGGCGTATGAAATACTCAGGAAAGAAAACTTAAATCCTCAAATATTTCTGATGGAAATCCACGCACCGGCAGTGGCAAAGAAAGCCGAGCCGGGACAGTTTATTATTCTGCGAATCGATGAATATGGTGAGAGAGTACCTTTCACCATTGCCGATTTTGACCGTGAAAAAGGTAGTGTAACCATTATTGTTCAGGCGGTGGGTAAAACCACAAAGGATCTTTCAAAATCAGAAGCCGGAGATACGGTGCTCGATTTTGCAGGACCGCTTGGAATGCCGACACCCCTTGAAAATCTTAAAAAGGTTGCTGTTATCGGCGGCGGTCTCGGAACGGCAATTGCCTATCCACAGGCGAAGAAACTGAAAGCTCTCGGTGCAGAGGTTACGGTAATCGCAGGATTCCGCAGTAACGATTTTATCATCCTCCAAGATGAAATGCAGGCGGTATCCGATAAGCTGATGATTACCACCGATGATGGCTCTAACGGTGTTCAGGGCTTTGTTACCGACAGACTGAAGGAAGAACTTGAAGCCGGCGAAAAGTATGATGAAGTAATTGCCATCGGTCCTCTTATGATGATGCGTGCAGTATGTAAGCTTACCGAGCAGTATGGTATCCCCACTACTGTTTCCATGAACCCCGTTATGATCGACGGAACGGGAATGTGCGGTGGTTGCCGTGTCATTGTCGGCGGTGAAACGAAATTCGCCTGTGTGGATGGTCCCGATTTTGACGGACATAAAATTGATTGGGATGCAGCCATTAAACGCCAGCAGATGTTTAAGACTCACGAAAAACGTTCTTGTGACGAAGGAAAATGCAGAATCGGAAGGGGTGATCATCATGGTTAATATGAGAAACACCAAAAATCCGATGCCGGAGCAAGCGCCCTGTGTGCGGAATAAAAACTTTTTAGAGGTAACGACCGGATATAAGCCGGAGATGGCAATAGACGAAGCACAGCGGTGTCTTAACTGCAAGCATAAGCCCTGTATGCAGGGATGTCCCGTAGCCGTAAAGATTCCTGAGTTTATCGCAATGGTCGCTGAAGGAAACTTTGAAGCGGCATACGAGAAAATTACCGAAACCAACGCTTTGCCCGCTATATGCGGCAGAGTGTGTCCGCAGGAAAAACAGTGCGAATCGAAATGTGTGCGCGGTATCAAGGGTGAGCCGGTAGCCATCGGAAGACTGGAACGATTTGTTGCAGATTACCATATGGCACACGGTGAAGATAGAATTACCGTACCGCAAAAGAACGGCAAGAAGGTCGCAGTTGTGGGCTCAGGTCCTTCCGGACTTACCGCCGCAGGTGATCTTGCAAAGCTCGGTTATGAGGTAACGGTTTATGAAGCCTTTCATACGGCAGGCGGCGTACTGATGTACGGTATTCCCGAATTCAGATTGCCGAAAGCCATTGTCGGGGCCGAAATTGAAAAGCTGAAGAAATACGGCGTAAAAATCGAAACCAATACCATCATTGGTAAAACTCTTTTGGTAGATGAACTGCTCGAAGATATGGGTTACGATGCCGTGTATATCGGCTCGGGTGCCGGACTTCCTTCTTTCCTTGGAATTGAGGGTGAAGAACTCAACGGCGTATATTCTGCCAACGAGTTTTTAACCCGAATCAATCTGATGAAGGGATACAAATTCCCTGAATACGATACGCCCGTTTACTGTGGTAAAAAGGTTGCGGTATTCGGCGGCGGTAATGTGGCAATGGATGCCGCAAGAAGTGCCAAGAGGCTCGGTGCTGAAAATGTATATATCATTTATCGGCGAGGCAAGGAAGAATTACCGGCAAGAGCGGAAGAGGTTGCTCACGCTGAAGAAGAAGGCGTAGAATTCCTGCTCCTGCAAAATCCGACCAAATTCATCGGGGGTGTTGACGGCTGGCTTACCGGAGTCGAGGTTGTAAATATGCAGCTCGGCGAACCCGATGCCAGCGGCAGAAGACGTCCGCAAGAGGTTGAAGGATCCGAACATATAATCGAAATTGATACAGCGGTCGTTTCCATCGGTCAGACACCCAATCCGCTGATCAAGAAAACGACAAAAGGACTGGATACCAATACACGAGGTTGTATCATTGCTGATGAACAGGGTGCCACTTCCAAACCATTCGTGTATGCAGGCGGCGATGTGGTAACCGGTGCCGCAACAGTTATTCTTGCAATGGGCGCAGGTAAAACGGCAGCCCTTGCTATTCACGATAAATTACAAAACAAGGAGATAGATCATGACTAACAGATACGAATGGACTTCATGTAAACGAGAAGATCATCGAAAAGACCGTAAAGGAATATCTGCCTTTTATCGCAACTGAAAATCTGATGATGGAGGCAGTCAAGCGCGGCGGCGACCGTCAGGAAATTCACGAAATTATTCGCAGATGCTCCATGGAAGCGACTGCAAAGATGAAAAACGGCGGAGAATGCGACCTGCTTGCTCGACTTGCAGCGGAGAAGGAATTCGGTCTTACCGAAGCGGAAATGACGGAGTTGTTTAACCCCGCTTTGTATATCGGTAGATGCCCCGAGCAGGTGACGGCATTTGATGTGGCTTCGCCTCATTACGATTCCGCTATCTTGTATTTGGGCATCCCGATTCTCGGCATCTGCTATGGGGATCAGTTGATGGCGTATATGGCGGACGGTGAGATCACCTCGACAGAATGTACCAGACTGCCCTATGAGGTGCTTGAAAAAGCCAGCAGCCGAATTACGAATGAAATCAAGGGCATCACAAGAGTGGTTTACGATATTACCTCGAAACCACCGGCAACTGTGGAATGGGAGTGAATTTTATGACGAAGTATATATTTGTTACGGGAGGCGTTGTATCCGGTCTTGGTAAGGGCATCACCGCTGCCTCTTTGGGAAGATTATTAAAAGCACGCGGACTTAAGGTTGCCGCACAGAAATTGGATCCGTACATCAATGTTGATCCCGGTACCATGAGCCCCTATCAGCACGGCGAGGTATATGTTACCGAAGACGGTGCCGAAACCGACCTTGACCTCGGACATTACGAACGCTTTATTGATGAAGACCTCAACAAATATTCCAACCTCACTACCGGTAAGGTCTACTGGAATGTACTCAATAAGGAACGCCGTGGTGAATATCTCGGCTCCACCGTTCAGGTCATTCCTCACATCACAAATGAGATCAAAGAATTTGTTTACAGCGTAGGTAAGAAAACAAATGCCGATGTGGTTATTACTGAAATCGGTGGAACGATCGGCGATATTGAGTCTCAGCCGTTTATTGAAGCCGTCCGTCAAATATCGCTTGAAGTCGGCAGAGAAAACAGCCTCTTTATCCACGTAACGTTGGTTCCGTTTCTCAGAGGTTCGGACGAACATAAATCCAAACCTACTCAGCACTCGGTAAAAGAACTGCAAGGCATGGGCGTGAAGCCGGATATCATCGTTCTCCGTTGTGATAAACCGTTGGAAGAATCCATATTCAAGAAGATTTCGATGTTCTGCAATGTAAAGCCGGACTGCGTTATTGAGAATATCACCTTGCCGAATCTTTACGAAGCACCGCTTATGCTGGAAAAATCGAATTTTTCTTCGGTTGTTTGCCGTGAACTTAGTATTGATGCACCCGAACCCGACCTTGTGGAATGGATGGCAATGGTGGAACGCATCAAGGCGAGACCGCACTATGTGGATATCGGTATTGTGGGTAAGTATGTGGGCCTGCATGATGCTTACCTCTCGGTTGCGGAGGCACTTCGACACGCCGGATATTATCACAATACCCATATCCACATTCATTGGATCGATTCGGAAGAAATTACGATAGAAAACACCGATGAAAAGCTTACCGGTCTTGACGGTATTCTTGTGCCCGGCGGATTTGGCAGTCGTGGAATCGAAGGAATGATTTTGGCTGCAAAATACGCACGAGAAAAAAACATTCCGTATTTTGGTATCTGCCTCGGTATGCAAATTGCGGTGATCGAATACGCAAGAAATGTTCTTGGCATCAAGGACGCAAACTCCGGTGAGTTTGACGAGTTGTGTAAGCACAAGGTTATCGACTTTATGCCAGGTCAAAGCGATGATATCGACAAAGGCGGTACGCTTCGACTTGGTGCTTATCCCTGTAACATCAAGGCGAATACTACGATGGAACGTTGCTATGGCTCTTCCACCATCAGCGAACGACACAGACACCGCTATGAATTCAATAACGATTACCGTGAAGCTTTCGAGAAAGCAGGCCTTACGCTCAGCGGCACTTCTCCTGACGGAAGACTTATTGAAACAGTAGAGCTTACTGAAAGACCCTTCCATGTAGGTGTTCAGTATCACCCTGAATTTAAGAGCAGACCCAATAAAGCACATCCCTTGTTTAAAGGCTTTATCGGCGCAGCATTTGAACGAACAACCGGAGGTAAATCATGAGTCTTCACGAGGAATGTGGCGTATTCGGTGTTATCGCACCTGTACCCTGTGATGTGGCGAGCATTTCCTATTATGGATTATATGCGCTCCAACACAGAGGTCAGGAAAGCTGTGGTATTGTCGTTAATGACGACGGTGTATTTGTTTCCCATAAAGATATGGGACTCGTCAGTGAGGTTTTTTCGTCCGATGTTTTATCCCGTCTGCCGAAAGGTACGATGGCAGTTGCTCATGCACGATACGGTACGACAGGCGGTACCAATCGAAATAACTGCCAACCGATTGAAGTAAATCACCAAAAAGGCAGAATGGCGCTTGCTCACAACGGCAATCTCAGCAACGCTGTCGAACTCAGAAGCGAGTTGGAACTTTCCGGAGCTATCTTCCATACCACAAGCGATACCGAAACCATCGCCTATATTATCACAAAAGAAAGGCTGCAAGCACCATCGATTGAGGATGCGGTCAGTCAGGCAATGAACACGCTTGACGGGGCTTATTCCTTAGTGCTGATGTCGCCGCAAAAGCTGATCTGTGCAAGAGACCCTTACGGTTTCCGCCCTTTGTGCTACGGCAAGACTGCTGACGGTATGTATGTGGTAGCTTCCGAAAGCTGTGCGATCAAGGCGGTCGGTGCCGAGGTGGTCCGTGACGTAGAGCCGGGTGAAATTCTGGTGTTCAGTAAAAACGGTGTGATGTCGCGCCGTGAGCACTGCGGCAAAAAAGATAAAAAGCTCTGTGTCTTTGAGTACATCTATTTTGCCCGTCCTGATTCTGTCATTGATGGTATTTCGGTACACGCTTCCCGTGTAAGAGCAGGAAGAATTCTTGCAAAAGCACATCCTGCAGAGGCAGATGTTGTCATCGGTGCTCCTGACTCTGGACTGGATGCAGCACTTGGCTTCAGCGAGGAATCCGGTATCCCTTACGGCATCGGACTGATAAAGAATAAATACATCGGCAGAACCTTTATTTCTCCGGGACAAGGAGCGAGATTGGATAGCGTGAAAATAAAGCTCGCCGCTGTGGAAGAAAGTGTAAAAGGCAAACGGGTGGTTTTGGTGGACGACTCTATCGTTCGTGGTAACACTATGGGACGTGTCGTAAAGTTGCTTCGAGATGCAGGTGCAAAGGAGGTTCACATTCGTATCTCCTCACCGCCGTTTTTGCATCCATGTTATTACGGAACGGATATTGATTCCGAAGAACATCTGATTGCCTGCAAGTACAGCATACCTGAAATTTGTGATCTCATCGGTGCAGATTCTTTAGGAT
The DNA here is from genome assembly GCA_030533265.1 of Ruminococcus sp. Lineage (GTDB taxonomy): Bacteria > Bacillota > Clostridia > Oscillospirales > Ruminococcaceae > FB2012. The sequence goes on along the minus strand of JAUNJM010000001.1, from coordinate 33,483 downwards.
ACCTTCCAGTAGAAAGTTTAAGCACGCTTACGGGTAATTGCGGTTTTTGCTGTGCCTGCTTTAACGGCGAATATCCCACAAAGGTTCCGACTGATACCCGAAAGGATCGGTTTGAAATGCGTTTATCCGACAGGAAGAAAGAGGTATAAAGATGGTAAAGGAATTTGACAGAAAGATTATTTTAGAGGACGGACAGGAGTATTATGGCTACGGCTTTGGTGCACATGATGAAAAGGTGTGCGAAATCGTTTTCAACACCTCTATGGTCGGTTATCAGGAGATATTGTCCGATCCTTCCTATACCTATCAGGCGGTCGTTATGACTTATCCGCTGATCGGCAACTACGGTATGGCGGACGAAGACTATGAGCGGGATACACCCACTCTCGGTGCACTAATAGTCCGTGAATACAACGATGAGCCCTCCAATTTCAGAAGCTCCGCCACTTTGTCAGAGGTTATGAAAAAATTCAGTATTCCCGGCATTTACGGCATTGATACAAGAAAACTGAACCGTTCTATCCGAGACTTTGGCTCTCGCAAGGTACTGATAACCGATATGACCACCACTCTGGAAGAAGGACTTGAAAAACTGAAATCCACTAACATTCCCACCGATGCGGTCTCCAGTGTAAGTTGTGATAAAATTATGGTTTCTCACGCAGAAAACCAAAAATTTCATGTGGTAGCCATCGACTGCGGTATGAAAATGAATATTGTGCGTTCATTAAATAAGCGTGGCTGCAAGGTTACGATCGTACCGTGGAATATTCCGGCAGAAGCGATTGTGGCTTTAGAGCCCGACGGTATCTTTATCTCCAACGGTCCGGGTGATCCTACCGATGTACCCGAAACCGCTCAAACGATTAAGAAGCTAATTGGTAAATATCCGATTTTCGGTATTTGCCTCGGTCATCAAATTATATCTCTGGCTTACGGAGCCAAAACTTATAAACTGAAATTCGGACACCGTGGTGGAAATCACCCGGTACGGAATTTGGAAACCAATAAAATTGAAATCACTTCGCAGAACCACTCCTATGCGGTGGATGCAGACAGCCTAAATGGTACGGATTTGACCGTTACTCATATCAATCTGCTTGACAACACCATTGAGGGTGTGAAATGCGATAAAGATAAAGTATTCAGTGTGCAGTACCACCCTGAGAGTGCGCCCGGTCCGCAGGACAGTGCCTATCTCTTTGACCGATTTATAGAAGTAATGGAGGAACAAAACAATGCCTAAGAGAACAGATATTAAAAAAGTGCTTGTTATCGGTTCCGGTCCTATCGTAATTGGTCAGGCGGCGGAATTTGACTATGCGGGAACGCAGGCTTGTCTTGCCTTAAAAGAAGAAGGTTATGAAGTTGTTCTTTGTAACTCCAATCCTGCAACCATTATGACCGACACCTCCATTGCAGATAAGGTGTATATGGAGCCGCTGACCTTGGAATATATCGCCAAGATCATCCGGTATGAGCGCCCCGATGCAATACTTCCAGGTATCGGCGGTCAGACGGGTCTGAACCTTGCGATGCAGCTCGAAAAGAAAGGGATTCTTGCCGAGTGCCGTGTGGAACTTCTCGGCACCCGAAGCAGTTCTATTGAGCGTGCGGAAGACCGTGAGATGTTCAAGGAACTCTGCGATGAATTAGGCGAGCCCGTACTTCCTTCCGATATTGCAAGCTCTATGGAAGAGGGATTGGAAGTTGCACAGACAATAGGTTATCCCGTTGTTCTTCGTCCCGCCTTCACGCTCGGCGGTACGGGCGGCGGCTTTGCAGACAACGAGGCAGAATTGCTGCCGCTGATGAAAAACGCCCTTTCGCTCTCTCCGGTAAGGCAGGTGCTTATTGAAAAGAGCATCAAGGGCTATAAAGAAATTGAGTACGAAGTTATGCGTGATGCGAACGACACGGCGATCACCATCTGTAATATGGAAAACCTCGATCCCGTCGGTATTCACACCGGCGATTCCATCGTGGTTTGTCCTTCGCAGACACTTACCAATAAGGAGTACCATATGCTCCGTGACAGCGCACTCAAAATCATCCGTGCTCTGGAAATTGAAGGCGGATGCAACGTGCAGTTTGCCCTTGACCCGAACTCTTTTCAGTATTATCTCATTGAGGTAAATCCGAGAGTTTCCCGTTCCTCCGCACTCGCGTCCAAAGCAAGCGGTTATCCGATTGCCCGTGTATCAGCAAAGATCGGCGTGGGAATGACGCTGGATGAAATTCGGATTGCCAATACACCCGCCTCCTTTGAGCCGACACTGGACTACGTAGTAACAAAAATGCCGCGTTTTCCGTTTGATAAATTCGCCGATGCCAACAACTCTCTTTCCACGCAGATGAAGGCCACCGGCGAGGTTATGAGTATCGGCAGAACTGTGGAAGAAAGTCTCTTAAAGGCGGTACGCTCTTTGGAAATCGGTCTTTGCCACCTGCATCACCGCAAATTTGACGGTATGAGCGAAGCGGAGCTGCTTGATTATATCAAGATCGGTACCGATGACCGAATTTATGCCATTGCCGAGCTTCTGCGCCTTGGAACGAGTGTTGACAGCATTGCCGAAGTAACTGCGATTGATCGATTCTTCATCCGCAAACTGCGGAACATTGTAGAGGAAGAAAAAGAAATCAAAGATAACCCCGGCGATCTCAAGGTGCTTCGTGAAGCAAAGAAAATGGGCTTCTCCGATAAAGTGATTGCTCAGTTCTGGAATATGCCGGAGACCGAGATATTCGCATTAAGAAAAGCAAACGGTATTATTCCGGTTTATAAAATGATTGACACCTGCGCTTCCGAATTTGAAAGCTATATTCCGTATTTCTATTCCACCTATGAGGATGAAAACGAATCAGTCATTTCAGATAAAAAGAAGGTCATCGTACTCGGCTCGGGACCGATCCGCATCGGTCAGGGCGTGGAGTTCGACTACTCCACCGTTCACGCTGTACAGACCATTAAGGCATCGGGTTATGAAGCAATTATTATCAACAACAACCCCGAAACCGTTTCTACCGACTACACCTGTTCCGATAAGCTTTATTTTGAGCCGCTGTGCGTGGAAGATGTTATGAACATCATCGAGATGGAACAGCCGGAGGGCATTATTGCAACCCTGGGCGGTCAGACCGCTATCAATCTGGCAGAACCTCTCAGAGACCGTGGAGTGAAGATCATCGGCACCGACTGCGATGCTATTGAGCGTGCGGAAAACCGTGATGCCTTTGAAAAACTGCTCATTTCCTTGAACATTCCGCAGCCGAAAGGTCGGGCAGTAACCAGTATCGAAGCCGGCATTCAGGCAGCTGAAGAAATCGGTTATCCCGTGCTTGTCCGTCCCAGCTTTGTGCTCGGTGGCAGAGCTATGCAGATCGTCGCCAAGGAAGAAGCACTTCGTAATTACCTGAAGACTGCCGTAGAAATTGACGAGGATAAGCCTGTTTTGGTGGATAAGTACATTCGCGGCAAAGAGGTCGAAGTGGATGCCATATGCGACGGCAAGCGAGTATTTGTACCGGGTATTATGGAGCTTGTGGAGCGAACCGGTGTGCATTCCGGTGACTCCATCAGTGTGTACCCGTCCTATAGCCTTTCGGATAAGGTAAAAAAGACCATTCTTGACTATACAGAAAAACTTGGACTTGGAATTGGTATCATCGGTCTGTTCAATATTCAGTTTATTGTAGATGAGCATGATGATGTTTATATTATCGAAGTCAATCCGCGTTCTTCGAGAACCGTACCGTTCCTGTCAAAAGCCACCGGGTACAGTCTTGCGGATATTGCAACTCGCTGCAACCTCGGTATGTCTCTCGCAGAGCAAGGGATATTTGATATCTATCCGCAGGAAAAGGAACGCTATTATGTAAAGGCTCCTGCATTTTCTTTCTCGAAGCTCAGAGGAATGGACGCTTATCTCTCACCCGAAATGAAATCCACGGGTGAGGCGATTGGCTACGACGAAAAACTGCACAGAGCCGCTTACAAGGCGATGGTAGCGTCAGGGCTTACGCTTCGCAACTACGGAACGGTCGTTGTCAGCGTTGCCGATGAGGATAAAGAAGAAACCTTGCCTCTGGTTCGCAGATTTTATAATATGGGCTTTAACATTGAAGCTACTACGCTGACAGGTGAATTTTTGAAGGCTAACGGTATTAGAACCCGTATTCGCCATAAGCCGAGCGAAGGCAGTGAGGAAGTATTAGATTCTATCCGTGCAGGATATGTCAGTTACGTAATCAACACCCGTGCCATTCTTTCGGGCAAACATTACGGTGACGGTATCGCTATTCGTCAATGTGCAGCACAGAATAATATTACGATGCTGACCTCACTCGATACAGTGAGAATGCTTCTTGATGTGCTGGAGGAGGTTACGCTCGGTATCTCTACGATTGATGCAAAATGAGGTGAATCAAATGAAATTTACAAAAATGCACAGCCTCGGCAATGACTATCTGTATGTTTATGGTCTTTGACCGAGACGGCGAGTGCATTGCCGAATATGATAAGACGCATCTATTTAACCAAACACCGTCTGTTGATGTTCCAATGCTGAATCCACATGAGCTAAGACATACAAGAGCTTCTATTTGGGTCAACGACGGCAAAAATCTTTTTGCCATTTCAGACCAAATGGGCTGGTCCGACTTAGACATGCTCCGAAAACGATATGCTCACGTTGACATTTCTCAGCTTCGTAAACAGCTTGATTTATGACTTGTAAATAAATGGTTTTCAGTACAACATGTCGCAGTGATGTCGCAGTAGCCGTTTTTACCAATAAAATACAAAAGCTCGACCATGCGAAAACAACGCAAAATCGAGCTTTTTTATGGTCGAGGTGACGGGACTTGAACCCACGGCCCCTACGTCCCGAACGTAGTGCTCTACCAAACTGAGCTACACCTCGAAAAGACCGTATATTATTATAACATCTTTATATTCTCTTGTCAACAAAAGACAAAACAAAAAAGCTCACATTTTGATGTGAGCTTTTAAAATACATTAGTTCAAAGACTTTGCAAGCTGAGATTTCTTTCTTGCTGCCTTGTTCTTGTGCATAACACCCTTTGAGCAAGCCATGTCAACCTTCTTGATAGCAGTCTTAACAATCTCTACCTTGTCTGCAGCGTTTTCAGCAACAGCAGCATCAGCCTTTTTAAGTGCTGTTTTAAGATCAGACTTGATTGCCTTGTTTCTCATTGTTTTAGTTTCGATAACCTTAACTCTTTTCTTAGCAGATTTAATGTTTGGCATATCGACACCTCCCTCATTCGTGAATATATTTGTACTTATTGCAAAAGCTAATTACACGACTGAGAGGAAATGTAATTAACCATTTAAACAAGCCTTGTAGATTATTGTACCACATAAAAATACAAATTGCAAGAGGACATCATTAAAAAAATGCACGAATTTTTCGCACACTATTGTACATTTCGACAAAAAGTGTCTTAAAACCGTACTTGAAAGGAGAAAGCTATGTCCAAACGTACCGACCTTGCTTTTGAGTCTGCTCAACAGATACTCACTACCGCTTCAATAAGCGGTCTTGCTCAATATCAACGGAACTACGAAAATGCCGATATAAAAGTCACCGAGATAAGCGTCGATGATCAGAAAGCATCTGAAATGATCGGCAAGCCTATAGGTAAGTATGTCACGATTGAGAATACAAACGGCTGTTTCAGTCTCTATTCAGACCTGTTTGAAGAACAAATTGACGTTCTTTGCAAAGAGCTTAACTCCCTCATGGGGAAAACCCCACGCAAAATCATGTTCGCAGGCCTTGGAAACCGTGCGATAACTCCTGACAGCTTAGGTCCTATCACTGCTGAGAAAATCTTTGCAACACGCCATATCAAACGTCTGGCTAAAGATATTGATACCTCCGATCTTTCCGATGTTTCTGTCATTACTACAGGTGTTATGGCTCAGACAGGCGTTGAATCCTCAGAAACCGTCAAAGCACTTGCAGGAATTATAAAGCCTGATGTTATTATTATCGTGGACGCTCTTGCCTGCTCCGATCTTTCTCATCTCGGTACTACTATACAGCTCACAAACACCGGTATCTCTCCGGGAAGTGGTGTAGAAAACGCAAGAAAAGAACTGTCTTTTCATACTCTCGGTGTGCCTTGCATCGCTATCGGTGTGCCTACTGTCGCTGATATGAACTCTATTGCTGAGGAGCTTTGCAACATTCAAGCTCCTGAGGAATTCGACGGCATGCTCGTTACACCAAAAAGTATTGATAACCTCGTTTTGCGTTCTGCAGGTCTTATCGCTACTGCTATAAACAGAACTTTTCACCCTGAGCTTTCTGATGAGGAAATTGCTTCCCTTATCTCCTGAATACAGATTTCAGTCTTGAAGTCATGTATTTTTGTCATAATAACCAAAAACCGTTTGCGTTTATATTGCAAAATGCTGATTGACAAGATATGAAAATTACATTATAATTATAGTGACAAAAATATGCGTCGTTGCTTTTTTTGTATGGGTGTAAACCTATCTATATTTTCAAGGAGGTAACTTTAACAATGAAAATGGCAAAAAGAATTTTGGCAGGAAGCTTTGCTTTGATCATGGCTGCTTCAATGGCATCATGTGATAAGAAGGGTGCAGATTCTTCTAAGGCAGAAATGACAAAGCTCAACAAGCAACAGGAAGAAATGGTTAAAACACTTTTACCTGAACTTCCTGAAAAAGAACTCAAGGACAAGACAATTACTTGGCTTGCTCACTATCAGATCAACCCTGTTGACGGAAAGGCTGCTTCACCAGCAATCGAACTCTTCAAACAGAAATATGGTGGATCAATCAATGAGCAGATCACAACTTATGAAACAAGATATGATGACCTTGCTACAGCTGTAATGTCAGGTAAGTCACCAGACTTCTTCCCAGCTGACGACATGGATACATTCCCTAAGGGTGCTATCAAGAACATGTTCGACCCTGTTGATGATTATATTGATTTCTCAACAGAGCGTTGGGCTGACGTTCAGAAAGTTAATGATAAATTCAGCATCAATGGCAAGCACTACATGGTAGTTGTTGAACCATATCCAAACTATGTTTGCTTCTACAACAAGCAGACAATTGAAGATGCTGGTTTTGATCAGCCTGCTGACCTCTTCGCTGAAGGCAAGTGGGATTGGGACGTTTTCGAGAAAATGTGTAAGGAATTTACAAACGCTGAAGAAGAAAAATACGCTCTCGACGGTTACTGGTATGCAAGAGCTATTTCTGAAACCTGCGGTGTTCCACTTATTACTATGGAAGATGGTAAGCTCGTTCAGAATTTGTCAAGCACAGAAGTCGAAAAGATTCAGGACAGAATGTATGAGCTTCAGAAGAACGAAGTAGTATTCCCACGTTGTGATAACAACTGGAAGACTCGTGGTAACGGTGAAACAGGTGACGGTCTTGGTTCATACAAGACATTGTTTATCCCTGTTGGTACTTGGGCTATCGAAGATGTTCCTGAGAAGACAAAGCTTTTCGGTGACATGGAAGCAGGCGAAATCATGTTCGTTCCAATGCCTAAGAACCCAGAAAGCGATACATACTACATCTCATCTCGTGTACATGCCTTCAACCTCTGCCATAAGGCTCCTAACCCAGAAGGTTTCGCAACTTACATGGAATGTTGCAAGCTTGCTACCGACAGTGATGTTGTTAGTGAGATCTTTGAAGGCCAGCTCAGAGATGACTATAAGTGGACAGATGAGCTTATCGAAATGAGAAAGACTTGCTATGACCTTGCTAGACAGAATCCTGTATTCGACATTCAGGAAGGTGTTTCTGCTGACCTTAAGGCTGTTATGGAAACAGTAAGCCAGGCTACAGTGGTTACCGGTGGTAGCGTTACAACTTGGACAGAGTGCCGTACAGCTAACGAAGGAAGCGTTAAATACCTCATCGACGAAGCTAACGAAGAAATGGCTAAGATGGCTCAGTAATTTATTAATTGCTAATACAAAATCGCAGGAAATAAAATTCCTGCGATTTTTTTATTGTTAAAGCTGTGGTCGTCCCATACACATAAATGTTCTTTTCTTTTGATTTTTGATTGACAAAACCGAAAGAATATACTACAATTAATTATCAACTTATTAAGAGGTGTGGGAAATGTCTAAGATTTGCAAATCGTGTGGCAGTTATTATGACGGTGAATACTGTACCCAGTGTGATTACGGTAACAAGGATCTGAAAGTCAAGGCTGCTGATAAGTATAAAAAACATACAAAGCCTATTCGTTTTATGACCGAGGAGGAAAAACAGGAATACTATGAACGTCTGAAAAAAGAACGTGAACAGCAGGTTTCTCAGCCAAAAAGAAACAAGTCCAATAAAAATCTGCTCGTAGTTGTTGTTATCATAGCTATAGGCGTTGTTATCGGTGGACTTATAAAAAGCGGTGTCATCTCATGGGGTGATAAGACCGATGTTATCAATGATTACTTTGACGCTATCAATGAACGTGATTTCGACAAGTATATCGACTGTTTACCAACAGAAATGAAAGAGGATTACAAAAATGATCGTAATGAGCTTGGTTGCTCAAAAGATGAGTATATGGAAGAGTTCGTGTCAGTTTTCAAGGAAGAATACGGTGATAATTTCTCTGTATCAGTGAAATGCGGTAAGGAAACGTTGCTCGAAGATTACAATGTTGATAACTATAAGAATGCTTACGGTCGTATCCCAAAAATATCTGAGGCTTATGTCGTTGTGGCAAGCGTTACTCTCAGAGGCTCTGAAAAGACAAGCGAAGAACAGTTCTTCTGCTATGTCGGCAAAGTCAGTGGTAAATGGAAATTATTCAATCTTGAATACTCAGCAGGCACTCTTACTCCTGAAATGATATCAGAATAACAGGAACACTTTTATTTGAGCCGAGCTCTAAAAGGCGATTGACCTTTTGCGACTGCTTTAGGTTAATCTTTAGTACAACAAATAAGAAAGAGGTCGATACTTGTTTTGTATCGGCCTCTTAATATTTATAACTGATTTCTATAGCTCAGTTATGAATTATTCATCCGCCCAACACGTACCTTTAATCTATTTCCTTAAAGGTACGATGAGTTTGGTCGTATTCTTATTTGCCTTGATAGATATCTTTTATCCTCAATGCAATAGCTTTGGAAGTACCCTGACCATTTACTGAAAAATGTGAATTTCTGATATAAAGAGGTCTGCGATAATTAAAACGCTCCCTAAGCTCCTGCTCTGTAGAGTTGAACGCTATCGGACGATTCGGATCATCTTTGATACGCTCATAACACACTTCAAACGGTGTGTCTATAAAAATTACAAGTCCTGCACTCTTAGCTACTTCACCATTTTCGTCGGACAGCAATGCTCCCCCACCTGTAGCAATTATTCCACCTTCCTGTGCCAGTTCCTTTAAGCCTGCTGTTTCAACTGCGCGGAAATACGGTTCTCCATACTTTTCAAAAATCTCAGGTATATTCATTCCCTCTTTTTCTACTATGTATGCATCAAGGTCAATTAACTCTTTATTCAACATCTTCGCAAGCTTTTTGCCCACGGTCGTTTTACCACAGCCCATGAATCCACACAAATATATCGCTCTTTCGCTCATATCCTATCTCCTGATGTTTATTGCTTATCAAACGGGGCAAATCTTTCTACAGATAAGTTTGTCCCGTTCAACACCGACAACTAAACTTTTAAAGTTTCAGTTGCTTTGGTGAGAGTTTTGAGGTTTTCTATATTAAGTGCGGTTTTGTCTTTTAACGTTTTCTTGACAAGACCTGTAAGCACCTTGTTTGGTCCGAGTTCAATAAAATTTTCATAGCCTGAATCATTCATCTGAGCAAGTTCAGAAGTGAATTTTACAGGTGACACGATATGCTTTGCAAGAAGTGTCGGCATATCCGAAAAGTCCTCAAGCTTTCCACCCAGAACATTGCTGTAAAACTCGACACTCGGCTCGTTAAACTGAACATCCTTTATCTTCTCATAGAATTCGTCAGCAGCAGACTGCATAAGCTTCGAATGGAATGCTGACGCAACGTTGAGCTTCATACATCTTGCCTTTTTCTCCGCAAAAAGCTCAATGGCTTTATCAACAGCCTCAACCTCACCTGCGATTACTGTCTGAACGGTTGAATTGTAGTTTACAGGAATAACATACCCGTCAACCTCAGCACAGGTCTGCTCTATCTCCTCTGCAGGAAGTCCGATAACCGCACACATTGCACCCTTGTTTGATTCTGATGCCTTCTGCATAGCCTCTGCTCTTGCTTTTATCACTCTGAATCCGTCCTCAAGTGACAGCACCCCTGATGCTACCATTGCTGCATATTCTCCGAGTGAATGTCCTGCTACACCATCAAACTCGATTCCCTCTGCTTTGACTGCTTCCAATGCACACAGTGAACAAGCCATAATTGCAGGCTGTGAGTTTATCGTTTTGTTAAGCTCTTCCTCAGGTCCGTTGAACGTTATTTCTGCAAGGTCATAGCCAAGAATTTCATTTGCTGTTGCAAAAATCTGCTTTGCTCCTTCATACTTTTCACAAAGCTCCTTCGCCATTCCTACATACTGTGAACCCTGTCCTGAAAATAAAAGTACGTTTTTTGCCATGATTTTTTACTCCTTCTTTTTTAATTGTGACTCAACAAGACACTTGTCTGCTTTTTTATCATTCGACAAAACTATTGTTAATTTTACTTGTATTCTTGCGTTTGGATATAATTTATTCATAATATGTTCTTTGTAAGGCAATAAAAAAAGTTTATAATAGGAAAAGATAACACCTAAAAAGCTACTAATGTAATTATATCATAAATTTATATTTTTCACAACCTAATACAGAAATATTTAAGTAATTATTTATAATTGGAGGGAATTGCGTGGAGCAGACTGCTAAAACAACAGGAATTAAAGTTTTGGGTATCGGAAGATATGTACCTGAACTTATTGCCACCAATGACGACTTTGCTAAGATCGTTGAAACAAGTGATGAATGGATTACCCAGAGAACAGGCATCAAAACAAGACATATTACCAACGGTGAACCAACATATTACCTCGGTGCTATGGCTGCAAAAGAAGCTATTGCCAATGCAGATATTGACGTTTCTGATATTGACCTTATAATCGCAACAACTGTTACTCCCGACTTCTTCACTCCGTCACTTTCATGTCTGATACAGAGAGAACTCGGTGCTATCGGAAGTATGGCAATGGACGTGAACTGTGCTTGTGCAGGCTTTGTTTACGGCGTTGACATGGCAAAGAGATATTTGCAGGCTGACGATGATGTCAAAACTGTACTTCTCGTTGCTTCTGAGGAGCTTTCAAAGTTCGTTGACTATACAGACCGTTCAAGCTGTGTGCTTTTCGGTGACGGTGCTGCCGCATTCGTTCTTCAAAAGAAGGAAGATACTATTTTTTCAAGCTTTCTTGGTGCTGACGGAAACGGTGCAAAATTCCTTGTTTCAAGAGCTTTGAAGTCAGAAAACGCTTTCAGAACAAACACTCAAGACTTCGATATGTCTATGCCTGAAACAAAGGATTATTTCTTCACTCAGGACGGCAAGGAAGTATACAAATTCGCTACAAAGGCTCTGCCGAACGCTGTTAAAAAGGCTTGCGAAAAAGCCGGTATTGAGCCAGATGATCTTGATGAGATTGTACCTCATCAGGCTAACATAAGAATCATTGAAACTGCTGCAAAAAACCTCGGCCTTTCAATGGACAAGTTCCCTATGTATATAGACCGTTACGGTAACACTTCATCTGCATCAATCCCTCTTGCTTTCTATGATGCTGTAAAGGACGGAAAAATCAAGCGTGGTGACAAGGTTTGTCTTGTCGGCTTCGGTGGCGGTCTGACTTACGGCGGAGTTGTGTTTGAATATTGATTTAACTCTTAACCAACAACAAACAATGAGGATATAAATATGCAGATTACATACTATCCTGATGAAAAGTCAGTAACGACAGCAATAACCGAAAAAAGAACCTTTGCTGATGCTTATATCCTTTGACGGTAAAACAGTTCTGCAAGGATGGTTTTGCAACAATTTCACAAACACTGTCAGAGCTTGGACTTATGCTCAGCATTAACATTCCGAGAAGATACCGTCGTCATTTTGATTTTATGACCGAGAACTAAGGAGATTTTACTATGACAACTACAAAAACAAGAATCACTGAACTTTTAGGCATTAAATACCCTATTATACAAGGTGGTATGGCTTGGATCGCTGAAAGCACTCTTGCTTCTGCTGTTACAAATGCAGGAGGTCTGGGACTTATTGCAGGAGGCTCTGCTCCTATCGACTATCTCAGAGAGCAGATAAGAAAAACCAAGACTGCTGTTGACGGTAAGCCGTTTGGTGTGAACATAATGCTTATGAGCCCTAACGCTGAGGAGCTTGCTAAACTCGTTATTGAGGAAGGTGTTCCTGTTGTTACTACAGGTGCAGGAAACCCAGGCAAGTTCATGGCTGCTTGGAAAGAGGCCGGTATCAAGGTGATTCCTGTTATACCGTCAGTCGCTCTTGCTAAGCGAATGGAGAGAGCAGGTGCTGACGCAGTTGTCGCTGAGGGTACTGAATCTGGTGGCCACATTGGCGAAAACACTACTATGTGTCTTGTTCCACAGGTTGTTGATGCTGTTGAGATACCTGTTATCGCTGCAGGTGGTATCGCTGACGGCAGAGGTATTGCGGCGTCCTTCATGCTTGGTGCTGAGGGTGTTCAGCTTGGAACACGTTTTCTTGCTGCTGAGGAATGTCAGATCCACCCTACTTACAAGGAGCTTGTTGTCAAGGCTAAAGACACTGACAGCATTGTTACAGGTCGCTACACAGGTCACCCTTGCAGAAATGTAAAAACAAAGTTCTCAAAGAAACTCGCAAGTGGTGAGGCTAATGGCTCTATCACTCCTGATGAGTTTGAAGAGATTACTCTCGGCTCACTCAGAAAGGCCGTGCAGGACGGTAATCTTGATGAGGGTTCGTTCCTTTGTGGAGCTATTGCAGGTATGGTAGACAAGGTTGAACCTGCTAAGGATATGATCGAGGAAATGTTCAGACAGGCTGAGGAGCTACTGAGCAAGTAAGTATATAAAAAAGATTATAACAAGTGTTTAACAAAGCTGGTAAGATTAAAGAATTAATCAAAGCCGACATTCAGAGAGAAAAGAAACAAAATTTAAATTGGTAAATAAACAAAAACCATTTACAGGAGGATACAAAATGGCAACAGCATTAATTACAGGCTCTGCAAGAGGAATCGGTGCAGCTATCGCACTCAGACTTGCTAAAGACGGTTACAACATTGCATTAAACGACATAAGCGAATCAATGTTTGAAAACAATGATATTATGGATAAAATCAAGGCTGAGGGCGTAGAGGTTGAAAAGTTTGTATGTGACGTTTCAAGCTATGCTCAGGTCGAGGAAACAGTCAAGGCTGTTAAGGCTCGTTTCGGTACTATTGATGTACTTGTAAACAACGCAGGTATCACAAGAGACGGTCTTATGGCAAGAATGTCTGAGGAACAGTATGACATGGTAGTTGCTGTTAACCAGAAGAGCGTTTTCAATATGTGCAAATTTGTCGGCTCTGTTATGATGCGTCAGCGTAGCGGTCGAATCGTAAACCTGTCATCAGTTGCAGGTGTTTATGGAAATGCGGGACAGATGAACTATTCTGCTACAAAGGCTGCTATCATCGGTATGACCAAGACCGTTGCAAAAGAACTCGGCTCAAGAGGTATAACCTGCAACGCTGTTGCTCCGGGATTTATCAAAACTCCAATGACAGACAAGCTTACCGATGCGCAAAAAGAAGCTATTATTAATCAGATTGCAATGAAGCGTTACGGTGAAGTGGAAGAAATTGCAGGTGTTGTAGCGTTCCTTGCATCACCTGACGCAAGTTATGTTACAGGACAGGTTATTGAAATCAGTGGCGGACTTTCTATGTGATTGATATATAAGTCACTATCGTTAATCCATAAATCACAATACACAGCTAACTTCGCTATCCGTTAATTGATATAAAGGAGAGAAAAACATGAAAAGAGTTGTAATTACCGGAATGGGTACGGTAAACCCATTGGGAAAAAGCGTTCCTGAGTTTTGGGACAACATTGTTGCAAATAAGAACGGTCTGAGCTTTATTGATCAGTTCGATGTATCTGATTTTCCCGTGAAAATTGTCGGTGCTGTCAAGGATTTCGACAGCTCTGAATATATAGATAAAAAAGAAGCAAGAAGAATGGACAGATTTACTCAGTTCGCTCTTTACTCATCTTATGAAGCTATCAAGGACTGCGGTACCGATTTCAAGGACGTTGATCCTTTCAGATGCGGTGTTATCGTTGGTGTCGGAATCGGTGGACTCAAACTCACTGAGGATGAACATGAAAAATTTATGCAGAAGCCTGATAAAATTTCGGTTTTCTACATCCCAATGATGATCGCTAACATGGCTGCTGGTACTATCTCCATGAAAACAGGCTTCAAGGGTGACAACTACTGCACTACTACCGCCTGCTCATCTGCTACTCATGCTATCGGTGAGGCTTTCCGTAAAATCAAGGACGGCTATCTCGATGTTTGTATCGCAGGTGGTGCTGAATCCTGTATCACAAGATTCGCTCTCGGTGGATTCAATAATATGAAGGCTCTCTCAAAGGCAGAGGACCTTGACAAAGCTTCTACCCCATTCGATCTCGATCGTCAGGGCTTTGTTCTCGGTGAAGGTTCGGGTATTCTCGTTCTTGAAGAACTCGAACACGCTAAAGCAAGAGGTGCTAAAATTTATGCTGAGGTTGTCGGTTACGGTGCAAGCTGTGACGCTTACCACATGACAAGCCCTTCTCCAACAGGCGAGGCTGCTGCTCATGCTATGAAAATGGCTTACACAGAAGCAGGTCTTAACCCTGAGGATATAGACTATATCAATGCTCATGGTACTTCAACAGGTCTTAACGATAAGTATGAAACAAACGCTATCAAGATTGCTCTTGGTGAGGATGTTGCAAGAAAGGTCGTTATCAATTCCACAAAATCAATGATCGGACACCTTTTGGGTGCAGCCGGTGGTGTTGAGGCTATCGTTACTGCGTTGTCAATCAAGAATGACCTTGTTCACAAGACTACAAATTACAATACTCCCGATCCTGAGTGCGATCTTGATTATGCTGTTGACGGCAATAGAAATATGACAGTTAATGCTGCACTTTCAAACTCTCTTGGATTTGGTGGTCACAATGCAACCATCTGCCTGAAAAAATACGTTGACTAAAGGAGTGGAAAGACATGCCTGAAAAAATATACAACCAGTTTGACATCAAAACGATCTCTGAGCTTGCTGAGATCGTGAACGCTAAAAACCTCGGAGAAATTACTATTGTTGACGGTGAAAAGTCTATCACAATAAAGGGTAAAAAATGCCCTCCACCTCCGGCACCAATCCATACTATGGCTATGCCTGCTCCTGTTGTTGCAAAACAGGCAGATTCAAAATCTGAAACTACTGCTGTTTCAGGTAACGAGGTGAAAGCTCCTATCGTTGGTACTTTCTATTCAGCTCCGTCACCAACCGATAAGCCTTTTGTTTCTGTCGGAGATACCGTTAAAAAGGGTGACACACTTTTCATCATCGAATCTATGAAGGTTATGAACGAGGTGCAGTCCGAGTTTGACGGTATGGTAAAGAAAATTCTCGTAAACAGTGGTGAAGCCGTAGAGTTTGACCAGACTGTTATGATTATAGATTAATTGCGGAGGACAATATGGCTGTAGTTTTAAATAAAGACCAGATAAAAGAGATTATTCCTCACAGAGATCCGTTTCTGCTTATAGACGAGGTAAATGAACTCGAAGTTGGTAAAAGAGTCGTTGCAACCAAGTATATCAAGGAAGATGATTTCTGGTTCAAGGGACATTTCCCTGAATATCCTGTTACACCGGGAGTTCTTATGGTTGAAATGCTTGCTCAGGCCGGTGCTGTGGCACTTCTCGCACTCCCTGAAAACAAGGGTAAAATCGGCTTTTTCGGTGGCATAAACAACTGCAAGTTCCGTCAGCAGGTCGTACCGGGTGATGAGCTTAAACTCGAAGTTGAAATCATCAAGGTCAAGGGACCTATCGGCGTCGGTCAGGGTGTTGCTACTGTGAACGGCAAAAAAGCTGTTTCTGCTGAAATCACTTTTGCAATAAAATAAAAAGAGATAAAATATGAAGAATAAAAAACTGTTACACTGTTTTTTATAATAATTTCATTTGTAATTATGGCTATACCTGTTTCGGCAAATTCTTCGTGGCACTGGATTTCTAAAACACGTCCCTGTGACGTTCTGCCTTTTGTAATAATCTTTACTCTTGTTATTGAAATACTTGCAATTATTAGATTTGCTAAAATAAAACGACTTACAAGAAAAAACTTGCCGTGACAATCCTGGCTACAAATACAGTCACTACTACTTTGGCTGTTGCTGCAGAACGAACTCTTTGTCAGGGTTGTTGGTAAAGGCTTTTTAAAAACCTCAGAAAGGTGAATTCTATGTTTAAAAAAGTTCTTATAGCAAACAGAGGTGAAATTGCCGTCAGAATAATCCGTGCTTGTCGTGAGCTTGGTATACATACCGTTGCTGTATATTCAACTGCAGACAAAAATGCTCTACATGCTAAAATTGCTGATGAGGCTGTATGTATAGGTCCTGCTGCAAGCAAGGACAGCTATCTCAACGTTAAGGCTATCATTGCTGCGTGTGAGGTCACAGGTGCTGACGCTGTTCATCCGGGCTTCGGATTCTTGTCTGAAAACCCTTCCTTTGCAAGAACCTGTGAAAAATGCGGTATAACTTTTATCGGTCCTCGTGCACAGTCAATAGAAATGCTGGGAGACAAAGCTCAGGCCAAGGAAACTATGAAAGAAGCAGGTGTGCCTGTTATCATGGGTTCTGACGGTGCGATTTTCGATGTTGACGCTGCTCACACTCTTGCCCGTGATCTTGGTTATCCTGTTATGATAAAAGCTTCTGCCGGTGGTGGCGGACGTGGTATAAGAATCGTTAACAACGATGACGAGCTTGAACCACAGATGACTGCTGCAAAGCAGGAAGCTCTCGCTTGCTTTGGCAATGATGAGATCTACATGGAAAAATTCATTGAAAACCCTAAGCATATTGAGATTCAGATACTTGCGGATAACTACGGAAACGTTATTTCCCTTGGAGAACGTGACTGCTCTATGCAAAGACGTAATCAGAAAGTGCTTGAAGAATCACCATCTCCTGCACCATTCATGAACGAGGAGCTCAGAGCAAGAATGGGTAAGGCTGCCTGCACTGCCGCAAGAGTTTGTGGCTACAGAAATGCCGGTACTATCGAGTTTCTGGTGGACAGCAAGGGTAACTTCTACTTCATGGAAATGAACACAAGAATACAGGTTGAACATCCTATCACAGAAGCTGTTACAGGCGTTGACCTTGTAAAACAGCAGCTACTTATTGCAAGTGGTGAAAAACTTAACATAAAACAGGAAGATATTCAGCTTCGTGGTCACGCTATTGAGTGCAGAATCAACGCTGAAGATCCATCATTCGGGTTCAGACCGTCACCGGGCGTTATAAAATCACTACACATCCCTGGTGGAATGGGTATCCGTGTTGACAGTGCTGTTTATCAGGGATACGAGATACCGCCATACTACGATTCCATGATAGGTAAACTTATCACCTTTGCTGCAACCCGTGAGGAAGCTATCGCGAAAATGAAATGGGCGTTGGCTGAATTCATAGTTGACGGTGTTGCAACAAATATTGATTTTCAACTGAAACTTATCCGTACAGATGCTTTTCTGGAGGGTAATTATGATAACGGTTATCTCAACCGTACAGAAATTATTTAAGGAGGTCTGATTTTATGCTTGAAGATTTGTTTTCAGTTGTAAAAACAAGATTCAACGGTGACCAGACTAACGAAGAAAAAAAGAAAAAAACTGATATTCCAAAAGACCTGCTTTTCAAGTGTCCAAGATGTGCAAACGTTACTTTTTCTGAGGATTTTCACAAGAATGGTAAGGTTTGTCCTCAGTGCAACTACCATTCAAGACTTTCTGCAAGAGAACGTCTTGATATTACTATCGACAAGGGTAGTCTGCATGAATTTGACGCTGATATGATTTCAAAGAATCCAATAAATTTCCCCGATTATGAGGAAAAGCAGAAAAAGCTCCGTGAAAAAACAGGTCTTAAAGATGCCGTTATCACAGGCTCTGCTACTATCAGAGGCGAAAAAATCGTCATTATCGTTATGGATTCTAATTTCATGATGGCTTCTATGGGAAGTGTTGTTGGTGAAAAGATAACCCGTGCCATTGAATATGCTACTGCAAACAAGCTTCCTGTTATAGCTTTTACAGCTTCAGGTGGTGCAAGAATGCAGGAGGGTATTGTTTCGCTTATGCAGATGGCTAAAACAAGTGGTGCCGTTGCAAGACACAATGATGCCGGCTTGCTTTATATCACTGTTATGACTGACCCTACTACAGGTGGTGTTACAGCATCATTTGCGTCGCTGGGTGATATTATCATCGCTGAACCAAAGGTTCTTATCGGTTTCGCCGGACGACGTGTTATAGAAGGAACGATAAAACAACGTTTGCCTGATGATTTCCAGTCTGCTGAGTTTATGGTCGATGCAGGCTTTGTTGACATGATAGTTGAAAGAAAGAAAATGAGAAGAACTCTTGCTCATCTTCTGAAACTCCACAAGCAAGGAGGGAATCTGAATGAATGAGCTTACTGCTTGCGAAAGACTTGACATAATCCGTCATAAGAATCGTCCGACAGTCAACGACTATATTCCTTTGATTTTTGATGACTTCTTTGAAATGCACGGTGACAGACACTATGGTGATGATGGTGCAATCATGGGTGGTATATGCTATTTCAAGGGACTGCCTGTTACTGTTATTGCTCAGGTCAAAGGCAGGAACCTTGACGAAAATAAAAAATGTAACTTCGGTATGCCTCATCCTGAAGGCTATCGCAAAGCTCTGCGTCTTGCAAGACAGGCAGAAAAATTCCACCGCCCTGTTATATGCTTTATCGACACATCTGGTGCTTATCCCGGTGTTGAGGCCGAAAAACGTGGTCAGGGTGAAGCTATTGCAAAGAACATTATGGATTTTATGACACTGAAAGTTCCTGTAATAAGCATCGTTCTCGGTGAAGGTGGAAGCGGTGGAGCTTTGGCGATGGGAGTCTGCGATGAGCTTGCTATGCTTGAAAACGCTATCTATTCTGTTATTTCTCCAAGTGGCTTTGCCTCAATCCTCTGGAAAGACCCATCCAGAGAACGCGAAGCTTGCGATATTATGAAGATAACTGCTGAGGATTTAGTCAGACTAAAGGTCTGTGACGCTATTATCCCAGAGTCGTTCGGTGGTGCTCACACTGATCCGGAACAAACTGCTGAATATATTTCTGATTACCTTTCTGAAGCTTTGCAAAGAAAATTAAAAAAAGGACTTGACGAATTACTAAATGAACGCTATAATAAATTTAGAATAATCGGTGAGTTTCAAGAAGCTGATAATTCTGCTGATTAGTGGTAATCAAAAATGACTACCAAATAACATTTAAGATTGGAGGGTACTTGATATGGTATTTGAAAAAGTACGCGATATTATTGTTGACCAGCTTGATGCTGATGAAGCTGATGTAACTATGGAGGCTTCAATCATTGATGATCTTGGTGCTGATTCTCTCGATGTTGTTGATCTTATAATGTCTATCGAAGAAGAGTTTGATGCTGAGATCCCTGATGAAGAGGTTGAAAATATCAAAACTGTTGGTGATATTGTTAAATTTATTGAAGCTGCAAACTAATCCAATGTAAGTCAAACCGTTCCCTGTTATCAGGGGACGGTTTTTTTTCTGATTGCTTTATGAACAGCAAATTTTTCTTGACATATTAAAGGTGTTAGTGTATAATATATCATGTATATTTGTATCATTATGAGCGTAAATAAATCATAGAAAATTAAAGGTGGAATGAATATAATGGGCCTGATTGATAAGATCTTTGGCAACTATTCTAAAAAAGAACTTAAAAGAATTGAACCGATAAAAGAAAAAGTCCTTGAACTTGAATCAAAATATCAGCCAATGTCCGATAAGGAACTCAGAGAACAGACTGATATTCTTAAAAATAAGCTCAGCGATGGCATGACTACTCTCGATGACGTGCTTGCTGACGCTCTCGCTGTATGCCGTGAGGCTGCTTTCCGTATACTCGGCAAAAAGCCTTATCCTGTACAGATAATCGGTGCAATCGTGCTTCATCAGGGCCGTATCGCTGAAATGAAAACCGGTGAAGGTAAAACTCTTGTTGCTTGCCTTGCTGCTTACGCAAACTCACTCAACGGAAAAGGTGTTCATGTCGTTACTGTAAACGACTATCTCGCTAAGTTCCAGGCTGAGGAAATGGGTAAGGTTTTCAGATTCCTCGGACAGAGTATCGGTGTCGTTCTTGCCGGCATGACCAAAGAAGAAAAACGTGCTGCTTATAACGCTGATATCACTTACGGTACTAACAATGAGTTCGGTTTTGACTATTTGCGTGACAACATGGTAATCTACAAAAAAGATAAGGTTCAAAGAGAACATTCTTTTGCTATCGTGGATGAGGTTGACTCTATCCTCATAGACGAAGCAAGAACTCCTCTTATCATTTCAGGACCTGGAGATAAGTCTACTGACCTCTATAAAGTCGCTGACCAGTTTGCTAAGACACTTCATCCTGTAACGGTAGTTGAAATAGACGACAAGGCTGATAATGATCAGCTCGACGGTGACTATATCATTGACGAAAAAGCAAGAACTGCTACACTCACAAAAGCAGGTGTTAAAAAGGCTGAGAGAGCTTTCAATGTTGAAAACCTCATGGACGCTGATAATATGACTCTGCTTCACCATATCAATCAGGCTATCAAAGCTAATGGTACTATGATCCGTGACGTACACTATGTCGTTAAAGACGGTGAAGTTCTTATCGTCGATGAGTTTACAGGCCGTACCATGATAGGCAGACGTTTCAATGATGGTCTGCACCAGGCTATCGAAGCTAAGGAAGGTGTCAAGATCGAACGTGAGTCCAAGACTATCGCTACTATCACATATCAGAATTACTTCAGACTCTATAGCAAGCTCTCAGGTATGACAGGTACTGCTCTTACTGAGGAGGACGAATTCAGAGAGATCTATAAGCTTGATGTTATCGAAATTCCAACTAATAAGCCTGTTATCAGAATAGATCACTCGGACGTTGTATACAAAACTGAAAAAGGCAAATTCAATGCCGTTATTGAACAGATCATAAAGTGTCACGAAAAAGGACAGCCTGTCCTCGTTGGTACTGTTTCTATTGAAAAGTCAGAATATCTTTCAAGATTACTCAAAAACAAGGGTATCAAGCACGAGGTTCTTAATGCTAAGTATCACGACAAGGAAGCTATGATCGTTGCTCAGGCAGGTAAATTTGGTGCTATCACTATCGCTACTAACATGGCTGGTCGTGGTACTGACATCATGCTCGGTGGTAACGCTGAATATCTCGCTACTGCTCAGATGAAGAAAATGGAGATTCCTGAGGAGATTATCGTTGAGGCTACCGGATTTGCTGAAACTGATGACGAAACTATCCTCGAAGCAAGAAAAGTATATAAGGATCTTTACGCTAAATATTCTGCAGAAGTTGCTGAAAAGGCTAAGGACGTTATTGATGCAGGTGGTCTGTTCATTATCGGTACTGAACGTCATGAGGCAAGACGTATCGACAATCAGCTCAGAGGACGTTCCGGACGTCAGGGCGACCCCGGTGAAAGTAAGTTCTATCTCTCACTTGAAGATGACCTCATGAGAATCTTCGGTGGTGACAGAATCACAAATATGATGAATGTTCTAAATGTTGATGAGGACACTCCTATCCAGTCAAAGATGCTTACAAATGTTATCGAATCTTCACAGAAGAAGATTGAGGGCAGAAACTTCAATATAAGAAAGAATGTACTCAACTATGACGATGTTATGAATACCCAGCGTGAGATCATTTATGGTCAGCGTCAGAAGGTGCTTAACGGTGAGGATATTCACGACTACATCACTACAATGATAAAGGACTTTGTTGAAAACTGCGTTGACCTTTATCTCTATAATGACGAAATCCATGATGATTGGAATCTTGAAGGTCTGAAAGACCATCTTGCAGGTATAATTACTGTTGAAGATGATTTCAACTACAGCGTTCAGGAGCTTGATGAGATCTCAAAACAGGATATTAAGGATATGCTCCTTGAACGTGCAAATGCTATCTACAAAAAGAGAGAAGAGGATCTCGGAGAAGAACTGCTCCGTGAAATCGAAAGAGTCGTTCTGCTTAAAGTTGTTGACACTAAGTGGATGGCTCATATTGACGATATGGACGAACTCAAAAAGGGTATCGGACTCCGTTCATACGGTCAGAAAAACCCTGTAGTTGAATACCGTATGGAAGGCTTTGATATGTTCGACGCTATGATCGACTCTATCCGTGAGGATACTGTAAGAATGCTCTTTACTATCAAAGTCCAGAAGGCTGCACCTGCTCCTAAGCGTGAACAGGTACTTAAACCAGACACCGGAAGCAGCCAGAGTATTACAAGAAAGTCAAACAAAATCGGACCTAACGATCCGTGTCCTTGTGGCAGCGGCAAAAAATATAAGAAGTGCTGTGCTGCAAAACACTAAACATAAAACAGATTTATTACTCTTTTAATGGAGGTACCTGATATGGCTACGGCTTTTAAATCTGCGGATATTCTTCTTCCGCAGAATACAGATATGGAAAAGTGGGCTGTAGTTGCTTGTGACCAGTATACTTCACAACCTGACTATTGGTATGATGTCGAAAAGCTTACCCAAAATAGCAAGTCTGCTCTTGAACTTATTCTTCCTGAGGTTTTCCTGGAAGATAAGGACGTTGAACAGCGTATCGACAAAATTCACAACAACATGAAAGATTATCTTGACAGCTGTACATTCAAAGAACACAAGGATAGCATTATTTATATTGAAAGAATACAGTCTGACGGTAAGATGAGAGCAGGTATTGTCGGAAAGCTCGATCTTGAAGGCTACAGCTATCAGAAAGGCTCAAAAACTCCTGTCAGAGCAACTGAGGCTACCGTTGTTGAACGTATCCCACCAAGAATCAAGGTGAGATGTGGTGCTGAAATCGAACTTCCACATATCATGATTCTTATTGACGACAGAGAAAAAAGTGTTATTGAACCACTTGAACAGCGCAAGGCTGAGATGGAAAGTGTTTATTCGTTTGAGCTTATGAAAAACGGCGGGACAATCAGTGGCTACAAGCTTACTAAGGCTATGCAGGAGCAGGTTTTTGAGGCTCTTGATAAGCTTGCTGATATTGACACCTTCAACGAGAAATACGGTCTTGACGAAAGCTCTCCTCTTGTTTTCGCTATGGGTGACGGAAATCACTCTCTTGCAACTGCCAAGGAGTTCTATGAACAGCTCAAAAGAGAAAATCCTGACAAGGATTTATCAAATCACCCTGCAAGATATGCTCTGGTCGAGATTGTGAATCTTCACTCTCCTGCTCTGGAATTTGAAGCTATTCACAGAATTGTTACTGACATTGACAGGAACAAGCTTCTTGACGATCTTACTGACTCTCTGAAGCTTTCGGAAGAAAAATCCGAACAAAAAATTCAGATAGTCCTTGACGGAGTGGCTAAGGATATGTATATTCATGCTCCGTCATCAAAGTTAACTGTCGGTTCTTTGCAGAATTTCATCGACGGTTATTTGCAGAAAAACGATGGTAAAGTGGATTATATCCACGGTATTGACGTTATAAATCAGCTTTCTATGGATAAAAAATCTGTAGGCTTTATCCTTCCTGATATGTGCAAGGAGGAGCTTTTCCCGACTGTTATCTGTGACGGTGCTTTGCCGAGAAAAACATTCTCTATGGGGCATGCAGAGGATAAACGATTCTATATAGAAGCACGAAAAATCACTGAATAGTCTGCACGGAGGTTGATTATGTTTATAGATGAAATTAAAAATGAACTGACAACTCACATAATACCATTCTGGGCTGGACTTAAAGACGAAGAATTCGGTGGCTTTTACGGTTACATGGGATATGACCTCAAGCTTGACAAGCAGGCTGAAAAAGGTGTTATCCTTCATTCAAGAATACTCTGGTTTTTCTCAAAATGCTATACAGTCCTGAAAGACAAAAAATGCCTTGACCTGGCCGATCATGCTTTTGAGTTTATCAAAAATCACTGTATTGACTACGACAACGGTGGCGTCTATTGGATGCTCGACTACAAGGGCATACCAACCGACACCATGAAGCATACATACAACATCGCTTTTGCGATTTACGCACTCAGTGCTTATTATAACGCAAGCGGAGAAAAGTTCGCACTTGATCTCTCCTACAAGCTCTTTGACGATATTGAATCAAATACCCTTGATGATTATGGCTACAGGGAAGCGTTCTCAAAAAACTGGGATCTTATTGATAATGATGCTCTGTCTGAAAACGGTCTTATGGCTGACAAGACAATGAACGCTGTTTTGCATCTTATCGAAGCTTACACTGAGCTTTTGAAGGCACAGAGTAATGAAAGAGTAGAAAAACGTCTGAGATTTTTACTCTCACAGGTGACAGACAAAGTTTTCGATGCTGAAAATGATGCTCTGAAAGTTTTCTTTGACACTCAGTTCAACGTGATCGGTGACATTCACTCTTATGGTCATGATATTGAAGCTACATGGCTTATGGATCTGGCTTGTGAAACTCTCGGTGACGAGGAACTTATCGAACAATTCAAGA
This sequence comes from Ruminococcus sp., assembly GCA_030533265.1. Taxonomy (GTDB): domain Bacteria; phylum Bacillota; class Clostridia; order Oscillospirales; family Ruminococcaceae; genus FB2012. The sequence goes on along the minus strand of JAUNJM010000001.1, from coordinate 8,544 downwards.
ACATGAACCTCAGAATAACTGAGAATATCTACAAACTTGCCTTTGAAAACGGTGCTTTGAATACCGAAAGAGATAAGGATTATATCGAGAAGAAACGTGTCTGGTGGGTACAGTCCGAGTCTATTGTCGGCTTTATCAACGCTTATCAGAAATGCGGTGACGAAAAATATCTCGATGCAGCGAAGGTTATCTGGGAGTACGTCAAGGAAAGTATAATAGATAAACGTGAAGGCTCTGAATGGTATAATGAAGTCGGTTTTGACGGAAAACCATTTGAGCATAAGGAAATCGTTGGCCCTTGGAAATGTCCTTATCATAACGGCAGGATGTGTCTTGAAGTTATCAGCAGAGGTGTGGAATAATGTATAAATATGAAACGCATCTTCATACCAGAGAGGCAAGTGGCTGTGCTACTGCATCCGCTGCTGAACAGGCCAGAAGATACAAGGACGAAGGCTATGACGGTATCATAGTTACCGACCACTTTTTCAACGGTAACAGTGCGATACGTCACTGGACTGACTGGAACGACCGTGTTAAACAATTCTGTCTTGGGTATGAAAATGCCCGTAATGAGGGAGAAAAAATCGGACTGAAGGTTTTCTTTGGAATAGAATATACTTATGACGGAGCCGATCTGCTGACCTATGGTGTGGACTGCGACTGGCTCTGCCAAAACAGCGATATTATGGACATCCATGCTTATGAATATGTTGACCGTGTTCACAAAGCAGGTGGTATCGTTGTTCACGCTCATCCTTTCAGAGAGGCTGATTACATCCATGAGATAAAGCTTTTACCTGATTGGGTAGATGGTGTGGAAGTCTATAATGCAGGAAACTATGACGACAAGTTCAATGAACGTGCTGTCTGGTATGCAGAGCAATATGGTTTCCCACAAACTGCAGGAGGTGATAACCATCACTTAACTTCCTTACGCTTGAGCGGTGTTTTTTCAGAAACTCCGTTTGAAAATATATTTGATTATATAAATGCGGTAAAAAACAACACTATTTCAGGGCTTATAATCCCCTGATATAAGAAAAGGAGAATTTTTATGAAACTTAAAAGAAGCATTGCATTTCTCCTCAGCCTCAGCATGGGTGTATGCTGTTTTAGTGGCTGTGAGAAATCAGAAAAGAAGGAAGAAATTAAACCGATGCGTGATGTTACAGCTAAGGAAATCGTTTCTGAAATGACTATGGGCTGGAACCTGGGTAATACCCTTGACGCACACGCTGCAAAAGGTCTTGCTGCTGAAACTTCATGGGGTAACCTGAAAGCTCGTGAAGATATGTTCAAGCTCGTTAAGGACACAGGTATGAACGTTGTCAGAGTTCCTGTAACCTGGAATGGTCACATGGACGAAAACTATAAGGTTGATAAAAAGTGGATGGCAAGAGTAAGAGAAGTTGTTGACTACGGTATCAACAACGGTTTGTACATAATCCTTGATACTCACCATGAAGACTGGTATTATCCGACTGAGGAAAACAAAGAGGAAGACATCAAACAACTTAAAGCTTTGTGGGAGCAGATTGCTGAGGAGTTCAAGGGCTATGATGAGCATCTTCTCTTCGAAGGTCTTAACGAACCAAGACTCCGTGATACTGCTATGGAATGGACTGCAGGTACTCCTGCTGCTCAGAAGATTATCAACGAATATGAAAAGGTATTCTATGACACTGTAAGAAAATCAGGTGGAAACAACGATAAGCGTTGTCTGCTCCTTACAGGCTATGCTGCTTCACCTCTTGTTTCAGCCCTTCAGGCTATTGACATTCAAGGTATCGTTGCTAAGGACGATAAGAACATTATCGTTTCTGTCCACGAATATCTCCCTTATGACTTCGCAAACAATGAAGCAGGTACCGACCAGTTTGATCCTGAAAAGGACGGTCCTATGTTTGAAAGCTTGTTCATGAACATTGAATCAACATTCCTTGCAATGGATATTCCTGTTATTATAACTGAATTTGGTGCTCTTAACAAAGATAACGTTGATGAAAGAATCGAATGTCTGTCATATCTTTTAAGATGTGCTAAAAATGTAGGTGTTCCTTGTGTACTCTGGGATAACGGTACATTCTTTGCAAGTGCTCAGTCAGAACGTTTCGGTGCTATGAACAGAGATGATCCTGTTATGTGGAGAGAACCACAGCTTATTGATGCTCTCATGAAAATCGCTACTGGTAAAGAATAACCTGAACGTTTTAGGAGAATATTTATGATCATTCAAAGAACTATTGCATTACTCACTTCTGTTTGTCTGGGATTAGCTTGCTTCGCCGGTTGTGACAAGAAATCGTCAGATGACGTTGAAATCAAGGAAATGCGTAATATAACAGCTAAAGAACTTGTTTCAGAAATGAAAATCGGCTGGAATTTGGGTAACACACTTGATGCTTATGACGCTCCGGGAGTTGCTGCCGAGGTTTCATGGGGCAACCAGAAAACCCGTGAGGATATGTTCAAGCTCCTCAAGGATACAGGCTTCAACGTTGCAAGAATTCCTGTTACCTGGAATAAACATATGGATGACAAATATAACGTTGATAAAGAGTGGATGGCAAGAGTCAAAGAGGTTGTTGATTATGGCATTAACCAAGGTTTATATGTTATTCTCAACACTCACCATGAAGACTGGTATTATCCGACTGAGGAAAACAAAGAGGAAGACATCAAACAACTTAAAGCTTTGTGGAAGCAGATTGCTGAGGAGTTCAAAGGCTATGATGAGCATCTTCTCTTTGAGGCTCTTAACGAACCAAGACTCCGTGATACAGACCAGGAATGGACCGGAGGCACTCCTGCTGCTCAGGCTATAATCAACGAGTATGAGAAAGCTTTTTATGATACCGTAAGAAGCTCAGGTGGAAACAACGATAAACGTTGTCTGCTTCTCACAGGCTACTGTGCTTCACATCAGGCATCATCCATGAAGGCTATCGACATTGAAGGCATTGCCGGCAAGGACGATAAAAACATTATCGTTTCTGTTCATGCTTATCTGCCATATAACTTTGCACTCGCAAAGCCGGGAACAGATAAATTCAATCCAGAAACTGATGGTTTCTATATCGACAGCTTGATGATGAACCTTGAAAACTACTTCCTTTGCCAGGACATCCCTGTTGTCATTACAGAATGTGGCTGTATGGATAAGGACAACCTTGAAGACAGAATCGAGTGTATGGAATATTACATCAAAGCAGCAAAGGCATCAGGTGTTCCTCTTGTTGTCTGGGATAATGGTTCATTTGTCAGCGGTGAAACATTTGGCCTTATGAATCGTGATATGCCTGCAAAATGGCGAAGCGAAGCTCTTATAAATGCAATGATAGAAGCTGCTAAATAAAATAGAATAAACAATAAAAGCACAGCTTTTGACTGTGCTTTTATTCATTTAGATGAAAATGAAAATAAGAAAAAAATGCTATTGAAATAAAAACTTTTATATGATATAATTTAGTGCATAGATTACAAAGAGAGGAATTTCATAAATGGCAACCAAAACCACTCATGAAAATATAAAAACAAAAAGCAAAAAACTCGTTTTTCCTTTGATTTTATTAATATGTATACTTGTTCTGGTAATCGCATTTATAGTCACTGCATTACTTGTGGGCAACTCAAAGTATAAGAATAAATTCAATCCGAATACATTCATCAATGATATTAACGTCAGTGGACAGACTCTTGAAGAAGCTTCTTCGTTTTTTGAAACCGTTAACATTCCAACATATTTCACTATCACAAAGCATGACGGAGAAAATGTTGAAATTCCGGTTGAACAGCTCGGTTTTAAAAGTGATACAGCTAAAAAAATCAAGGACATTTTCACAAAAAACAACAAAGAAAAATGGTATAAAAGCATATGGGACGAAAACCATTATACCTTTAAATCAGATGTAACTTACGATCCTGAAAAAGTCGTTTCTGTAATGAAAAATACCGATTTTGGTAAAGAAAAAAATAAGAACGCTGAAATTGTTTTTGATAATAATAAGTACATAATCAAAGATGCTGTTCAGGGCGACCAGTTAAAGATCGACATCCTTACAAAGTATGTGAAAGAACAGCTTGACAAAGGTGTTTTCCAGATTAATGCCGTTGATTCAGGGTGCTATATTGAGCCGAAAATTAAGGCTGATGACCTGAAAGCTACTCTCGATAAGTACAACAAGATGTGCAATGTCAAGATCGTATACGATTTTAACTACACTACCGAAACCCTCACAGGTGAACAGCTTATGAACATGCTCAAAATAAGCAAAAACAACAAAATCACTGCTGACCGTGATAAAGTTGCTGCTTATGTTGAAAAGCTCGCTGAAAAGTACGACACCTATAACACTGAAAGAAAGTTCAAGGCTACTTTGCAGGGAAATATCACCATTCCGACAAGCTCTGACGCTAAGTACGGCTGGTGGATATATCAGGACGAAACCTGTGATCAACTCATAGACCTGATCGAAAAAGGCAAAAATGCAAAGGTTGAGCCAATTTACTACAATGACGGCAACTATGTTTTCACAGGTAGAAAAGAAGCTCGTTCAGAAAATGATGACATCGGCAATACCTATATAGAAATAGACCTTTCAAATCAGACTCTCTGGTACTATGAAAATGGTAAAAAGCTCTGGGAATGTGGTATCGTTTCAGGTCAGACAACTTCTGCTGTAAGAACTACTCTTCCAGGTGTGTATAAGCTCTGGGATAAGCAGACTAACTTCCGTATGAAGGCAAGTAATGCTGATGGTGAACGCTGGGATACAACCTGTGCTTACTGGAACAATGTTTCGATATGCGGTATCGGACTGCACGACTCTCAGTGGCGTGGAAACTATGTCGGTGGAGAGATATATAAATACAACGGCTCTCACGGTTGCATAAATATGACTCTCGAAAGTGCCAGATTTATTTACAATAACGTCCCTTACGACACTCCTGTTGTAATGTATTATTAAATAGCAAAGCTCATGGTCAAAATCCATGAGCTTATTTTTATGCAAAAAATGCCCCCTGTTTTTACAGGAGGCATTTATCATTTTAAGTTACAATTTTTATTTAACGTATACCTTAACTGTAACTGATGTTGGGTCATCTGATTTTTCCTGACCGAATGAAATGCTCATTGATGTAAGATCAAAGTCATTTCTGTTTATAAAAGACACCACACCGAAAAACTTCGATGTGGTGTCTGTAATTTTAATTCTGTACTTTCATCTAAAACATTGATGTTATACAGTTATGTACTCAGGGTCAAGCTTATAAAGAACTAGATCAACGAGATACCAAAATCCCGATGCATTGGTAACGCAGAAGTACAGCTCACCGTTATCCGATTTGGCCTTCGTCGGAGCGGTTGTATAGCTTATCCATTCACCTGTTTTAAATGTTTCTGTTCCGGAATATTTCATTGGCAAACGATTATTCCCGTCAGTTAAAAACGCCTGTATCGACTCTGTCGCACCTGTTACATGTATCCTGAACTCAGCCTTTGCATAGTCACCATCCTTAAGTAAGTCAGAAACGTTAAGCTTTATTCCTGAAGCTCCTGAAGCACCTCCACCGGTGATCTGCAAACACTGGGTTGATGAAGGACCAAATTTGTTAAATGAAATACTTGAACTTGAAGAGTACGGCTTATAATTTGACGTATTAGCACTAAGTGTCTGCGTATGGTTAAGTATTTCGGACCATGCGCCGTCAGGTATGGCTTCTTCTACAGGCTCAGGTGGAAGTTCCAGTGTAGCATTTTCGGACATATATACTTTATAATTGCCTGAAACATTTAATAGTGACAGCATATAAAGCAAACCGTTATAGTATCTCCACTTTCCTTCCGGTATAGGAGATGTCCAGAGTTCTCTTACAAAATCCCATTTCTTATTATGGTCTGCAGCAAGCGACGCAACAGCATTACAACCTACTGCTCCGATTGAATGATCAGCGTTATATTTTGCTACACCATCAAGAGTATAGTTATCAAGATACTGGCCTATACCCTCGCTGTGGAAAAAGCTCTGTATCCTGTTTGCATATGCCACCTGCCACTCGTCGTCTTTACGCCACCATGAGTAGTCCATTGCTATATTCATAGGAACTCGCCAAGCATCATAACCATAGTCACCTCTGCCGCCACAGCCCTCGCCTTCAAATGTAGCATACTCAGGAGAAAGACCTGTTTTTTCATGTGTACATTTTCTGAAAAACTCTCGGCTGGTTTTTGCAACCTCCAACCATGTAGTCTTATCCGGTGATTCTCTTGCGAAGAGCTCATAAAAAGCAGGAACATGATATGAAGGGTCAGTAAATGTAGCCGCACTGCCATACGGTACGAATACGACCATCTTGCGGTCAGGGTCTATGGCAGTGTTAAGCTGATAACCCGGTCTGTCGTTAACATAAAGCATATAGCTCAAAATATTGAGTGCTTCACTACGGTAATTATATATACCTTCTCCGTCACCCCACCTTGCTGAAGCAAAGAGCAGTGCTGCTGCAAAATATTCCTCGCCGTCAGGGGCAGAGTTATTATCCTTTATGTCACCCGATGTGGTACACTGCCATGCGAACATACCCTTTCTTTCGCCTGACGAATGATACATATATGTCTTTGCCCATTTCCATAGCCTATCAAATTCTTCTTTTTTATTCATCTGTACGGCTATCATCATTCCGTATGACATACCCTCGGAACGAACATCATTATTTCCTGTATCGTATATATATGCCATATCATCGCCGACAGGATAATATACTCTTTTTCCTTCGTTTATAATATCCTTACCGTCAGTACCATAAAACAACTGATTAAATGCATCATTGAGTTTTTGCTCTACTTTCTGACTGGAAATTCCCATTTCTGCAAACAAATTCACATATTCACCTGTGTAAGCGGCACCTTTTTCATCTGAAACTGAACTTGAATCTGTTACTGATGAACTGTCATCAACTTTGCTTGATGAGTCTGCTACTGATGATGAGTCAGGGGTTGAGCTGGAATCATCAGGTGGTAACGATTCAAGAAGAGCCTCTGTAGCTACAGAATACTTATACAAAGCTCTTACAAGGTTCTTGAGATCCTTAGATACAGATGGTGAATTAAGTGTTGTATAAATATATGAATATGCACCGTAATTTGTTGTATCTGTTATCTGTGTTTTTCCCTCATAGAATGCAATGCTGTACATTGCTGAGAGCTTGTCTGCAGGCACGTCCGGAACCTCTCCATAATATTTTCCTGCATTATCCCGCTGTACCTTTACTCTGTTAGTTACTGTTCCTACCTTGTACTGCATATATAGATTGCTTGTATCTACATCTGCACTCAGATTTGAAAGATACGCTCTGATTCCTGTTCCTGAATCAAGATATAGTGATGTCTGTGAGATTTCTCCCTTTATTGTTCCTCTATAAGGTCTTATATCAGACTCATAGTCTGCCACTGTGCTTGTTGTTACGTCACTCAAGTTAAGCAATGTGATATTTGGAAGCTCCTCCAGATCATTGAACATTTTCTGTGAATAGTAACCATATGTCTGCATGGCTTTTCCGAATGCACTCTTGATTGCATCACTGGATGCTGCAAATGCATTTACATAGTTACTGACAACTACTGTGTCACGCCCTGTTGTTGCTACTGTTGAGCGGTCTGATGCTTTTCTTACATAAAGACGTGCAAAGTATTCCTTTTGCATGTTGCATGATTTAACCGGAAGTGTAAACATGTAATGCTTTTTACCTGCGGTTGATACGACCTTGTTTACATCTAAAGGTACTGTAACCTTTGATACTCCTGCTCCTGTAAATTCTGTTTCAACAATATAATTCTCAGTCAGATAAGCGTCAGGAATCGTGTAGAATACGTTTGCTCCGATTATTCCTGTCAACGTAAGACTGATCGTCTCAAATGTTGGTGCTTCTGTTGCAGCAACAGCATTTACACCTTCTGTTGCAGCTCCTGCCAAAAGACTTGCTCCCGGCATAACTACACTACTGATAGCAAGTGAAAATGCTACCGCTGCTGATATGAGTTTTTCTATCATTGCTTTCCCTCCTTAAAAAAAGTATACCCGTTAATTATAGCTCATAAAACTTTATATTTCAAGATATCTCAATGAAGTTTGTAAGAAATGATAATAAAAACGTTATAAAAAAGCAAGAACGAGAACGATTTTTGGTCAAAATGCCTATACGTTATTAACACTCTACATTTTTTAGTGTAAATCGCTTTAATCATAAAAACACCACACCGAAAAACTTCGATGTGGTGTGAATTTTTTCAAACCATTTTGAGTTAATCTTACAATTAACCTATGATAGTTGCAAGAAGATCTTCTGTAGCTACAGAATACTTATACAAAGCTCTTACAAGGTTCTTGAGATCTTCAGATGCAGATGTTGAATTAAGTGTTGCATAAATATATGAATATGCACCGTAATTTGTTGTATCTGTTATCTGTGTTTCTCCCTCATAGAAGGCAATGCTGTACATTGCTGAGAGCTTGTCTGCAGGCACGTCCGGAACCTCTCCAT
>JAUNJM010000010.1 GCA_030533265.1 Ruminococcus sp. | reverse complement strand
ACAAAAAATGATGGCAGACACTTTTTTGTGTCTACCATCATTATATCATTTCATTTTAAACCGTCTTTTTTTCAGCTTACAGAAAACTGTGAATTATAAAGATTTGTATAAAAGCCGTTTTTCTTCATAAGCTCGTCATGAGTACCCTGTTCGATTATCTTTCCTGCGTTCATAACGAGAATACAATCGGCATTTTGTATCGTCGAAAGTCTGTGAGCAATAATGAAGCTCGTTCTGCCCTGCATCATTTTGTTGAAGGTACGCTGGATCAGTATTTCGGTACGAGTGTCGATCGAAGAGGTTGCCTCATCAAGAATGAGCATAGGTGGAAGCGAGAGCATGACTCTTGCTATGCAAAGGAGCTGCTTTTGTCCCTGTGAGAGCGAGCCACCTTCATCAGATATGATAGTATCATATCCATTTGGCAGACGCTCGATAAAGCTATGACAGTATGCTGATTTTGCTGCAGAGATTATTTCCTGCATTGTAGCGTCGGGATTTGCATAGGCAATGTTTTGAGCGATTGTACCTGTTTTCAGCCACGTTTCCTGCAAGACCATTCCATACATTGACCTCATTGAATCCCTTGTGCAGTCCTTTATCGGAACGCCACTCATAATAATTTCGCCTTTATTTACGTCATAAAAACGCATGAGCAGATTTATAATGGTTGTTTTTCCGCAACCTGTCGGACCGACTATTGCAATTCGTTCTCCTGATTTTACGTCAAGGTTGAGATTTTCAATAAGCGATATGTCAGGTGTGTATGAAAAATCAACGTTTTTAGCTTGCAAAGTACCATCAACGCTTGTCATTACGATAGCATCAGGTTTGTTTGAAGGCTCGGCAGGTTCGTCAATTATATCAAAAACACGTCTTGCTGATGCAAAAGCACTCTGAAGTTCTGTTATGACACCTGAAATTTCGTTGAACGGTTTGGTGTACTGGTTTGCATAGGTGAGAAAACAGTTGAGCTGACCAACTGAGAAGTTGCCGTTTATAACTGAAAATGCACCAAGTATTGTAACCGCCGAATATACAAGACCGTTTACGAATCTTGTACAAGGATTTGTAAGAGATGAGAAAAATACAGCCTTGACTCCGACCTTCTGCAAGTGAAGATTTGTCTGCTCAAATTTTTGTTCTGCCTCAGTTTCATATGCAAAGGCTTTGACGATTTTCTGATTGCCGACCATTTCTTCAACAAGTGATGTCATTTCGCCCCTTGCTTCTGACTGCATTCTGAAAAGCTTGAAGGTGTTTTTAGCGATAAATCTTGCGACAAATAACGATAGTGGAGTTATTATGACAACGATAAGTGCGATTTTTACATTTATCGAAAGCATGAATCCGAGAGTACCGAAAATGGTTACAAGCCCTGTGAAAAGCTGAGTGAATCCCATCAACAAGCCATCTGAAATCTGCTCGATGTCAGTGATAATACGGCTTATGATGTCACCGTGAGGGTGCGAGTCGATATATTTCAGAGGGAGTTTTTGAAGCTTTGCAAATGCCTCTGTGCGAATGTCCCTTACGGTCAGGTATGAGATTTTGTTGGTGCATAGAGTCATTATCCACTGCGCAAGGCTTGTTACGGCAACGACTATGCCGAGCTTTATAAGGATAGGTGCAATTCCTTCAAAATCTACCTTTCCTTCAGCTATGATTTTATCTATCGCATAACCGATGAGTATTGGTGCATAGAGTGTCAGTGCAACAGAGATAGCAGCAAAAATGAGTGACACAACAAGCATCCAGGAATATGGCTTTATATATCTGAGAAGTGGCTTTATTGCTGATTGCTGTTTCGTTTTTATACTAGGCATTATGCTGTCCCTCCTTTGTATTACTGTCGTTATACATCTGTGAGTGGCATATTTCCTGATAAACCTCGCAAGTATTACAAAGCTGTTCGTGAGTACCGATACCGACGATTCTACCGTCATCCAGGAGTATAATTTTATCTGCGTGACGAATCGAGGATATTCTCTGTGAGGCGATGAAAACGGTCATTCCGACAGTTTTTTCACGGATAGCTTTTCTGAGTCTTGCCTCAGTTGCAAGGTCAAGAGCAGAGGATGAGTCGTCAAGAATAAGTATCTCAGGAGAGCCTATCAAAGCTCTTGCGATAGTGAGTCGCTGACGCTGACCTCCTGAAAGATTCTTTCCGCCTCTTTGTATCATGAAATCCAGACCGTCAGGCTTTTGCATTACAAAATCAAGTGACTGTGAAATATCAAGAGCCTTGATTATTTCATCATCAGTTGCATTTTGGTTTCTCCACTGCATATTTTCTCTTACAGTGCCTTTGAATAGCACGGCTTTTTGTGGAACAATACCGATTTTACCTCGGAGCTGTTCAAGAGGGTATGCTTTAATGTCGTTGCCGTTTATCAGAAGCTCTCCCTGTTGTGCCTGATAGAATCTCGGTATAAGATTTATGAGTGTTGATTTACCTGAACCTGTACCGCCGATTATACCGACAGTTTCACCTTTTTTTACGGCAAAGCTTATGTTCTCAAGGGCAGGTTCGTCAGAGCCGTTATACGAGAATGTGATGTTTTTGAACTCGACTGCGTTTTCTGAATCTGATGTGGTAATGGTAATATTATTTTCATCGCTGATAGTGGTTTTAACGTCAAAAACTTCGTTTATTCTTATTGCTGATGCCTGTGCTTTGGTGATGGATGTTATAAGCAGTGCGACAGCAAGCAGTGCAAGGAGTATCTGGTTCATATAGCTTAGCAGTGCGACAACTTCTCCCTGAGTGAGAGAACCTGTATTGACGTTTATCCCACCCACCCAGATAATTGCGATTATAGCTGCATAGACAACAACGTATGTTGCAGGGTTCATGAGTGCTGAAATGCGTCCTGCTGAGAGTTGTAGCTCTTTAAGCTGTTCTGCATTATCTACAAACTCCTGTTCCTCGTTTTTCTGACGTGAAAATGCACGGATAACTCTTGCACCCATAAGGTTTTCACCTGTCAGCAGGGTAATTTTATCTTGTCTTTTCTGTATCTTCTTGAACATCGGAACAGTTTTGCTCATGATAAAATATATTATCAGTCCCAGTATTGGTGAAGCTATCAGGAAAATCAGTGTGAGCTTTACTGATATAGTGAAAGACATTATTATTGAGCCGATGACGATAAACGGTGAACGCAGAAACAGTCGCAGAATCATATTGATACCTGTCTGGGCCTGATTGATGTCACTTGTTATCCTTGTTACGAGTGATGAACTTCCCAGCTTGTCGATCTCTGTATGGGAAAGGCTGTTTATGTGGTGGAACATATCACGTCTTAGCTCCGTTCCGAAGCCGAATGCAGCCTTTGCTGAAAAATACTGGGCGGTCAGAGAACAGGCTAATCCCAGCAATCCGAGAAGTACCATTATGCCTCCCATTAAATAAATATAGGAGGTATCTTTATTCTGGATGCCGTTATCAATAATGCTTGCTACTACCAATGGAACAGCAAGCTCAAAGCAAGCTTCTGTCATTTTGAACAGAGGAGCGATTATAGTTTGCAGTTTATAGTTTTTGAGATATTTGAATAGTCTGAACAAATAAAAGACTCCTTTTTATTATACTTAAAAATATTATAGCACAAAATCTATGGACTTAGCAACTTTTTCGTTGATTTTTTTATATAGATGTGGTACAATACTAAAAATGATTATTCGGAGGTTTTCATTATGGATTTTGCAATCCTTGATTTTATTCAGACGTGTCATAATGATGTTTTTACGTTTATAATGAAGTGTCTTACATATGCAAGTAACCATGGGCGTCTGTGGATAGGACTATGCATTGTGTTGCTTTGCATACCAAAGACAAGAAAAATCGGAGTATATCTTGCTGTGACACTTTTAATAGAATTTCTGCTCAATGATCGTGTGATTAAGCCTCTTGTTGCAAGGGATCGACCGTTTATACAGCGACCTGAGATTGATACTATTATATCACGTCCATCAGGATTTTCTTTCCCATCAGGACACTCGGCTTCCTCATTTGCTACGGCAATGGCACTGTTTTTGCAAAACAAAAAATGGGGAATCGGTGCATTGGTTATTGCATCAGGCGTAGCTTTTTCAAGGCTATATTTTGCAGTGCATTTTCCTACAGACGTAATTTGCGGATCACTTTTTGGAATACTTATAGCGATTGCAGTTAATCTTATCGGAAAGCGTATTGAGAAATATCTGGCCGAAAGAAAACGTGTAAAAGAAGAATAATTTTAGTTGGGCATTGCATTTTTGCAATGCCTTTTTGTATATCATTGCATTTATTCGTCAATTATCTTTTATGAATAAAAAAGACTGATATGAAATATATTTTGTATCAGAAAGGACGGATAATGATGAGAAGAATTATTACGACAGCACTTGCGATGATTATCTGTGCGTCATGTACAGGCAGGCAAAGCAAGCCGATGATACAGCAGGTTTCGCCGATACCGTCAGGCTATGGCTATCAGGTGCAATATGAGGAAAAGCAGACGGATAACTATGAGCCGATAAATTTTAAGGAGCAGAAAGCAGTATGGATTTCTTATATCGACTTGCAACACATGCTACTTGGCAAGACTGAAAACGAGTTTTCGGAAAACATTCTGCAGGCTTATGAAAAGATAAAATCTCTCGGTTGCAATACGGTTTATGTTCATGTCAGGAGCTTTGGTGATGCTTATTATAAATCGGAGTTTTATCCGTTTACAAAGGCTGTTTCAGGAGAGCTGGGCAGTGAGGCTGATTTTGACCCTCTTGAAATAATGCTTGAAAATGCACATGAGGCAGGACTTTCTTTTCATGCATGGGTAAACCCTATGAGATGTGAAACTGAAGAAAATATGCTTCTTATACCTGAGCGTTTTGCACTCGGACGGTGGTTTTCAGCCAGGGATAAGTATGACGAATATCTTGTGAAAGTAGATTCAGATAATCACTATTGGCTTAACCCTGCGGTTGAAGATGTGAGAAATCTTATTGCTGATGGTGTGAGAGAAATTGTGAAGAATTACGATGTTGACGGTATTCATATTGATGATTATTTTTATCCGACGACAGAAGCATATTTTGATTCGGGGATATATGTTGAAACAGGTGTCACCGAAAATCTTTCAGAATGGAGAAAAAGCAATGTAAACAAGATGGTGAAAGCCATTCATGATGCAGTGAAAGATGTAAATCCAAATGTGCTTTTTGGAGTTTCACCACAGGGCAACATGGAAAATAACTATCAGTTTATGTATGCTGACGTGAAAAAGTGGTGCAGTGAGGAGGACTATATTGATTATATCGTTCCACAGATCTACTTCGGTTTTGAAAACAGCATCAAACCCTTTGTGCAGACGGCAGAGGATTGGAGCAGTATTGTGACCTGCGATAGCGTGAGTCTTGTTATCGGACTTGGTGTTTATAAGATAGGTGAGGAGGACGAGTTTTTACAGAACACGGGAATTATTGCAGAACAGATAAGCTCATCACAGCAGATCAAAAACTATGGAGGGTTTGCACTCTATAATTACATCAATCTTTTTGAACCCGTACAGGAGCTTGCCGAAAGAACAAATGCAGAATTACAGTGCATAAAAGACGCTATTATAGATTAGCAAGGGATTATGCACGAAACTATTGTCATTAAGGGGATTTTTTAGATTTTATTTGTGCAACATGTGTTATTTTGATAAATTGCTTGCTTTTTTTAATATTTTGATGTATAATGTATCTTAGTATCTTTGTGTCTATGCAGGGATGCCGGTTTGCTAAGGAATTAAACGTTTTACGTTTTCAATAAAATACAAGAGGGATAACAGTGTATAGAATAGTAAGAAAAAAAGCTTTGAATGATCAGGTCGTTCTGATGGAAATTGACGCTCCGTTCATTGCAAAAAAGGCTGAAGCAGGTCAGTTTATCATATACAGAGTTGATGAAAAGGGTGAGAGAATACCTCTTACCATTGCTGATTATGACAGAGAAAAGGGTACAATAACAATCATTTTCCAGACTATTGGTGGTTCAACAAAGGCTTTGTCTGAGCTTAATGAGGGTGATTATATTCTTGATGTTGCAGGCCCTCTGGGAGTTGCAACAAAATATCAGGAAGGTTGCAAGAGAGTGGCTGTTGTTGGTGGTGGAGTAGGTTGTGCTATCGCTTATCCACAGTCAAAGAAGCTTTTTGGCATGGGTGTTCATGTTGATCTTATTGCAGGCTTCAGAAACAAGGATATTATGATTCTTGAGGACGAGATGAAGGCTGTTTCAACAGAACTTCATATTTGTACAGATGACGGTTCTTATGGTTTCCATGGTTTTGTTACTGATAAGCTCAAGGAGCTTATCGAAAGCGGTGTGAAATATGATGAAGTCATTGCAATCGGACCTCTTCCGATGATGAAGTTCGTTTGCATGACAACGAAGCCTTATGGTATAAAGACTACAGTTTCTCTTAACCCTATTATGATTGATGGTACGGGTATGTGTGGTGGCTGTCGTGTAACTGTTGACGGTCAGCTCAAATATGCTTGCGTTGACGGTCCGGATTTTGACGGACACAAGGTTGACTTTGATGAGCTTATGAGAAGAAACGCTACTTATAAAGAACATGAATCAAAACATATTTGCAGATTGACCAGAGGTGTGAGATAATGCCAAACATGAGCTTGACTAAAACTCCTGTCGCAGAACAGGATCCAAAGGTAAGAGCAAGAAATTTTAAAGAAGTCAGCCTGGGATATACTAAAGAGCAGGCTATGGAAGAGGCAACAAGATGTCTTAACTGCAAAAATATGCCTTGCGTAAGTGGTTGTCCTGTAAGTGTAAGGATACCTGAATTTATTGCAAAGGTTGCAGCAGGTGAATTTGAAGAAGCATATAAGATAATTAAGTCTACAAACAGCCTTCCTGCAGTAAGCGGAAGAGTTTGCCCACAGGAAAGACAGTGTGAATCAAAGTGCGTCAGGGGTATCAAGGGTGAGCCTGTTGCTATCGGACGTCTTGAAAGATTCTGTGCTGATTACATGATGGACAAGGCTGTTGCGAATGAAAAGCCTGTATCAAACGGTCACAAGGTTGCTATTGTCGGAGCAGGGCCTTCAAGCCTTACTTGTGCAGGTGATCTTGCTAAGCTTGGTTATGATGTTACAATTTATGAGGCGTTCCACACTGCTGGTGGTGTGCTTATGTATGGTATTCCTGAGTTCAGACTTCCAAAGGCTATTGTTCAGAAAGAAATTGATAATCTTAAAGACATGGGAGTCAAGATAATGACAAACATGGTTATCGGTAAGGTGCTTTCTGTTGATGAGCTTATAGATGCAGGTTATGAAGCGGTATTTATCGGTTCGGGTGCAGGACTTCCAAGATTCATGGGGATTGAAGGCGAAGGTCTTGTCGGTGTATACTCTGCTAACGAGTATCTCACCAGAATCAATCTTATGAAGGCTTATCTTGAAGATTATGACACTCCTATCAAGAAGTCGGAATCCGTTGCCGTTGTCGGTGGTGGTAACGTTGCAATGGATGCTGCAAGGTCAGCTATGCGACTTGGAGCCCAACACGTTTATATTGTTTACAGACGTTCACTTGACGAAATGCCTGCCAGACGTGAGGAGGTTCATCACGCAATGGAAGAGGGCATTGAATTCATGGTGCTTAACAATCCTGTCAAGGTGCTTGGCGACGAGAATGGTAACGTAAGTGGTATCGAATGTGTTAAAATGGAGCTTGGTGAGCCTGACGAAAGTGGCAGACGTCGTCCTGTTGAAGTCAAGGGTTCTAACTATGTTCTTTATGTTGATACTGTTATCATGGCTATCGGAACATCTCCTAACCCACTTATCAGAAGTACTACAGAGGGCCTTGAAGCCAATAGCAGAGGTTGTCTTATCGTTAATCAGGACGATATGGCGACAACCAAAGAGGGTGTTTATGCAGGTGGTGACGCTGTTACAGGTGCAGCAACGGTTATCCTTGCTATGGGTGCTGGAAAAACTGCAGCTTCAGCTATTGACAAGTATATTCAGGGAAAATGAAATTTTTATCGGAGTAATGTATTTTACTCCGATTTTTCTTGGCAAAAAATTTCTGAAAACTATTGAAAATCAAAAATTAGTATGATATAATAAATGTGTATTAATTTTTGTCAAATGGAGGACTAAATTTTATGAATATTACAACAATTTTGACCGGAACTCAGGCTAATCCAGGTGGACTTGGAACATTTGTAACACTCATTCCGCTTGTTCTTATCATTGCTTTTTTCTATTTCTTTATCATTCGTCCACAGAAAAAGCAGGAGAAAAAAGATGCAGCTATGAGAGATGCTCTTGAGATCGGTGACGAGGTTATAACAAACGGTGGAATCGTTGGTATCGTTTTCTCAATCAAGGATGATACTGTTGTTATCGAAACAGGTGGAGATAGAAGTAAGATCCGTGTTAAAAAGTGGGCAATCGCTAAGGTTGAAACTATTCACGATAATTAATTGAAACACGAAGACTTGTCTGAAAAATGACAGGTCTTTATTTTTTGGTATACTTTTTTGGCTTTGCAAATAAAATAATATAGTGATACTGTTTTATTGAGAGAATGCATTTTCTTAATGAAATGGTTTTGCTGTATAATTTGCTTGGGAGTGAGTTGTATGCCGAGAAAAAGACGGGTTTTTAATGGGAAATCAGCTGTTGTTGCAAACATATTGTTATCATCAATCGGAGGTTTTGCAGTGATTCTGTTGTGCATCCTCGTTTTTGCTTTTATAATATCAAAAATTGATGTGAACGATAGTATTGTAACGGTGCTTTCATGCGTGGCACTGTGTGTCGGAGCGTATGCAGGAGGATATTTTGCTGCTAAAAAACGCAGGAAAAACGGGCTTCTTATGGGTGTAATCTGTTCTTTATTCATGTTCTTTGTGATACTTATGATCAGTATGTTTTTTATACGCACCATTGCAGGCTTTTCGCCATCATTAAAGCTTTTACTTACTATTGTTTGCGGAGCTGTCGGTGGAATTGTCGGTGTCAACAGCAAAAACAGTCGTTTTTCTTAGAATTGCAGGAAATTTAATTATACGTTCACCGATAATTCATAAACGTAAATGGCTATTGTGCTATAATAATTTTATCAAAAAATTTTATGGAGGAAATGTTATGAAGCATATTAAGACTATCAATAAAGCAAACTTGAAACAGACAGCAACTAAGGGTGGCTGTGGTAAGTGTCAGGCTTCTTGTCAGTCTGCTTGCAAGACTTCATGCACTGTTGCTAACCAGAAGTGCGAAAGAGAAGCATAATATTTTTTCATGGCTTTATGTTAAAGGGGCATTTATGTCCCTTTAATTTTTTGTGACAATACTATCGAAAGGTTGATTTTTTATGATACATAAATTTAAACTTTCCGGATTTAATGTACTGCTTGATGTCAACAGTGGTGGAGTACATATCGTTGATGATCTGACTTATGATCTCCTTGACAATGTTGAACCGCCATTTGATGAAAAGTGTCCGAAACATGCAATGGACAAGCTTTCAAAGGCTTATCCTGCTGAGGAGATCGAGGAGTGTTATGCTGAGCTGAGAGAGCTTTATAACGACAGGATACTCTTCAGTGAGGACGATTATGAGAAGTTTGCACTCACATCTGTTGCATCTCCTATAAAGGCAATGTGTCTTCATATTGCACATGACTGTAATCTGAGATGTGAATATTGCTTTGCTTCAACAGGAGATTTTGGTGTAGGCAGAAAGCTTATGGACTTTGAAACGGGTAAGAAAGCTATTGATTTTCTTATCGAAAATTCAGGCGACAGAAAGTTCCTTGAGCTTGATTTCTTTGGCGGAGAGCCGCTTATGAATTTTGAGGTCGTAAAGCAGATAGTTAAATATGCTCGTTCAAGAGAGCAGGAATGTTCAAAGAAGTTCAGATTCACCATTACAACAAATGGTATGCTCCTCAATGATGACAATATTGATTTTATCAATGAGGAAATGTCAAACGTGGTACTTTCAATCGACGGCAGAAAACAGGTTAATGACCGTCTTAGAAAACGTGTTGACGGCACTGGTTGTTATGACAAGATAATTCCAAATTATATGAAACTTGTCGAAAAGCGTGGCAAGGACAAGGATTATTATGTAAGAGGTACTTATACTAAATATAACCTTGATTTTTCTGAGGATGTTATGCATCTTTATGATATGGGCTTTGACCAGATTTCAGTTGAACCTGTTATGGCTGATTCAAGTGAGCCTTATGCGATAACTGAGGCTGATCTGCCTAAGATTTTCAAAGAGTATGAAGTGCTTGCTGAAAAGATTCAGAAAATTAAAAGTGAAGGCAAGTTTATAAACTTCTTCCATTTTATGCTCGATCTTGACCAGGGACCTTGTGCTATCAAGCGTTTAAGAGGCTGTGGTTGCGGAAATGAGTATGTTGCGATAACGCCTGACGGTGATATTTTCCCATGTCATCAGTTCGTTGGAATTGATGATTTCAAAATGGGTAATCTTCATGACGGAACATTCAATACTGACATCAAGAACACTTTTGCATCAACTCATGTGTATTCAAAACCTGAATGTAAAAAGTGCTGGGCAAAATTCTATTGCAGTGGTGGTTGCAATGCAAATAACTACATTTATGCAGGTGATATTCACAATGCCCACAAGCTTTCATGCCAGATACAGAAAAAACGTCTTGAATGTGCTATCATGATGAAAGCAGTAAGTATGCTTGACTCGGCTGAATAAAATTAATCTGAAAGTGACTAAGCTTAACGCTTGGTCACTTTTTTTATGCCCTGAAAGATTGTCCGGAATATGAGAGGCGGAATCAGCATAGTATGTGTTAGGTGAAATGATGGGAGGTAGTAGACATGCTGTGTGGAAAAAACAAGCTCGGTTCTGCCTGCGAACTGCTGACACCGAAAATCAGAAGTGCAGTTTTCAGTATTTCTGAGCTTGAACGTGAGCATATTCAGGAAATAAGACTCAGACTTGGCAGAAGGCTGACGGCAAATCTATTTGGTAAGGAGTATTTTGTCACCTGTGACGGCAAGCTGCAAAACACCTGTGAAAATGCAGTGAACGTGACTTTTGAGGACATTGACACAGCTTATAAGCGTGCTTTCAGGAACTCGCTGCATAGCTATCATATGGAAATTTCCAACGGATACATAACTATTGATGGAGGAAACAGAGTAGGCTTTTGTGGTACAGCTATTTTAGATTCCGATTATAACAGCGTTGACTCGGTCAAGCATATATCCTCAGTGAACATACGCATTGCAAGGGAAATTATCGGTGCAGGTGAAGATGTTTACAGAAAGGCTTTTTCAGATGGTCCTGCATCGCTTCTCATCGGTGGACCTCCTGCTTGTGGAAAGACTACTGTTCTGAGGGATCTGTGCAGGATTCTTGGGGGAAAGTACCGGATTTCACTTATTGATGAGCGTAATGAATTATCGGCTTCAAAGGATGGTGTTCCACAGAATAATGTTGGAGAAATGACCGATATTTTCAACTGTTACGATAAATATGACGGTATAACTATTGCAGTCAAGGTCATGTCACCGACTATACTTGTGTGTGATGAGATTGGTGCAAAGGGAGATTTATCGGCGTTGGAATATGCTGTGAATTCGGGTGTGAAGCTGGTTGCTACTTGTCATGCAGGAAGCTTTGATGAGATGAAAAAACGTCCTGCAATTTCCAAACTGATGAAAGAAAAGGTTTTTGACTATGCAGGGATTTTAGGGACAGGCTCGGTTTGTGGTCAGCTTGTAAGCTTTTACAAGCTATGAGGGTGACAGAGTGGTTAAATTTACAGGTATAATCTTAATAATGCTTGCAGGTATAAGCTGTGGGTTTTCGATGTCATCAAAGTTCAAAAGGCATATTGCAACTCTTGAATTGCTGAACGATATGTTCACAGAAACGATAATGCTTATGAACTTCAGTGCAGTTACATACCCTGAACTTATCCTGCATTTAAAGGAAAGTACACTTTTCGGTGGACTGAAATTTCTTGATATTGATACCGGTAGCCCTGAAATACGGGAAAAGGTATTGGAAGCTGTCAGGGCAAATAAAGACGGTCTTGATACTCAGGAATCGGAAAAGCTTTTTGGATTTTTTAAGCAGTTCGGGACTTGTGATC
Organism: Ruminococcus sp.; assembly: GCA_030533265.1. Classification (GTDB taxonomy): domain Bacteria; phylum Bacillota; class Clostridia; order Oscillospirales; family Ruminococcaceae; genus FB2012. The sequence goes on along the minus strand of JAUNJM010000010.1, from coordinate 31,632 downwards.
TTGACGGGCAAATAGCAATGGCTAAAAAGTATATGGCATATTTTTCGGACAGGCTGAATACTCTCAGAGCAGAGAGTGTGCAAAAATGCAGACTCTATAATTCTCTCGGAGCATTGGGAGGAGCATTTCTGGCTGTTATTCTGGTTTGAGGACGGGCTTTGAAAGGACGGTAGAGATAAAATGGACGTTGATCTGGTATTTAAAATTGCTGCAATAGGTATAATTGTAGCCGTGTTGAACTTGTTACTTAAACGTGCTGAGCGTGATGAACAGGCGATGATGACAACACTTGCAGGACTCATCGTTGTGCTTATGATGATAGTTAATCAGATAGCAGATCTTTTTGATACGATTAAGTCCGTTTTTGGTTTGGTTTGATGGATATTATTATGATAGCAGGCTTTAGTCTGGTAGCCTGTATAATCTGTAAGGTGCTTGAAAAAGACGCAGGTGAGATAAAAATTGCAGTAATGCTTTGTACGGTTTGCATAATTGTGATGAAAGTGATCGGTGAGATAACAGATGTGACATCTACTATAAGAGAGCTGTTCTTACTGGCTGATATGGACGATGATTATATTACTATCATTTTCAAGGGGCTTGGGATATGCTATATAACTCAGCTTAGCTGTGATTGTTGTCGTGACTGTGGAGAGGGTGCTGTTGCGTCACAGCTTGAGCTGGCAGGACGTATTGCAATGGTGGTGACAGCTTTACCGTTGTTCAGGGTGCTTATTGGGATTGTGGAAGCGTTGTTAATATGAAAAAAACAGGTTTATTGATCTTGGTGTTACTGCTGTTTGGCTGGTGTAGTATTCCTGCATACGCACAAAATGAGCAGGATGTTTCACAGCAGGAGGATTATCAGCAGATAGCTGATGATATTGCTCAGGAAATAGAAAGTGCAACAGATGATGATGTCAACAGGATACTTCAGGAGCAGGAAATATCTCTTGAAAAGCCTGAGAGTATTTCAAAAATATCAATTGGCTCTGTTATTGAAAGCATAGTATCATCTTTTACGGACGTGCTGAAAAAGCCTATGGTGATGCTTGGCAAGATAATTGTTATAACGATATTATGCGTTGTTGCAAAGAGCTTAGCGCCGGAGGCATCATCGGTAACAAGGACTTTTAATATTATTGCAGTTCTTTCTATTATAACGGTTATGTTTGATACAATATACTCAAGCGTTGAGGTGATACGCTCTTCACTTGAACGGTTATCCGAATTTATGATGGCATATATACCTGTTTTTTCGAGCATTGTGGCAGTTGGAGGAAGCGTTACGGCTTCGGGAAGCTACTATGCGACAACGTTGTTTATCTGTGAGATGATAGGATATATTTCAAATCATGTGATAATGCCCTTTCTGAGCATAGTTCTTGCAACTTCTCTTGTATCGGCTATAAATCCGAATCTGCAATTCAGTGGTACATCAGAGTCGATAAAAAAAGCATGTCAGTGGATAATGGGTGGAATGATGACAATTTTTGTTGGATTGCTCACCATTCAGGGCTTTTCAGGTACGGCAACAGATTCTCTTGCGACAAGGGCAGTGAAATTTGCAGCATCGAGCTTTATTCCTGTGATAGGTGGTGCTGTTTCGGAGGCTTATTCCACGATCCACAGCAGTGTTGGTGTTATACGAACAGGACTCGGAACGATAGGCATAATCATAATCTGTATTATGGTTCTCAAACCGATACTGAGCATTATTGCGATAAAGTTTATAATATCTCTTTCTCAGATGATAAGTGACTTGTTTGGACAGAAAGAGTGCAGTGAATTTCTCAAAAGCACCAATGCTGTAATGTCTATCGGACTGAGTGTTGTGATATGTTTTTCTTTAGTCTTTGTGATCGCAACGGCACTGCTTATGCTTACTGCAATGAATATAGGGGTTTAAAAACATGGACATATTAAAATCTGCGATTCTGACAGCTTGTGTAGTAGGAGTTGTGAGCAGTCTTACAGATATGGCTGCTCCTGAGGGCAAGCTAAAAAAACAGTTCGCTTTGATACTTGCTCTTGTACTTATACTGGGGATTTTTGCTCCGTTTGTGAGTGAGGGCTTCAAGCTTGATTTGAATTCGGTGGAAGATCTCATGGAAAGTGATGAATATGAAAAGCTCAACGAGGATTTTGAGCAGATGTATATTGAACGTTCATCGGAAAATGTAGAGGAGGTAATCTCAGAACGGATAAAACAACGTGGTATAACTATTGATAAAATTGTCATAGAATCTGAGCTTGGTGAATATAATTCTTTAGAAATAAAAAAAGTCATGATTTATGAAAATGGTGTTACTGATATGGAACGACAAGAAATCAAAAAGATAATCAAAGAAAGGCTGCCTGATTCTGAGATAATATTTGTCAAGGAGGACAGCAGTGAAGATTAAAGGATATTTTGACAAGCTCAAAGGGTTATTTGCATTACAGAATCGAACAAAGCTAATTGTGATTCTTGGTGTGTGTGGGATTTTGCTTATAATGCTTTCGGAGCTGATGCCTGACGAAGATACTGATGATACTTCAAAGGCGATATCAAATGATCCTGTAACAGAGGATACGTTTGAATACAAACGTCAGATAGAATCGGAGCTGTGTAAGATTCTCGGTGAAATAAGAGGCGTCGGCTCAGTGGAAGTGATGGTCACTATTGAGGGGACTACCGAATATGTTTATGCCGAGGAGCTTGATACGGATATTGACAAGGACGGTGAGAAAAATTCAGAACAATATAAGAACGAGATAGTCATGATTGAACAAAATGGCAGAAAAGATGCACTTGTGAGGAAAATTATCAAGCCTCAGATAAGTGGAGTGGTGATAGTCTGTCAGGGAGGAGGAGATGTGAGTCTTAATGAACGTGTTTTAAGGGCAGCATCTGTTGCGCTTGATTTGCCGACAAGCAAAATCTGTGTTGAATGCAGAAAGTAATATAACTGGAGGTAATCATATGAAAAAACCAAGTTTTATAATCGGAAAAAAGCAGATAATCTTAGCGGGTATGACACTTATTCTGGGTGTTGCAGTGTATGTAAACTATGCGTTTTCGGCAACGGGTAATCAGCTTAAGAAGACATCAAAATTTGATAATCAGGCTGCAAATTATGGTGATACTCAGCTTGTCAGCAACGATGCTGAGGATTATTTCGCTCAGGCAAGAATAGACCGTATGACTTCCCGTGATGAAGCAGTTGAGACACTAAAAAATATTATGAACGGTGGCGATACAACGGAGGAAGAGCAATCGGTTGCATCAGAGGACGCTGCAGCGTTGTCAGGTGCGATTGAAACGGAAAGTACAGTTGAGAATCTTATCAAAGCAGCAGGCTTTGAGGATTGCGTTGTGTATCTTGATGGCAATAATGCGAACATTGTTGTTAAATCGGACGGACTTCTTGAAAGTGAGGCTGCCCAGATAAAGGACATTCTGCTTGCACAGGTCGATGTTGCAAACGAGAATATCAGAATCTTTGATGTTCAATAAAACCGGAGATTAATATCCAATACCCTGATTTGGGTGTTGGATATTTTTGTTTTTGACGATTTAATAAAAATATATTAAAACCTGTTGAATTTTCAGAGAGGTTGTGTTATAATTGTTGTATAAAAATGTGTAAAATATTTTGGAGCGAAAGGATTGTTTTTATGAGTAAGGTTAAAAAGAAATCATCTGCTGGAAAGAAAATCGCAGTCTTTTTTATTGTTTTGATTATCATAGAGGGACTTGCTATTTTCGGTGTGAATAAGGTATTTAAGAACAAGGATGTTACACCAAGTATTGCCGGTCAGAGCTTTTATCTGATGGATTCTTCAAAAATGGGTAAGGATATTCCTCTTAATACACTGGTGCGTGCTGAGGAGGGTTCTCCTAGCAAGGATAAGATCGGCAAGGCTGTATTGTGCGAAAATGTACCGGGTATCGGAACATCAGTGTTCTGGCTTTCAGATGTTGTTTCAAAGGGTGACAACGTTGATGGTGTAGTTTATAAGGTTTGTCAGGATGCTTCTCTTGATGATGTTTATGAAGTCAAGGCAAAGGACGTTGTCGGTGTTGCAACAACACATTATGAAACGGCCGGAAAGATAATCAAGCTTGTAACTTCATATGTAGGAATGGCAATCTGTATTGCATTTCCTTTGCTTCTTCTCATATTCATTGAGATTATCATTTCTATTGCAAAACACGCCTCAGCAGGTAAGTATGAGCAGGAAGATGATGACGATGAGGATGATCAGGACGATGATGACAACAATTCTCTTGAAGAATTCCTTAATCAGAAGCACAGCAAGAGTGTTAATACACAGCCTGATGAAAATGATTATGACATTAAATTCGGTACTGAGCCTGTAATCAACTCTCAGTATGATGACGAACAGGAAGAGTATGTTGAAGAAAATACTCAGGTAGAAAGTGTTGATGAACAGGACGTTGACAACGTTGAACAGGCTGATGTTGCAGAAGTTCAGCCAAAGGTTCAGCCAAGAGATGTTCAGGAATCTGTTTCTTCAACAAGACAGACTGCATCAGCTTCATTGGAAGAGCTTATGAAAATGATGGAAGAAGAACAGAAAAAACTTAAAGAACAGTTGAAACAGTAATACTTAAACAACTCGGCATATACATGATCTTTTTTCAAGGGGACTGTGTATATGCCTTTTGTTTTGTTTGTAAATATTAGCAAAGGATGAGGTTTAATGATAGATAATGAGATAAAAAAGCCAAGGGTTATGCTTGCAACAGTTGATACAGGCGATTATGATGCCGAGCAGTCGCTTGACGAGCTGGAGGAGCTTGCTGAAACGGCCGGAGCAGAAACTGTTGTCAGGGTAATACAAAAGCGTCCGGCATTTGATTCTGCAACCTGTGTCGGCTCAGGACGGCTTGAAGAAATGGCTGAAATTTGTGAACGTGAGGAGATAGATCAGATTATTTTTGATCACGAGCTGACGGCTACTCAGATACGAAACATTGAAGACGTCTGCAAGGTGCATACTATTGACAGGACTATGCTTATTCTGGATATTTTTGCACAGAGAGCGACTACTCACGAAGGTAGATTGCAGGTGGAAATAGCACAGCATCGTTATCGGCTTCCACGACTTGCAGGAATGGGAGTCAAGCTTTCAAGACTTGGTGCAGGAATAGGTACAAGAGGACCGGGAGAAACAAAGCTTGAAACCGATAAGCGACATATAAGAACACTGTTATCTGACAAGCAAAACCCGAAAAACGTGAAAACCCGTGAATGCACGGAAACACTGAACAAATCCCTCAAAAACCACGCAAAATAGGCAAAAATCAAACGTGAATAAATGCGAATTCAATTTTGATGTAAATATATGGTGTCAAAAAATCGGAGCGAAAATTCTGAAAAATCAGAAAAATCGTTCCGATTAAATTTTGTCTGTTTTAAAGCGTTTTAATGTTTTAAAAAGTGTTTTAATGGCTTGTAAAATGCCTATTTTACGCATTTTATGCGTTTTAATAGTTAAAATAGTAATGCTATATCACTTTGTAAATTGTCAAGGAAACAACTCAAAATTTTAATGGGAATATGGGAACTAAAATTAAATCTAATAGGAACCAGTTCCCATTAAATATTACAACACCCCAATAACCTTTCCCTTGCAATAGATCGAATCGTCCTCGCATAGAATAATATCATCATAGTCGGAATTAAGTGAAATAAGCCTGTCTCCACCAAATTCTTTTATGAAGCCTTCACCGTTCACTATAAAAATACCTACTTCTCCAAGGTCAACGGTCGGGCGTGATTCAACTAAAACCATATCACCATCGTGAAATCTTGGTTTCATGCTATCACCTGATACCCTTAGTGCAAAATTAGCAGCAGCATTCAGAGGAGTATCCTCAACTTCGATCATATCTTTATTGCAGTTATCCAAATAAACACCTGTTCCGGCACTCGCAGGAAGGTCATAAAACTCAATAAAAATAGTGTTTTTAGGCTCTTTTAATTGTGTTTTATACTGTTCGGAAAGCGTCTTTGCCTCACCGATTACAATACCCTTGTGAATATCACTCAGTTCCTTATAATATGTAAGCAACTCTTGCTCATCAACAGTCAGCTCTGTTGATGAGCTTTTTTCTTTACCTGTTATTAGAAATTCTAACGAAACCCCTATTGAATCCGCAATGACGGATAATTTATCTGCAGCAGGATTTGTTCCTTTCTTTTTCCAATCCGAAATGGTAGATTCAGAGATTCCTGAACTTAATGAAAAATCTTTTTGTGTCAAACGTTTTTCCTTTAATATATGGAAAATTCGTTGTGAAATAGTCACAAAACCAACCACCTTTCTTGTGCAAATAGACGAAAATTCGTAAATACGGATAAAACGCTTGACATATTCGTATATGCGAATTATAATACTAATATAGTGAACAGCCAAGGCAGAGTGATCCCATTGTTCACAATAACATTGTATCAAAAATAAATGATTTAGTCAATGAAAAGGAGTGAAATTTATGAACGATTTAAAAGTTTTTAAAAACAGCGAGTTTGGAGAGCTTGGAATAATGCTTATTAATGGTAAAGAATATTTCCCTGCAACTCAGTGTGCTAAGATTTTGGGATATACAAACCCCAGAGATGCAATTCAAAAAAGATGCAAGGAAGATGGGGTCGCAAAACGCGACGTCATAGATAGCCTTGGCAGAACACAACATATGAATTTTATTAACGAGGGTAATTTGTATCGCCTGATAGTATCGAGCAAGCTGCCTTCAGCAGAAAAATTTGAACGTTGGGTATTTGATGAAGTTCTTCCCCAGATAAGACGCAACGGCAGCTATGGATCTATTAATATAGAGGAAATAATCACGAAAACAGCTACTGCAGTTGTAAGCGAAGTTTTGAAACATATAGTTCCATTGATAGTTGAAAAGACACCCCCTAAGGAAGTCATTCCTAAGTATAAAAAAGCAAGGAGAGCAACAGGTATAATTGCAAAGCTTGATAACGAGCTGCAAAAAACAGTGGATGAAATGCTCCTTTCGGAAAAGTTTACATTCAAGGAAATCTGTCAGTTCCTTTCTGAGTATGGAATTTCGTTATCAATAACATCTGTATGGAGATATAACAAAAAATTGCATTGTCCTGTTATTAATGAAAAGGAGTCAAATTTGTGATTGATATAATAGCAAAAATAGCCGTAATCGTCACGATATATATTTTAGGACTTTTAATCATGGGATTTTTGGATTTATCAGTTAAATATGATGAGGAGGGAAAGGAAAATGGAACTGACGAGAGAAACAGTGATTAAAGCATTAGAGTGCTGCCGAACCAACAGTATAGAGTGTGAGTGCAGTCGTTGTCCGTTAAAAGACATTGACGATTGTGACGGTGAAATGAATCGAGCAGCCTTGAACTATTTGCAAGAAAAAGAGCCTGAACAGTTATCACCGGAAGAAAGTCGAAAAAGCAGTTTTGTTAATAACGAGCTTTGCAACCTGTTGAAGTCTGCAAATGACCGTATAGAATGCTGTTGTTATTCCAAGCAGGATTGTGTCGAGGTGGTAAGCATTGAAATGATAAACGGATATACATACAACATTGACATAACAGGTGATGGCTTGATGACTATTGTTTCTGACGTTTGCCGATACTTGATTTACAAGTGATCAACACAGGAGGTTGACTGATGGACAAGAAAAAGGAAATACTCAAATATGTTGAGTGGGAACACGGTATACACTATGATAGCGTTGAAGAAGCTGTCGAAGAATATGGCATGATAGATGTATTTGACTGCTGGATGAAAGGCGAAGGTCTTATCGGATATACTTCAGAGATACTCGCCGTCATGTCGGAATGTGGTTTTAACGTCAATGTCGAAGAATAATAGGAGGGAAAAATATGAACGTCATTTTAGGAACGTTAACCGTCTTTGCCTTAGTTTTGATAGGCGTAGCAGGAATGTATCCCGGAATAAAAGATACTGTACGCAGTGAGATGAGGGATAAGTACGAATCCCGAATAGAACAGCTTACGAAAGAGAACAAGCAGCTGCGATGGCAGGTCGCACATCCGATATTTAAAATCACTACACTTGGAGGTGGTTATGATGACGATGGGACAGAAGATACGGAATAAACGTCTTGAGCGTGACCTTACACAAGGTGAGCTTGCACAGCTGTCAGGGGTGTCAAAAAGTATGATCTGTTATCTCGAAAAGGATCTGAGAGTACCAACATCTGATAAGCTCAAACGTATAGCCAAGGTACTCAGATGTTCCATGGACTATATATGCAATGATAAAGCCGGATAAATGCCGAAACCGAGCGTTATGCTCGGTCTGTCGGGGACGGTCTCCCGACACTGATGATGGCAGACCTGAAAGGAAGTGAAAATCATGAAATATACAGAATTTGAAGCAAAGGTGTTGAGCCAAGCAGTTGGACAGGCAGTACTTCTTGCTGAGATGAGCTGTCTTGAGGACAAAAAAATAGAGCCGGAACAGCTCAGAAAGAATGTCGCAACCATTCTGTCGGTTCTCAAAGAAACTGAAGAGTTTCTCAATGAAATAGCGAACGAGCGTTCCAACTCTGATAAATAGTATATCAGAGAACAATCGTTTTGTCAAGTCTTTTTTGCGAGGAGGTGTCATATTGGACTATTTATCGGTACAGGAAACTGCAGAGCTTAAAGGGTGCAGTGAAAGATATATAAAAAAGATATGTAAAGACGGTAAATTAAATTGCAGTATTGAGATCAATGATAAAAACCGTCCCAAATATATGATTCCAATATCGGCACTTTCTGAGGACTTGCAAAAGAAATATTACGCTCAGAAGCGTATAGAAGCAGGTGTTGTGCCTGTTAAAACGGCTGTAAAACATGATAAAAACCGTGTTTTAAAGTCGTTTGAGGACTATTCGGGCAGTGAAAGAAGTCAGATCGTCCTTTGGAAAACGATCCTTGACGATTGGCAAAGCTATCGTGATAGTTACCCTAACAAGAAAACGGAAGTTGATCAGTTGTATGTGAGCAAGTTGCAATTAGAATATCCTGATATTCAGATATCAATTGATACGCTGTACAGGAAGCTGTCAGCGTACAGGAAAGGAGATCTGCAAGGCTTGTGTGAAAACCGTGGAGGCTGGAACAAGGGACAGAGTCAGATCCCCAAAGAGGTCTGGGAGCAATTCTGTTATCTGTATTTATCAGAAAACAAGCCAACAGTTTCACGCTGCTATGAGCTGACAAGGACGTGGACGATGGAATATTATCCTGATCTTGTTTCGGAAATACCTTGTGAACGTTCGTTTAGACGTCATATTAAATCGGAAATACCACAGGCAGTGCTTACATATCTCCGTGACGGAGATAAGGCAATGAAAGATAAGTGTTTGCCATATATCAGCAGAATGTATGACAAACTTCATGCCAATGATGTTTGGATCGCTGACAACCACACGTTTGATATTCAGTCGTTTGACGAAGTTGAGGGTACGATACATAGATTGTATTTAACAGCATTTTTAGATGCTAAGAGTGGTGTTTTGGTAGGGTGGAATGTATGTCAATCTCCTAATTCACAGTCAACGATACTGGCTTTAAGGCATGGAATCAAGCGATTTGGAATACCGAAAGCTGTATATTTCGATAACGGTCGAGAATTCTTGACGCATGACGTTGGTGGTAAAGGTCACAGACGAAGGAAGACGGACAATGACGATATCGAGCCACCGACTATCCTTAAGCGACTGGGCATTGAAATGCACAATGCTATCGTTCGTAACGCTAAAGCAAAGCCTATTGAACGTACATTTAGCACGCTTACAATGCAGTTTGCAAGAATGTTCGAGGGATATTGTGGTGGAACGATAATGCAAAGACCTGAAAGCCTGAAACGACGAATCAAAGACGGTAAAATACCATGTGATTTTGAGATCAGGGAATTCATTGATGAATGGATAGACGGTGATTTTAACGTCCAAAAGTATGGTGGCAGCGAGAGTACATTCAAAGGCATGAGCCGTATTGATGTTTGGAACAGGGATATTAAGACTATCGGTGTCAGACGTGCACCTGAATCAGAGCTTAACCTCATGCTTATGCGATCCACAAGAATACAGAAAGTCAAAAGAAATGGTGTGTTTGTTGATATTGTCGGTGAAAAACTGTGGTTTATGGACGAAAACATGACGTATAAGCACTTAGGTGAAGAAGTCTATGTACGTTACGATCCGGCTGATCTGCGAAGCGTAAGAATCTATGATAAGGACGATCGCTATCTATGGACATGGGAATGTGCTGATAAACTACTGGTTGACTATATCACAGATAATACGGATGAAATATCAGATGCTATGTCGATGCAGAGAAAAACACAAAAATTTATCAAGGCTGAAGCTAAGGCTATCACTGATGGAATGTCTAATAGCAGAAAAATTGATCTATATGCTGCTGCCGCCCTTAAATCGTCAAAGGGTAAAGATAAATTTAAGATCATAATGCCAAGCAACGTTATTATGATAAAGGCTGACGAGCCTGAAGCTCAGGAGCTGCCTGCTGCAGTAGGATATGAGGTAGATATCGACATCAACAAGATGAATAAGAATATCGAACGTAGAAAAAGGAGTGATTAAATGTTTGAATTCAGTGATAAAGAACAATGGGCTATCAACAAGTTTTATGAATTGGCAGAAAACTTAGGCAGTGCAAACAAAGCCGGAAGTCAGACCGGTGTATCTGCAGCGACTATGTCAGCGATAAAAAACGGCAATTACAAAGGGAATGTAAGTAATCAGCTTAAAAGACTGATAGACTATTTTGATACAAAAGAAGCTGCAGCTGACACATATAAGTCGGAGCAGTATGTAAAAACATCAATATCAAGTAACGTTTATGAAATAATCCGTAACTGCCAGCTTAAGGGTGGACTTGCCATTGCTTGTGGTGATGCAGGTATAGGCAAGACTCAGGCGGCTAAACAGTACGCTAAAGAACATCCTAATAACTGCATTTACATATCGGTTAATCCGTGCATAAAATCGGCAAAGGCAGTCATGAAGCTTATAGGCAACAGTCTGAACGTGTCTGCTATATCCCTTGATGAAATGTGGCTTGGCATTGCCACCAAGCTGACGGACGGTATGGTGATCATAGTCGATGAAGCTCAACATTTGGGAATCAAGACTATAGAAACGCTCAGGAGCTTTGCGGATTACTTCGACAGCAAGGGTCAGACGTTGGGTGTGTGTTTCATAGGGAATCAAGAAACGGTTTCTCGACTTGGTGGTAAACAGAAGGCTGAGTTTGCTCAGATCCGTAACAGGACAAAGCAGACTAAGGTTTACACGACTAAACAGATTACAAAAAACGATATGCAACTGCTCTTTCCTGCACTTATCGGAAAAGATACAGAACTTGAATTTTTACTTAAAATCGCACACAGTTCTCAGGCTGTCCGTGGTGCAACGAACCTGTATTCAAATGCGTTTGATAACGGCAACACAACCTATCATGGTTTAGTGGCTATGGCTAAGTTCATGGATCTGGAGGTTTAAAATGAAGACGTTCATAATGATTTATTTGTGTGTGGTGATTATCCATTTAATGATTAGTTATTATGCCGCATACAAAGAAAAGTGTATCAGAAACAGAAAACGAAATATTTTTTTTGCAAAGTATGAAGTGCGATATGGGAAAATAATAATTGAAAGCATTTTTTTTCGATCACAATTATTAAAATAATAATTGAATACACTGCAGAATTAAATTCTTGGAAGGGTGATTAAAATTAGTTATTATCGCTGGTCATGGAGATGTGAATTAAGAAAGCCATCATCATTCTTCGGTTGTTATCGTTGTCTTTTTAACGGTGAAATAATTAAATACTACTCGGAGAAATGCAAAAAGAAAAAGCCTAAAACACACGAAGCTATTTTAATTTTTAGCATGATTACATTGCTTTTGATCATTGAACCGTTACAATTTCTGGTTTACTATATATGCTTAGTCCCACAAGTTTTTTCGGAGTGGTTTTGCAGCTTATTTTACGTATAAATAGCATCAATACCATTCAAGGGAGGGTTAAAAGTGAATATAACGGATGAAGACATATTGCAAGCGTATTTGACGCTGAAGTCAAGAAGTGAAACGTGGAATGATGTGCTTAACGAGCTTGAAAGGACTGGGAAAACACCATCACAAGAAGGAGAACAGTACGCAAAAACGCAATACATCGCATTTAAGTGCGTGGAATCATTAGCAAGTAAGAAGGGATTGATTTAAAAAATGAAACACGGTAAAAAACCAACACGTCAGCAGAAGATCCTTTTAAGATATTATCATCTAAATCCTGATAACTGGCTTGTTGTAAAGAACACGGATGAAGAAATGCACGTTGTTCACAGACATACAGACAGCCTTCGTATTTTAAAGAAAGAGGGATAACTATGGCTAAGGAAAACAAGTGTAAAATATTCAATTGTGATAAGAAACACAAAAATCAGTGTTGTAATTTTTGTAATTATCGTATGCAGTGTAAAAATCGCTGTTTTAACAAACACAAAATATGTGGTCAATACATAAGGCTTGTGGGAGAGTAATCTCCCACACTGTAATGCTACCATTGGTGGTCACAAGTCCACATGAGAAAAGCAGAGTGCAGAAATAATGTAAGGAGGCAAAACTATGATTGTAAAACACAAAAAGCTGACTTCCAAAGCCGGAATCACTATTCCCAAGGATATGAGGCTGTCTTCCGGTTTGACGGAGGGTATGGCAGTAGATCTGACAGAAACAGCAGAGGGTATCTTGATAAGTAAGCATCGACCGACTTGCTGTTACTGTGGATCTGAGGTAGATGTTAAAAGCATTAAAGGTCGTGATACTTGCCGTAAGTGTGCTGATCAGATCGTTGAGGAGGTAAGTAACAGCTATGAATCTTGCTGATAAAGTAGAGCGATATGCACAGATCAAGATGGAGATGGATGCATTAAAATCCGAGCGGGACAATATTGAAGCGGATATACTGAAAGCTGCCGAAGCGGATCTGAAGGATACCAAGTTTAAGACAATATCCTATTCTGATAACCATGGTAACGTCATAACTGCAACAAATTCTGATAATGTAAAAATCATATATCCTACCATGCTTAAAGTGATCTTCGGCAAAGCGTACGCTGATGCCGTAAAAGAGGACGTTACATACAAGCTATCGGCTTCAGCTAAGCGACTTCTGGCAGCAGTGTACAACGGAGAGTACATAAAAGACGGCAGTATTGAGGATATTCTTAAGGCTTTGAATCTTGATGATGAGAGCTTTAATACGCTCAAGAAAAAGCTAAAAGGAGCGAACTATAATACAGATGTTAAAAACCTTATGAAGTTTGCTGACCTTGATGAGATTGAAGCAAAAGAAAATGCGTACCTTGTTGCTGAGGCTGTTGCATGGCAGAATTTAAAACACTTACTCACACTTAACAACAGGTGTATTGATGATGATGTAGTTGAAGGTATTACCGAAACAATCGACAGTGCCGTTATCGTGGAGCAAATCCCGAAAATAACGTTTATAGCAGCTAAGTAAAAGAGGAGGATGAGAATATGGCTACGAAGGAACAAATTAAACGAATCTATGGACTTGGTGCAGGCTTGGGAATCGTGGGTAAAAATCGTGATGATATGCTTCATGAACTTGTTTTTGCTTGTACAGGCAAGGATTCCGTCAAGGACTTGGATGATGCTGATTTTCGCAGAGTTCAAGGGGAGCTTATTACTCGTATGCGATATTCTCATCCTAACCATCCGAAACATGAGAATAAGAAATCTGATGGAAATAACGGCATGGCAACGAAGGAGCAACAGGCTTTGTGTTGGAGATTTTGCTATAGACTCAAAGAGCTTGATCCTAATCAGCAATCTGCAGATGTTGGTGATCGCCTCGTAGGTGCTATATCCAAGGTTCTTGGTATCACTGCTACAAAAAAGCAGCCATTCAGATGGGTAAATCAAGAACAATGTGCTAAGCTGATAGAAAATTTAAAGAGATATGTTAACACGGCAGAACGCAGAGTCAAAAGGCAGGGTGATACAATTGCCGGAGTTTGATATAATCTATGAGGACTTGTCCCCTGATCAGCAAGAACTATGCGACTGTATAGGCATGGAGGCATACGGCAAGATAGTTACACGATACAGTGGACAGTCGTTGTATATCCCTAAGCTGGAATCGGTACTGAGATCTTCAAGGGACGAAAAGATCCGATCGGATTTTAATGGCTACAACTACAAGTTCCTTGCATTAAAATACAACCTGTCCGAGCGAACTATACGAATGATAACATCTGACATTTTGCAGGAAAAGAAAAACGCTCCAATTGAAGGACAGTTAACATTTGATGAGATTTAATGTGACACAAAACGATTGAGGATAAAGGGAAACCAAAATGCGTAAATTTTTGCTTAGGGGGAATAAGAAGTGAAAAAAATAATTTTAGCTATTTCAGCATTGATGACGATGATATTGTGTGGATGCGAATTATCAGAAGATAATCATAGCTATATATTTGATGATACTGAATACGAAGTATATCTAATTGATATGGGAATGGAAACCGTTTATATTGTTGAATGGATTAGTCCTGATGGTGTGCATTATTGGTGTACTGGCAATACTACCGGAAATTCAATGGCACCAAGATACGATAATAACGGAAATTTAGTTGTAGACAAATAAATAGCACAGTTGATAGCGTGCTTCTGGTTTCAAGCAGATAACAGATTTATGTGGTGCTGTTAAAAATGAAATAAAACAGTGAAGTACATCATTGTACTAATCGCAATAAATATAGTATCGTAATTATAGAGATTACGGTACTATTTTTTTATGGAGGTGTGGACATGAGCAATACAGACATTATTACGGCGATCATCAATATAGTGCTTACAGGAGGCTTGGGAGTTATATCATATTTTCTTAAGCGTACAATGGACAGGATAGATAAGTGTGAATCTGATATATCAAAAATCAAAGAGGACTATATAACAAAGGAAGATTTTTTTCGTGAGCAGGGTAAAACAGATAGAAAGCTCGACAGGATCATGGATATTCTTCTGGAGATAAAGGGAGGAAAATAACTATGGACATGAAAAAGAGAATGCAGCTTATAAGTGCTGAAAGCTTTAAAGAAAATAACGGTTCTGTGATGAGAACGATCAATATGCTAAGACATCAGTTCCACAAGCTTAAAAGTGTAGAATATGCACTGCCGGATATACCCAAGGGCGATATTACCGACAGCGTTAACTATCTGTATGAAGCAGGATATATCCATTTGAGAGTAGTTATTACAAAAGAACCTGCTACATTAGCCGATTATGAATTTGATGAACTTGAGGCAAAGCTTACGGCTAAAGGTATCAGTTTTCTTGCAGGAGGTATTCAGGATTCTTGTATTAAACTTTAGGAGGGATACATATGCCACGAAAACGCAGAAAGCATAGTATAATTGACAAGCTTCCTCCTGAGCTAAAGGCTACCGTTGAAGAAATGATGAAGTCGGATTTCACATATCAGGAAATTGCCGATTACATCAAGGCACAGACGGATAAGGATATATCCATAACATCCGTATGGCGATATGCTTCGAGCCTTAACGAATCAGTCGAAACACTAAGGATGGCACAAGAAAACTTTCGTGTCATCATGGAGGAGATCAATAAGTATCCTGCACTTGATACCAGCGAAGGCATCATAAGACTTTTGTCACACAACGTCCTTGAGTCGATACAGAATACTCCTGAGGAGCGATGGCGACAGCTTGATCCAGAAGCACTTTTAAAACAGGCTACTGCACTTGTTAAGGCTGCATCATACAAAAAGAACCTTGATGTTAAGAATGAGGATATTCTTTCAGCAGGATTTGAGCAGGTTAAAACTATGGTGTTCGAGGCTATGGCAAGAGAACGTCCAGATCTGTACAAAGAAGTTGCAATGTTCCTGAACGAGAAACGGAGCGAAGATCAATGATTTATGTCATATACGTTAAACCCCAATCGGAAACAGAGGTTTGTACCAAACTGAATAATATGAATATATCAGCGTATGCACCGACAAGGACGATCCTTGAACGTCACAAGGGACGTTGGAAACAGGTCGTAAGAGTCATATATCCATCGTATGTGTTTATTGACACTGATCTTACGGTCGAGATATACTACACTGTTAAAAAGACTGACGGAGTCCTAAGATTCTTAGGAAGCCCACCTGAAGCTATAAAGCAAAGTGAAGCCAATCACCTGAAATGGATATTTGAAATGCAGAATATAGACATTTCAAAAGGTATTTTAGAAAACGGCAGATTGATGATCACAGACGGTACATTGGTCGGACAGGAACACTTGATTACTGACTACAATCCACGCATAATGCGAGGGTGGATACATACGCAGATCAATGGTGAAGACCACAGTTTCAGCGTTACAATAGACACAAGATAAGATTATACAGCAAACACCTGAGTTGATACGTCCTCAGGTCGTAACTGTATATGATACATGATAAAAACGGGCATTTGAAAGAAAATGTGCTGAATGGCGGAGCGTACCCACGCAAATGCCGTTTGACAGCCATTTAAATGCCGTTTAAATCGTTTTAATACGATTACAGGTAAAACTTATCTAAAATTAAAACAAAGTCGCTGAAAACGGCTTTTAATTCGTTTTTCGGCAAAGGGGTGAAAGTACATGAACCAAAAAAGAAAACAGGCTGTGCATCTGCTTGCAGATGTGATCGACAGCATAGATGATGTTAAGGTTAAAAGTGATGTGATGAGTCTCGAACAATTGTCCGAGGCTTTTTTAAATGAGAAAGATCCTGAAAAACGCAAACAGCTTGCTGCCGATTTTAAAAGACAGCATGAGGAGCTGCATGAATTTCTTAACGATAATCCTGAGTTGGTTACTGCAGAAGTCGAACGTGCTTTGCTTTCTGCTGCATTAGGTGGAGAATATGTAGACGAGGAAATACGGATCGCATCCAACGGACGAAGATCATATAGACGTACCAAGAAGCAGATAGCTCCAAATGCTTCTGCAGCACTTAGCTATTTGCAGAATAAAGATAAGGAAAACTGGTCACCAAATCCTAAAGCTGATCCTGAGCTGGAAGATACATCCGAGATAGAAGGTGATGTTTATGGCGAGTAACAGAAAAACTAAGCTGTTAAAACGCAAAAAAACTATACCTTACAATTTCGGTGACAAACACAAAAATTACATAAAAAGATCTGCTGACTGTATGATAAATGTTGCTGAGGGTGCAGTTCGTGCCGGTAAAACAGTTGACAATGTGTTGGCTTTTTGTCATGAGCTTAAAAGTACCAAGGATAAGATCCACCTTGCATCAGCTTCCACGCTTGGAAATGCAAAGATAATTCTTGGCGATTGCAACGGTTTCGGAATAGAACATTATTTCCGAGGTCAGTGCCGATGGGGAAAGTACAAAGGCAATGATGCACTTATTATAAGAGGTCCGGATACAGGTTACAAGGAACGTATCGTCATTTTCTCAGGTGCAATGCTTGCAAGTAGTTACAAATCCATTCGAGGTAATTCGTACGGTATGTGGATAGCGACAGAGATCAATCTGCATCACAAGTCTTTTGTTCAGGAAGCATTCAACAGATCTATCGCTGCCGTTAAGCGTAAGATCTGGTGGGACTTAAACCCTGACAATCCAAAATCGTGGATATATACGGAATATATTGATAAGTACCAACAGGACACAGCCTCCGGAAAGTTTCTCGGAGGCTATAACTATGAGCATTTTACTATTGATGACAATATCAACATCACCGATGAGCGTAAGGCGGAGGTTAAATCGCAATACGATCCAACGTCCATTTGGTATAAGCGTGATATTTTAGGGCTGAGAATACGAGCTGAAGGAATTATATTTCAGGATTTCGCAAATAACACCGATAAATATATCATTGACAGCATTAACGAATCTGAAATCACAAGTATACAGGTCGGTATAGATTTTGGCGGAAACAAATCAAAAACTACCTTTGTTGCAGTGGGATTTGTACAGGGATTTAAAAATCTTGTGGTGCTTGATGATGAAAAAATCGAAGGAACTAAAGGCGAAGTAGATCCTGTAGTGATATACAAGCGTTTTATATCATTTATAAGACGGTTGTATAACCGTTATAATCCACTTTTAATAAAGTATGCGTGGGCAGATAACGAAGCTCAGACATTGATAAACGGACTTAGAAACGCTTGTCGAAGAGCAAAGCTGTTTATTAACATCATGGACTGCTACAAAGCCCCTGTTAATGACAGAATATCTACTCTTGCACTGCTTATGGCACAAGGCAGGTTCAGCGTTTTGCGACAGTGCAAAAATGTGATCGGCAGCTTGTCGGAACAGATATGGGATCCAAGACACGAAACTGAGGATGTACGTCTTGATGATGGCACTTGTGATATAGATACTGCCGATGCGTTGGAATATTCGTTTAGTAAATTTATCAAAGCAATCGTTGCTGTGGGAGGTGTAAACGGTGAATACTGAGATAATAAACTATCTCAACAGAAAATATGGATATGATCTGACAAATGATTATTACAGTAAGATAGAAGAGTGGACTGATTGGTGGAAAGGCTACCATGAACCTTTCCACCATATAAAATACGAGAACGGTGAAAAGAAACGTTCTCGTGATATGTACACCATGAAAATGGCTAAAAAAATAAGCGAAGACTGGGCAAGCATACTGATCAATGACAAGACTTTTATAAAACTGGATGATAAAGTGAGTGAACGTTTCTTGATCGGGGATACTCAGAATGGTGGTGTTTTTGGCAGCAATAACTTCTGGGATCAGGCTAATGATCTGATGGAAAAAATGATGTACTCAGGTACTGCTGCCATTGTTATTAAACTTAAAAATGCCTTGATAAAAGATAATGGAAAACTAAAGCCTGCTGCTGATACGGTCATTGATCTTAGTTATCTGTCGGCTGACAAGATAATCCCTTTGACTATCGAAAACGGTGATATTACCGAAGCTGCTTTTTGCTCAGATGTTTGTATCAAGGGCAAAAACAGGACATACTTAGAAATGCATCTGATTAAAAACAATGAATATGTCATTGAAAATCATATGTTTACCGTTGATGAGAAGAATAAAGATCTTTTAAAAGAAATAGACCTGCCTGAAGGCTATCCGTCAGTGATACATACAGGATCCGACAGACCGTGGTTTTCGATATGCAAGCCCGCTATCGTTAATCCATTTGACAGCAATCATGGTATGGGCTGTGCTGTTTTTGCAAACGCTATCGACAACCTGAAGGGCGTTGATTTGGCATATAACAATCTTAATTCGGACTTTTGGCTTGGTCAGAAAAAAGTGTTTTTAAACAGAAATCTGCTTGCTGATATGGCAGGTGGCAAGAAAGTAACACCTGATGAAGTGAATCAACAGCTTTTCTATTACATAGGCGAAACTATGGACGATGGCAGTGGTAAACAATTGGTGCATGAGCATAATCCTGATTTGCGTGTTACAGATAACACAGCAGGAATACAGGCTCAGCTTGATTATCTTAGCTTTAAGGTAGGATTCGGCACAAAACACTACCAGTTCAATTCAGGATCAATAGTTACGGCAACGCAGTATACAGGCGATAAGCAGGATCTGATCCAGAATGCACACAAGCACTTTATAAAAGTTGAGAGCTTTTTATATCGTCTCGTAAAGACAATTTTGTGGATCGGACACAACTATATCGACACAAGCATTAAAGACGATTGCAAAATAAACGTCATATTCGACCAGTCACCACTTGTAGATGAGAACGCTGAACGTCAGCGTGATAAGGACGATGTTTCGGCAGGTCTTATGCAGAAGTGGGAATATCGTGTCAAATGGTACGGTGAAACCGAAAAACAAGCTAAAAAAATACTGGCTGACGGTGAGCCTGACGATGATGAGCTTATGGGCTTTGATGAGGAGGATGACGAATCAGGCGGTGATGTATAATGCTTACACCACAGACGTTACAACATTTACCCGATGATATAACGGAGCTTGTTAACGAGCTTCAGATCGACATAATCAAATCCATATCCAAAAAGCTGGTAAAGGCTGATTATCTTACTCCGTCAGCTGAGTGGCAGCTATACAAGGCGAGTCAGCTCATGATGTCCACTGACGAAGTAAATGCTTTGATAGCTAAGTTTACCGAAAAAAGCAAACGTCAGATAAAACAGCTATATACCGATGCTTGCAAGAAAGCTATAAACGAGGACGCTAAAATATACCGTGCTTACGGTAGGGACTGCTCCTCTGCCCTGAGATCCGTTGCGTTGTCAAATGCTCTGAGAGCAGGAATTAAAAATGCTAATGGAATGACACGAAACTTGACTAAGTCTATGGTGCAAACGTCAAGAGAGACGGTTACCCGTCTTATGGACAAGGCTTACATACAGGTTGCTTCGGGTGCGTTCAGCTACCAAGATGCGATCTATAATGCTGTATCAGAGTTAGCCAGAGAGGGTATAAACTATGTTAAATACCCTTCCGGAACTGTTGCACAGGTTGATGTTGCTGTAAGACGTGCAGTAATGACAGGCATTAGTCAGACTGCAGGTCAGATGCAGCTTGACCTTGCCGAGGAAATGGGCTGTGATCTGGTTGAAGTGACATCCCACATGGGTGCAAGACCTTCCCACGCACTATGGCAAGGCAAAGTTTACAGCATCTCAGGAGAGTCAAAAAAATATCCGTCACTGCGTGAAGCAACAGGATACGGCACAGGAGAAGGTCTTAAAGGCTGGAATTGCAGACATGATTTTTACCCCTTTTTTGAGGGAATATCAAAAAGGGCAAGTATGCCGATTGATCTTGATGAAAATCAGGAAGAATACGAGCTGTCACAGCAACAGAGAGCTATGGAACGTTCAATCAGAAAATCTAAACGCACCTGTGCTGCACTTGATTCTGCGATCCAATCTACCGATGATGAGCTGCTTAAACGCAAATTTCAAAACAGCTTTGAACGTCACTCGGCTATCCTTAAAGCAAAGGAAAAACGACTTAACGATTTTTGCAACAAGTTCGGGATGCAGAAACAAAATGACCGTGTGCGTGTCGTTGGATTTAATAAGAGTGTATCTCAAAAGGCAGTGCATGGAAGCAAATTATATTCTGCGAAACAACTTGACAAATCAATTATTGATGGTACAATAGATAATAAGAAGTATTTAGAAATGCTTAACAAACGAACAATCATCAACCGTAATGATTTAAAGAATGGGCTCCCAATCAAGGGTAATAAACATACGATCATTGATTTATATGTTGATGATAAGGTATCTCAAAGACGTATTTATGGCTATGACGGTAAGGCATTGATTGATATTGATACACACAATCATAATACGCCTAAGATACATCCAACAGGAGCCCACAAGCACATTTTTAACTATAATAAGAAAAATCCACATGGAAAACCTATTGGGTTTACGGAACAGGAATTAGTCAATAATAGTGATATTATACAGAGAGGCGTGAATTATTTTGACGAAAAGTGAATTTATTGATTTGATTGAAAACGGTGGTGACATAATGTTTGATTGTTTGGATAAACATTATACAATACTTACATGGACTGATGATGGCATATTTATTGGTGAACAAATCACTGAAACACAGAAGGAAGAAATTAGTGAGTATTTTAACTCCGCTGAAGATTTAGTTGCAAATTTTAAAGTGCACGGTATTCCGTTGGGCGAACTCATAGATGAGGTAAATGTCACATTTTGCAATTGATAAAAGCTCCCTTTTAGGGGGCTTTTAATTTTGCCTTAAGAGGAGTGATAACATGACAGACGAAGTGAAGGATATTATGTTTGAGCATTTAAAAATGCTCTCAGACACGGCAGAAGACTGTATGGATGAATATCTTGAATCTATTACAGTAGCTATGGTGTCTACAGCAAGGTTTCTTACAGATCTCGAAGAAAACGAATCTGATAAATAACATTTTAACGGTAATAAAACGCTCTTTTTAGGGCGTTTTTATTATACATAAAATCAAAACAGGAGGAATTTGTATGACAAAAGAAGAACTGATGGAACTTGGTCTTGCAGAGGATCAAGCGAACAAGGTGCTTGAAAAGCACACAGCGGAGCTGACCGCAGAACAGCAGAAGAACACAGATCTGACTGCAGAGCTTGATACTGCCAAAGCCAGCATCACAGAGCTTACCGATAAGGTCAAAACCTTTGACGGAGTGGATGTTGAGGGACTTAAGCAGTCTGCAAAGGACTGGGAAACAAAGTACAACAACGACATTGCAGCACTTAAGGTGGATAAAGCTATTGAGATGGCTCTCATTGGTGCTAAAGCCCGTGATGTTGACATTGTTAAATCTCGCATCGATACAGGCATTGTCAAGTTGGACGATAATGGTAAGTTGATCGGCTTAGATGAACAGCTTGAAAAGCTTAAGGCAGACAAAGCATTTTTGTTTGACGTTGAAGAATCAGGCGAAGGTATCAGGATCGACACAGGACTCCAGCACGGCAGTGGAACGGAGTCGGTTTCAGACGCACAGGCAAGAGCTGTTATGGGCTTATCAGTAGAAAATAAATAACGGAGGTAATTGATTATGGCAAATGCAATCACAAAATTTCAGAAGTTTATTGATCTGTTGGACGAGGTGTATAAGCAGTCTTCATGCACTGCTGATCTCGATGGGGACTCGGCTCTTGTACAGGCAGGTAAAAATGCAAATGAAATAATTATTCCTAAGATCTCAATGGACGGTCTTGCTGACTACAGCAGAAACAGTGGCTATGTGAAAGGTGACGTGACCTTGACAAACGAAACAGTCAAGTTCAACTATGACCGTGGCAGAAAGTTCAGCGTTGACAACATGGACAATGAAGAAACAGCAGGTCTTGCTTTCGGCAAGCTCTCCTCAGAATTCATCAGAACTAAGACAACCCCTGAGCTTGATGCATTCAGGTTTGCTACATATGCAGGAACAGAAGGAATATCAAAGGTTTCGGCAGGTGCAACATTGTCCACCGGCAATGACATTCTTACTGCTTTGATAGCAGCACAGAACAAAATGGATGAAGATGAGGTGTCACCTGAAAACAGAATCCTTTACATCACACCGACCTTGTTCAATCTTGTAAACAATGTTGACACAACAAAATCAAGAGCTGTGCTTGACAGTTTTGCGAAGATCGTTAAAGTACCTCAGAGCCGTTTTTACACTGCAATAAAAATGAATGACGGTACTACAGAGGGAGAAACAGCAGGTGGATTTGCTAAGGCAACAGCCGGTAAGGATATTAACTTTATGGTGATTCAGAAATCTGCTGTTATTCAGTATCCAAAGCACACAGTCAACAAGGTCATTTCTCCCGAAGATAATCAGACAGATGATAGCTGGATGTTCTTTTTCCGTGCTTATGGTCTTGCTGATGTGTACGAAAATAAGGCAGCAGGCATCTATCTGCACCACAAGGCATAGGAGGTACTGCAATGGGAAAGGTAGTAGGACTTAACTTTGCCGAAGACACATATACGCCCGACATTTGCATTGAGGATATGACGGTGACTCAGCTC
This sequence comes from Ruminococcus sp., assembly GCA_030533265.1. Taxonomy (GTDB): domain Bacteria; phylum Bacillota; class Clostridia; order Oscillospirales; family Ruminococcaceae; genus FB2012. Next base: position 7,981 of record JAUNJM010000010.1, on the reverse strand, counting down.
AAAGAGTTCGCAAAATATAATGGCATTGATATTGGTTCTGCATCTAAGAAATCTGACATTATTGATGCCATTATTGCTGCAGGAGATACCGAAAGTGAGGTGTAGGATATGCCTTACGCTAACTATAGCTATTATCTCGACTGCTATAACGGTAGCATGATAAGTGCATCTGATTTTTCCTACTATGCCAAAAGAGCAACGGCATATATAAAGTCACACGTTAAAGATATTGATGCAGAAACTGCAGCGCAAGCCTGCTGTGCTTTGTCCGAAGCTATATTCAAATATGAAGATAAAAGCACTAACATATCATCCGAAAAGGTTGGAGATTATTCCGTGACGTATAAGTCTGAGAATCAATCTACACTTGAAGACAGGCTTGCAGATGTCCTAAAACTATATATCAATCCCATAGGATGGTGTTGATATATGAGATATAACAACGAATGTACCGTCTGGCATAAAAAGCCGGACGGTAATTTTGTTACACTGCACTATAGCTGCTGGTGGCAGGACACTGAGGCTGAGAATATATCCAAGACAGGTAAGACAGATGTTGACACGGCAATGGTACACTTGCCTCCTGATGCAACCGTTTCAAAATCTGATTATATAGCCAAAGGCTGTATTGATTATGTTATATCAGGTTCTGTGACGGAGCTGCTTAAAACCTATAAGCCACTAAAGGTAAGTACGGTATCTTCAAAATGTTATGGAAGTGCTTTAATGCATCACACGGAGGTGACTGCAAGATGATCAAGTTAACTTTCAAAACCAGACCTACGAACGAAATCATTGCACGACATGGCTTGCAACAAGGTGGCAGAATTCAAAAGTATATAGATTCTGAGGTAACAAGATATTGTGAGCCATATGTTCCGATGTTAAATGGTATTTTGAAAAAATCCCATAAACCTGCAACTATAGTGGGTAGTGGTTTGGTTACATATAATACACCGTATGCACGGAAACAGTATTATGAAAACAAAGGAAATGGCGAAGAAGGAAGAAACAACGGTGGATTGCGTGGTCGGCTATGGTTTGAACGAATGAAAGCAGACCACAAGAAGGATATTTTAAAGGGGGCAAAAGAAATTGCAGGAATCAGGTAAGTCAATCTTGTCTGGGTTAAAGGAATACATAAGCAAATGTCCATTTCTTAAAGATCTTGAGCTTCATGTCGATCAGACCGAATCTGATCCGGTCAACTACAGCATAAGTACATCCGGACAGATATTTTTATCGGAAGATATATTGGGCAATCAGAAATGGCAATACAATGCGATATTGCAAAGCCGTGAGTACACACATGATGATATTACTCGGCTTGACAACGCAGAGTTTACAGAAAGCTTCATATTCTGGTTACAGGATTTGAACAACAATGGAGAATTTCCGGATCTTCCGGAACGCTGTACAGCATACAAGATATATGCTGATAATGGTATAATCTTGTCACTTGACGAAAATGGTGACAGAGGGATATATCAGATACAGATACATTTAATTTTTGAAAGAGAAACAAGTGATACACAGCCAGTACGAATATCAGATCTGCTGTGATAAGAAAGAGAGGAATAAACAATGGCAAAACTTAAAAGAAGTGCATTATTGCACTATTTGCAGAACCCGAATCAGGGTGACGCTGATCAGTATTTTCTACTCGGAAGGGATATAGAGGACGGCTCTGTTTCGCTGAATCCTGATATGGATAAGACAAAGAATATCCTTGATGAGGTTTCAATCAACGACAAGGGCTATGAGCCTGAATATGATGTCGATACATACTATGCAAACCCATCTGACGGCTGGATATACGAGTGGCTCAAGGAAATTGCACTTAACCGTCTGACAGGTGATGACTGTATGACTAAGATAGTTGAGGTGCTTGCCGACAAGACCACAGGTCCGTATGACGCATGGAGAGAGGACGTTATCGTCAAGCCACAGTCTTACGGCGGACCTCAGGGCGGTGTGACTATTCCGTTCAACATCGGATTCTGTGGCAACCGTGAGCAGGGCAACGCATCGCTTTCGGGCAAGACGCTCGGCACGTTCAGCACGGGGTCAATACCATCAAGTGACGATTAATCCAAGAAAGGACGAAAACTATGAAGTCTATTAATTTTAATACAGGGTACAAAGAATACATCGTCAACGGTGACGAGAGCTGTAAGATCAGGATAAACCTCAACGATGCCAACATTCCCGCAAGGGTCAAGGAGTGTCAGGCTTTTTTCGATGAGATGTCTGAAAAGTACAAGGACGTTGATGACAAGCTCACGGCTGAGGAGCTTACTGAGCTTGACAGGCTGGTTCGTGAGAAGATCAACTACGCTTTCGGCACGGACATATGCACACCTGCGTTCGGCAGCATGAATGTCATATCTCCTGTCGGCAGTGGTGAGTTGCTTTTTGTGGAGTTCTTCAATGCGTTCATGCCTGTGGTCGAGGAGGACATGAAGTCTATGGCTCAGGCACAGGCTATTCACATTGAGGACAAGGTAAGCAAGTACATACAGTCGGCACAGACAGCTCCTGTTGCACCTGCGATAACGGTCAACACAGCTCCTGCACCTGATATATCGCATCTCACTCAGGAGCAGAAGGACGCTATGCTCATCGAGCTGATGAGGCAGTCAAAATGATAGGTCTACTGCCCACATCTCTTGAAGTCGGAGGACAGCAATATGCTGTCCGTTCCGATTTTCGTGTGGTGCTGAACGTGTTTCAGGCACTGAATGACCCTGAGCTATCAGACCGTGACAAAGCGTATGTGATGCTGAGGTGTATATACGTCAACGAGATACTGAGAGAGCACCTGAAAGAGGCTATAGAGAGAGCTGTGTGGTTCATGGACGGTGGGGATATGCCGAAGTCTAAGCCGAGCAGTAAGCAGACGTTTGACTGGGAATATGACGAAAGCCTATACTTTCCTGCAATAAACAAGGTTGCAGGAAAAGAGGTCAGGTCAAGCGACTATATGCACTGGTGGACGTTCTTAGGCTACTTCAACGAGGTCGGAGAGGGCTTGTTCTCGAGCGTCATGAACATCAGAAACAAGCTCGCTAACGGCAAGAAGCTGGACTCTTGGGAGCGTGATTTTTACAACAAAAACAAAGACCTCATAAACATCAGGACCGCTCAGGACAAGGCTGACATTGCCGAAACTGAGGAGGCACTCAAGGAGATCTTGGGGGAATGAAAAATTAAAGCAGAAAGGGGTGTGATAAAATGGCTGTAGACGGACGGCTTAATTTTGACACAAAAATAGATACCAAAGGCTTTAATGCAGGCACTAAACAGCTTTCAAGCGGACTTGGAAGTTTGAAATCCATGCTTGGTAAGGTGGCAGTCGCTGCCGCTGCTGCGTTTTCCGTCAAAAAAATGATCGACTTCGGCAAAGAGGCTATAAGCACAGCGTCTGACCTGCAGGAAGTTCAAAACGTTGTTGACACAGCTTTCGGGTCAATGTCGGACAAAATGGAGCAGTTTGCGAAAACATCAATAACGCAGTTCGGAATTTCAAGATTGGCAGCAAAGCAGACGGGTTCAACGTTTATGGCGATGGCGTCAGGAATGGGCATAGCTCAGGACAGTGCAAGCGATATGGCTGTTGCTCTGACAGGGCTTTCGGCTGATATGGCATCGTTCTACAACGTCGAGCAGGACGTTTCATCAACGGCTTTGAAGTCGATTTTCACGGGCGAAACGGAAACGCTCAAAAAGTTCGGTGTCGTAATGACAGAAGCAAACCTCGAAGCATTCGCTCTTTCACAGGGCATTACAAAGTCGCTCTCGGCTATGACTCAGGCTGAAAAGGTACAGCTCAGATACAACTATGTCATGGCTCAGACAAGCCTTGCTCACGGCGACTTTGCTAAAACACAGGATAGCTGGGCTAACCAGACGAGAATACTTTCCGAGCAGTGGAAGGAGTTCTCAGGCACGGTCGGTCAGGCTCTTATGGGGGTACTGCTCCCTGCTGTCAAGGTGCTCAACAAGGCATTTTCAAGCCTTATCTCTTATGCTCAGAGGGCTGTCAAAGCACTGTCTGAGGTGTTCGGTATTGACATAGGAACAAGTGATACCACTGCCGGTATCGTTGACAGCACTGCCGAAATTGCTGATAATTACAGCGATATGGCTGAGAGTGCAGAAGAAGCCAAAAAAGCTAACGAGAAACAGCTTGCAGGCTTTGATAAGATTACTAAGCTTGAAGATAACGATGATGCTAAGGTAAGTACCGGTGTTACCGGTGGACTGCTTGCAGGTCAAGGAGTGCTTACAGCAAAGATTGATGTGGATACAAGTAGTGCCGAAAAGAAAGTATCAGAATCGTTGGAACGAATCAAGAAACTTTTCACGTCCGGAAATTGGGAAGGTATTGGAGCATTATTAGCAGAAAAGATAAACTCACTTTTTGGCAGAATCAACTGGCAAGCAATTCAGACTTTTGTCAAAGAGCAGGTGCAAAAAGTAACAGATTTCTTGAATGGACTTGTGCGAAACATAAACTGGGAACTGCTTGGAAAAGAAATAGGGGAAGGCTTTAATACAGTGCTGGTTGCACTGTATACGTTCATTACAACGTTTGACTTTGTTTCTTTTGGTATGAGTTTAGCCAGATTGCTAAATGGTATTATAGATTCGGTTGACTGGTCAATGATTGGTGGATATTTTGCTCAAAAAATTAATGCACTGATAGGTACTATTTACGGATTTGTGACAACATTTGATTGGTCTGGATTTGGTAATTCAATAGCAACAGCCGTTAATTCTTGGTTTGATTCTATAGATTGGGAACAGCTTGGAAAAACTATTACAGAATCTATAAATGGTCTATTCAGCACTGTACTTGAGTTTTTACATACAATTGAATGGTTTAAAATTGGTCAGAAAATTGGGGTGTTCTTGTGCAACATAGACTGGTGGGGAATTGCAACTAATTTCTTCAAAGTAGTTAAAGAGGCTTTTAAATCAGCATTTCAAACTTTTTGGGGTTTGGTTACACCAATCGCTGATAAAATTCAAAAGTGGTTTGAGGATTTGTCTCCTGCTATGCAAAAGGTAGTAACAGCAATCGGTGCTATTTGTACTGCGTTCTTAGTATATAAAACTGTATTATGGGTAGTAACTGCAATACAAGCTGTGTTCGCAGCAGTAACTACAGTATCAACAGGTGGTATAAATATGTTGGCTCTTGCTATAACTGTTTTGATAGGCTTATATGCAGCACTTTGGGCTGTATTTCATCAAGATGAGATAAATGCTTTCGCTGCTAAGCTACGTAATATTGCCGATTTGTATTCTCAAGTTAAAAACAAAGTTGGAGAAGATGTAAACAATATTGATGCATCACAAAATAAAAATACTATTGATACATCAAGTATATTTGACCCAGCTGTTGCTGCGGTTTTAAAGGATTCATTTCCGGCATTTGCCACCGGCACAGTCGTTCCTGCGAACTATGGTGAATTCCTTGCGATACTCGGTGACAACAAGCGTGAAACTGAGGTTGTGTCACCACTGAGCACTATCGAGCAGGCTGTAACTAATGCAATGAGCAGGAATGGTGAAATCGGCAACGGCAACTTGACGGCTCAGATACAGATAGACATCGACGGCAGAAAACTGCATACCGAAATGGTACGACTCAACAACGCAAGAATACGACAGACTGGTAACAATCCGTTAGTTCCTGTTACTTAGGGGGTGACGCTATGTTCATATCAACTGACATCTGGATTGATGGCGTAAAACTGCCTCCTGCTGATATGGGAGGCATACACGTTACACCACAGACAATATGGTCGCAAAACGCAGGTCGAAACAGTACCACAGCAAAGTTTTCAGGCGACATCAAGGCTGTTAAGTACGACATCACCTACAGCAAGAGCTATGCAACGCAGGAGGAGTTCGAGCTGATAGACAGCCTTGTCAATAACCTTGTCGGCATACATAGTGTACGGCTGTGTATACGTCCGTCACAGGGGTATGTCACGAAGAATTTTTATATCGGCTCAGGTACGTTTTCGTATACAATATCACGTTGCAAGAACGGTAAAACGCACTATGAAAATCTCAGCTTTGAGATGATTGAGCAGTAAGGAGGCACTATGTATCAGGTTACATACAACTCGGTTGCACAGGCTATCGAGTCAAACAGTCGTTGCTTTCGTGCGATACTCGACTTTGGTGATTTTCAGATACGAGATGAAGATGTGGGTAATATCAAATTGCAGTTTGGCAGTGTGCAGAATCAGACTCCCTGTATTGGTGACGTTGTGTCAACGCAGTGCGAGGTGAAGATACTTCAAAAGCCTGAGAACGTTAAGCTTGAAGGCAAGGAATTTCAGCTGAGCTATTACCTTGTTGACCTGCTTTCTGACATTGCAGACGATAGGCATGGAAATACATTTGGTGACCTTGCCGAGTACACACTCTCAGAGCTTGCAGGAGATGGTCGCACTGTGGCAGATGTATCAATGCTCGATATTCCGAGCATACGTTATGAGGAGATACCAATTGCAAAGCTGACGGTACTCAAATGCAAAAATCTGAGCGACTATTACACGCTGACCTGCACAGACAGGTTACATTTTGCAGACAGGAAATATGTTTCAACCCTAAGCTATCCGACCACGTCAGATAAGGTTGTGGCTGAGATAGCCGATATGATAGACTGTGTGGCTGAACGAGAGCCTGCACAGTCATTTCTTGTGTCAAGCGATGGTAAGCTCCTGCTGTCCTCAGAGGGACACAGGCTAATCACGTCAACGTGGCAGTTCCCGATATTGCAAAAGCCTGTCGGCTACACCATGCGACAGATGATAGGATTTATCACTGCTATGCGTGGAAAGTTCGCTGTCATTGACCGTACAGGAACGCTGACACAACGCTGGTACAGTGACGGTTCGGGCATTAGTTTTGATTATGAAAGCCCTGAAAACGACAGGCACATTGATGAGCTTGAGCTTGCCGAGACATCTGTTATCATCAACAATCTGACCTGCAAGGTTGATGAGGACACCACGCTGTCGACAGGTGAAGTCAATGGCAGGAAGATGCAGTTTGAGTGTCCTTACATGACGGGAGAACGTTTGGCGACGCTGTATGCAATGACCTGTCATGACTATGAAAATGAATACTATCCATGCACATTTAAACAGCAACTTGCCGATCCACGTTTCGATGTCTGGGACAGGCTATATGACGGCAACAGGCAGTTGCTGATGCTAAACATGGACTACACCTTTGACGGTGGATTAATGCTTGACGTGACATCTGGTGGAGAGTCAGACACCGAGTCGCAAGCAATCGGAAGATACTAAGGAGGATTTTTTATGGCAGAAGAATATACAGACTATCAATTACCATTGACAGCTGAGGAGATTAGAATTGCTTTGAAGCTTATGCACAACATAGAGTATGGCTGTCTTAACATATCCGTACCAAGTGGGGTAATTGGAAAAACAGGTACGTTTACGATAAGATTTTCAAAATCACATTCAGCACCACAGCCGTTTTTACAAATCAGGAGAGATGCAAGGACAAGTCCGACAGAGTTCACTGTACAGCCTATCGTTACTGATGTGAGTACGACACAATGCGAATATATTCTTGTAGCAACTAACACCTCTGACAATCAGAATATAAAGACCGTGCCGTCAGGGAACTATAAAATTCAGTATTTTGTCGTAGGGTAGGAGGATAGTGATGAAGATTACAAGAAATTTCGGATTTATCAAGCCTGAAAGTACAGATGCTTTTCAGGAGGCTATAACTGAGGGTACTGCCGAGAATTGGGACAGGATGGACGAGATATTGCATGATCTTGATGCTGAAACGGCTATTGAGGCAGTCAGAGGGATTCAGGAATCGGTTGAACAGCTTGCAGAAAGCATAAACACTGACAAAACTATCATTTCGGCAAACGTCGAATCAGCATCACAGGTGCTTGCTGAGGCAAATGACATTG
>JAUNJM010000009.1 GCA_030533265.1 Ruminococcus sp. | reverse complement strand
TGATCCGCTTACCGAATTTGATTTCATAGGTTTTACTTTGCAATATGAGCTTTCGTATACAAACGTACTTGCAATGCTTGATCTTGCAGGAATTCCTGTTAAATCAAAGGACAGAAAAAATCTCGCTCCTATTGTTATCGGAGGAGGTCCTTGTGCTTGTAATCCTGAACCATTGGCAGACTTTTTCGATATTTTTATTCTTGGTGAGGGAGAAGAAGTCAATCTTGAAGTTATGAGGCTCTATGAAAAAATGAAACCTCAGAACCCTACTAAACAGGAGTTTTTGCGTAAAGCTGCAAAAATTGAGGGAGTCTATGTGCCTTCTTTCTATGATGTTGATTATAATGAAGATGGTACTGTGAAGTCTATTACTTCAAACACCGATACTGCACCAGCGAAAGTCAGAAAGCGTATCATAAAGGACTTTGACAAGGTGTATTATCCTGACAGCTTTGTAGTACCATTTACAAGTATTGTTCACGACAGAGCAGTAGTAGAGGTGCTGAGAGGTTGCATAAGAGGGTGCAGGTTCTGCCAGGCTGGGTTCATATATCGTCCGTTCAGAGAGAAAAATATTGACACAATAAAGAATGAAACAAAATGTATCTGTGAACAGACAGGCTATGAAGAAGTATCGTTATCATCACTCTCAACGAGTGACTATACCAAAATCAACGACTTGCTAGAAAACCTTGTTGAGTATACAGATGACGAAAGGATCAATCTTTCCTTGCCGTCACTGAGAATCGACAATTTCAGTGAAGAATTGCTTGAGAAAATTAAATCAGTGCGAAAGAGCGGACTTACATTTGCTCCTGAGGCAGGAACTCAGAAGCTCAGGGATGTTATTAATAAGAACATTACCGAGGATGAAATAATGCATACCTGTAAAATGGCTTTTGAAGGTGGTTATGCGAATGTAAAGCTTTATTTCATGCTTGGACTTCCTGAGGAAACGATGGAGGATATTGAAGGTATCGCTAAGCTTGCTGAGGATGTAGTGAACCTTTATTTTGAAACTCCTAAGGAGAAGCGTGGGAAGGGTATTCAGGTTTCAATATCGACTGCAACTTTTGTACCAAAACCATTCACACCATTCCAGTTTGAACCACAGGCAACGCCTGAAGAGATAAAGGCAAAACAACAGCATCTCATTGAATCTATCAAGAGTAAAAAGATCAGATGCAGTTGTCATCAACAGAATGTTTCAATACTTGAAGCTGTACTTGCAAGAGGTGACAGACGACTTTGTAATGTGATATACACAGCTTGGAAAAAGGGTTGTACTCTTGATGGCTGGGACGAGCATTTCAGGTATGATTTATGGCAGGAGGCGTTTGAGGAGTGCGGTGTGGATACACACTTCTATGCAAACCGTCGCAGAAGTTATGATGAGATCCTGCCATGGTCGCATCTCGATTACATGGTATCTCATGAGTTCCTTGTAAGAGAGAACAAAAAGGCACACAATGCTGAAACAACACGCAACTGTAAAGAAGGTTGTTCGGGCTGTGGAGTCAAAAAAGAGTGTGGAGGTGTTTATTGTGGCTGATTTTCCCGTACCAAAGAACCAGTCGTTGGTGCTTGAGCGCTTTGACTACAGGCTTACATATGGAAAAACAGGCAGAGCAAGATATATCTCTCACCTTGACCTGATGCGTACAATGCAGAGGGTATTCAAGCGTGCAAGGATACCGATATGGTACACTCAGGGATTCAATCCACACGCATATTTGAATTTTCCACTTGCTTTGTCACTTGGTACAGACAGCAGGATCGAAATACTTGATGTTGCATTGCTTGAGGAAATGGAGTTTGACGAAATTGCAAAGAGGCTGAATGCCTGTATGCCTGAGGGATTGTATATATATAGTGTTGCAAAGCCTGTTAAAAAGCATACTGAAATCGGGTTTGCTGAATATGAGATAAGATTTGATTGCAATATTTCTCCTGATGATGCGAAGAATCGCTTTGAGAGCTTTGTCAGCAGGGATAAAATCGAGATTGAAAAAAAGACAAAGAAAAAGGGAGTCAATCTTGTTGATATAAAACCACATATCAATCTTCTTTCGGTGAATGTTGAGGACGACAAGACCGTTATTGATGTTATATTGCCTGCAGGGTGTGAGTTTAACCTCAATACAACACTGGTTATGGATGCTTTTTGTGCTATGGAGAATGTGGGAATAGGCAATATTTATACAACTCGTACAAAAATCATGTGTAAAAACGGTGAAGATTTTATATGAAACCCCTTGAAATGTGATGGATAATGTGATATAATATTTAAGCATTTGATTAACCGTCGGCTTTGAACTGTGTCCGACGAGAGTTAGTGCCATGTCCCAAAGGAGCTTTGGGATGACATTAAAGCGGATAGTCCTCTGACTTTGCAGTCGGAATCGAACTGCTATAAAGTGAATGAATGTCTGAAAATAAACAGGAGGTATTTAAAGTGGACGCTTTAAAACTTATTTCAAACTCAAGCTTAAAATCAGAAGTACCGGTTCTTAACATTGGTGATACTGTAAAGGTACATGTTAGAATCGCAGAAGGCGACAAGTCAAGAATTCAGGTGTTTGAAGGTACAATCATTGCTAAGAAGCATGGTGGGATTCATGAAACTTTCACAGTTCGTCGTGTAGCACACGGCTGTGGAATCGAAAGAGTATTCCCTGTACATTCACCTGTAGTTGAAAAGATTGAAGTCGTAAGAGCAGGACGTGTACGTCGTGCTAAGCTGTACTATCTCCGTGATAGAGTTGGTAAGGCAGCTAAGGTTAAGGAAGCAATCAAATAATTTAAACTTCCAGAAGTCGGTGTTCTTTGTGAATACCGACTTTATTTTTTTAAAAGATTGTAAATTATTCAGTGTATATGACAGAGAATTGATTTTTTGCCTGTCAGCACTTGAAATTTGGAATTAGATTTGTTATAATAATAGTGTTTATTTGATAAAAGTGTGCATAGGCATTTGATATAGAAACAGAGGAAATAATATGATTGAAAATGAAAATAAATGTAATAAGGTTTTTGATAGTATAATTGATTGGCTTGAATCTTTTCTGTTTGCGATATTTATCGTGATACTGGTATTCACGTTTATTCTAAGAACGGTAGTTGTTAAAGGAAGCTCTATGGAACCGAATTTTCACGATAAGGACAGACTTATAATTTCACATTTCAATCTTACTCCTGAAAAAGGTGATATACTTGTTATGAACTGTGATACTCCACAGTTGAGGGAAACTATTATTAAAAGATGTATAGGTACTGAGGGTGACAAAATAAAGATCGATTATAATAATAACACTCTTGAAGTCAATGGTGAAATAATGTCGAATGAATATCTCGGTGAGCAAATGTATGATAAACCATCGTTTAATAAAACTTTTGTCGTAGAAGACGGTGTGTATGAATATCAAGTCCCTGTGGGTAAGATATTTGTATTGGGAGATAACAGAAACGGTTCTTCTGACAGCAGAATCGTTGGCTTTATTGATGTCGAAGATGTGCTGGGCAAGGTAGTTTTCAGAATGTATCCGTTTGACACAGTAGGAGTAATAGATTCTTTCATAAAATAACCGAAAGGAAAGACTAATGAGCGAAGTTTCAAATATTCAGTGGTTCCCCGGACATATGGCAAAAACTCGCCGTATAATGAAATCAAATCTGAAGCTTGTTGACGTTGTGGTTGAAATTATTGATGCGAGGATACCATATTCAAGCCGAAATCCTGAAATGGATTATCTTGTAGGCGGAAAGCCAAGACTTATCCTTCTGAATAAAGCTGATTCTGCCGATGAAACGGTAACGTCAATGTGGATAGACTTTTTCAAAAGGCATGGCGTTACTGCTCTTGCAACCGATTGTCGGAGTGGCAAGAATGTAAACAAGTTTCAGGCTTTGTTAAAAGAAATGCTAGCTGACAAAATAGCTGAATGGGATGCTAAGGGTATGAAAGGTAGACCTATCAGAATTATGATTGTCGGAATTCCGAATGTAGGGAAGTCGTCTTTCATTAACAGGCTTGCCGGTTCAAAACGTGCAAAGGTCGAGGACAGACCGGGCGTTACAAGAGGAAAGCAATGGGTGAATCTTGAGAGTGACCTCGAGCTGCTTGACATGCCCGGAGTTTTGTGGCCTAAGTTCGAGGACAAGATAGTAGGTGAACGTCTTGCGTTTACGGGTGCTGTCAAGGATGATATTATGGATATGGAATATCTTGCTTGCAGATTTTTGGAGTTTCTCAATGCGAATTATCCTGAGCTTATAACCAAACGTTATGGTGTCACAACTGATGATATTCCACCGAATGATGACGAAACAATGGGCTGTGTTCAGGGATTTGAGATTCTTGAGAGAATCGGCAGGAAGCGTGGTTTTCTTGTTTCAGGTGGTGAGATAAATACTGAACGTGCTGCAATAACTGTTCTTGATGAGTTCAGAAGTGGTACAATTGGTAAACTGAGCCTTGAAAAACCTAATGATAGAAAATAAAAGGATTTGATGAAAATGACTCTTGCTGAGTTTGACAGTGAATACAGGAAGGCATATCCTGTTGTCTGTGGAGTTGACGAAGCGGGCAGAGGTCCTCTTGCAGGTGATGTGTATGCGGCTGCAGTTGTTTTTGCTCCTGATACAGTCATTGAAGGCATCAACGACAGCAAAAAGCTTACTGCAAAAAAACGTGAAAAGCTTTTTGACGAAATAAAAGAAAAAGCGTTGTTCTGGTCAATCCAGATAGCGACAGTTGAAGAGATTGAGGATATAAATATCCTTAATTCAGCCATGCTTGCAATGAAAAGAGCAGTTGAAAATCTCGGCACTCAGCCTGATATTGTGCTGGTTGACGGGAACAAGACTCCTGAAGTTCAGTGCAAATCGGTAAGTGTTATTGGTGGTGATGCGAAATCACAGTCAATCGCAGCAGCTTCAATCCTTGCGAAGGTGGCAAGGGACAGATATATGTTTGAAATAGCTAAGGAGTATCCACAGTGGCAGTTTGAAAGACACAAAGGATATGGTACAAAGTTGCACTATGAAATGATTGATAAATTTGGTGTAACGCCTGTCCACAGATCAAGCTTTCTGAAAAAGTATTATGCAAAGAAAAACAAAACGTGAAATAGGTAATATCGGTGAAACCGCCGTATGTAAATTTCTTAAACAGAATGGATATGAGATTGTGGACAGGAATTTTACTATCCGTGGTGGAGAGATTGATATTATTGCCAAAAAGGCTAACGTTATTGCTTTTGTTGAGGTGAAAACACGAAAGGTTGATACCATTCAACAAGGGGAAGAAGCCGTTAACAAAACGAAACAACAGCATATTATTAAAGCTGCAAAAAGTTTTTTTGAAACTCTTGATGACGGTTTTTCCGGTAGATTTGATGTGGCTGTTGTTGAAATTAGCGGTGATTATGTAAAGAAAATAAAGTACTATGTGTCAGCTTTTGATGCAAGTGCTGATTAATAAAAAATGGAATAAATGAAGAAGGGTGAATTTTATGTTTTACAAAAGTACAAGAAACAGCAGTGTGAATGTATCATCTGCACAAGCTATTGCACAGGGTATCTCAAAGGACGGTGGACTTTTTGTTCCGTCTGAACTTCCAAAGATCACACTTGACGATGTTAAAACTCTTGGAGATATGTCTTATGCACAGAGAGCATTTTTTGTGTTCTCAAAGTATCTCACTGACTTTACAGACGCTGAGATAAAATATTGTGTTGAAAGTGCTTATAACACAAATAATTTTGATAGCGAAAATATTGCAGAGCTTGCACATCTTTTTGATGGTACATATATGCTCGAGCTCTGGCATGGACCAACTTGTGCTTTCAAAGATATGGCACTTCAGATATTGCCTTATCTGCTTACAACATCTGCTAAAAAGCTTGAACTCAACAAGAAAATCGTTATCCTCGTTGCAACATCAGGAGATACAGGAAAGGCTGCTCTTGAAGGATTCAAGGATGTTCCTGATACTGAGATAATGGTATTTTATCCTGATGACGGTGTTTCTGCAATGCAGAAAAAACAGATGACAACTCAGGAAGGTGCAAATGTTGGAGTTTGTGCAATAAAGGGTAACTTTGATGATGCTCAGAACGGTGTTAAGGCTATTTTCACAAATCAGGAAATCGCTGATGAGCTTGAAAAGAACGATATGATGTTCTCATCTGCAAACTCAATTAACTGGGGACGTCTTGCTCCACAGATCATCTACTATATTTCAAGCTATGCACAGCTCGTTAAAGACGGTGAGATAAACCTCGGTGATAAGATCAACATCGTTGTACCAACAGGAAACTTCGGTAATATCCTTGCAGGCTACTATGCAAAGAAAATGGGCATTCCTGTAAATAAGCTCATCTGTGCTTCAAACGCAAATAACGTTCTCACAGATTTTATAACAACAGGTGTATATGACAGAAATCGTCCTTTCCATACAACAATTTCACCATCAATGGATATTCTTATTTCATCAAACCTTGAAAGACTTCTTTATCATCTTTCAGGTGAGGATGATGCTCAGATAATAGAATGGTTCGGTGCATTGGCTTCAACTGGTAAGTATGAAGTATCTGACGCAGTTAAAGCTGTACTCAAAGATGAGTTCTATGCAGGTTGCTGTAATGACGTTGAAACAAAGGCTTGTATCAAGGAAATTTACGAGAAATATTCATATACCTGCGATACTCACACAGCAGTTGCAGTAAAGGTTTATCAGGACTATAAAACTGCTACAGGCGATGAAACAAAGACTATCATTGCATCAACAGCAAGTCCATATAAGTTCTCAGGTTCAGTTCTTGAAGCTATCGGTATTGATACAAACAGTGATGAATTTGAACTTGTAGAAAAGCTTGCAGATGCATCAAAGATTCCTGTTCCTGCATCATTGGCAGAGCTTAAAAACAAGGACGTAAGATTCAAGGAGATTATTGACAAGACTGAAATGAAAGAATTTGTATTCAAGTCTTTGGGCATCTAAAAATATAGTATGTATCCGTCTGACAGATGATTAGACTTAACTATTGACCTGTCAGGCGGTTAATTCTGTAAAGAATTAAAGGCAGTAATTAGCAGTTCTTTGCTTTAAAGGTCTTGCACTCTGTTTCATCACAGCAACCAGGCTCTGAGCAAGTACGGCAAACATTGATCTTGCCTGCAACACATTCAGATGAGTTTCTGTTATAAACACAGTTTGAAACGTCACAGTTGATACCGTAGATTCTATCCTTTTCCATCGTTAAATCACTCCTTCTGCAACAGTTGTTGCAGTAATATTATGTGTAAAAGTGAGTGTTTTATTATGGGAATTTTCACCGTTTGGGAGGTGGATTTTTGTCACTTTTTGTAATGGCAGACCTTCATTTGTCACTTTCAGTAGACAAGCCGATGGACATATTTGGTGGCTGGAAGGACTATGTAAAAAAAATTGAATATAACTGGCAGAAAAAAATCAAACCGGAGGATACAGTTGTTATTCCCGGTGATATTTCATGGGCAATGGGACTTGAAAAATCTTTGGAAGACTTTAAGTTTTTGGATAATCTTAACGGTAGGAAGATAATCATGAAAGGTAATCACGATTATTGGTGGAACACCAAAAGCAAAATGGAAAAGTTCTTTGCAGAAAACGGTTTTTCAACGTTGAATATTCTGCACAATAATCACTATGAATATGATGGCATCGGGATCTGTGGTTCGAGAGGCTGGATAAATGAAACGTCTGAGCCTGCTGATAAAAAAGTTCTTGCAAGAGAGGCGGGCAGGCTTTCCGTGTCGATTGAATCTGCACTCAAAGCAGGACTTAAACCTGTTGTGTTTCTGCATTATCCACCGGTTTATGGAACAAGCTGTAATTATGATATGCTTGAAGTGCTTCATAAGTATAATATCAAATGGTGCTTTTATGGTCATATCCACGGCAGTGGTTCGGATTATGCGATAAACGGTTGTCGAGATGGCGTGAATTATAGGCTTATTGCAAGTGATTTTTTGCAATTTGACCCAATGGATATCACTAAAATTGTGCAAAGTGACAATTTATAAAAAAACACTGGAAAATTTATTATTTGTATGATATAATAGAATGAATTCTTAATAATATCGGAGGAATGAAAAATGAGTTTAAAAGCTACAAACAAAGTTGAAACAAATAAGGTCGAATTGGAAATAGAGATCTCAGCTGAAGCTTTTGAGGAAGCTATCGAAAAAGCTTATCAGAAAGCAAAGAAGAATATCCAGGTTCGTG
Organism: Ruminococcus sp.; assembly: GCA_030533265.1. GTDB lineage: Bacteria > Bacillota > Clostridia > Oscillospirales > Ruminococcaceae > FB2012. The sequence goes on along the minus strand of JAUNJM010000009.1, from coordinate 36,921 downwards.
GATTCCGTAAGGGTAAAGCTCCTCGTAAAATTATCGAAAAAGAATATGGTGAGGCTGTATTCTTTGAGGACGCTATCAATGCTCTCTATGGACCTGAGGTAGATGCTGCTATTGCTGAGGCAGGACTTGAACTTGTTGCAAGACCTGACGGTGAAGTTACATCAGTTGACAAGGAAAAGGGTGTTGAAATCAAGGTTACTTGTATTACAAAGCCAGAAGTTGAAATTGATGGTTATAAGGGTATAGAAGTAGAGAAAACTGTCAAGGCTGTAACTGATGAAGATGTTGCAAGAGAAACTGACAGACTCAGAGAAAAAAATATGAGAATTATCACAGTTGACGACAGAGCTGCTGAAATGGGCGATGATGTTGTTATTGACTTTGAGGGATTCAAGGATGATGTTGCATTTGAAGGCGGAAAGGCTGAGGACTTTACACTTTCACTCGGAAGCGGACAGTTCATTCCAGGCTTCGAAGAAGCAGTAGCAGGCCATAATATTGGTGAAGAATTTGACATCAATGTAACTTTCCCTGAAGATTATCAGGCAAAGGAACTTGCAGGTGCTCCGGTAGTCTTCAAGATCAATCTCAAATCAATTTCGAAGAAGGAACTTCCTGAACTTGACGATGAAATGATCAAGGATTCAACAGAGTTTGAAACAGTTGATGAGTATAAGGCTGACGTTAAGAAGAAGCTTGAAGAAGCTGCTGAAGCTGAGGCTGACAAAATCGTTGAAGAAAAGCTTTTTGACGTAGTTGTTGAAAACCTCAAGGCTGAAATCCCACAGGTTATGTTTGATAACCGTGTGAACGAGATGGTTTCTGAGCTTGAACAGAGACTTGCTCCACAGGGTATTTCTATTGACCTTTATCTCCAGTATTCAGGTCAGACAATGGATTCTCTCAAGAAGATGTATGCTGAACAGGCTGAAAAGCAGGTTAAGCTCCGTCTTGCACTTGAAAAAATCGTTGCTGTTGAAAATATTGAGGTTAGTGATGATGAGGCTAACGCTGAGTTTGACAAGCTTGCAGAGCAGTATAAAATGCCTGTTGAGCAAATTAAGGTATACATCAGAGCAGAAGACCTTAAGAAAGACATTGCTGTTGGAAAGGCTGTTGACCTTGTAAAAGACGCAGCAGTTATTAAGTAATTTTGTAATATAATGTCGATTTCGCTCGCTTGTTAAACAGCGAGCGAAAAGTGTATTAAAGGGAGGAGAAAACTATGCCATTAGTTCCTTATGTAGTTGAACAAACAAGCAGAGGTGAAAGAAGTTATGATATTTATTCAAGACTTCTTAACGACAGAATAATCATGCTTTGTGACCAGATTGATGACGCTACAGCAAGTGTTGTAATTGCACAGATGCTTTATCTTGAGGGGCAGGATCCTGAAAAGGATATTGACCTCTATATCAACAGCCCCGGAGGAGTTATCTCAGCCGGTATGGCTATCTATGATACAATGCAGTATATAAAGTGTGATGTATCAACAATTTGTATCGGTATGGCTGCCTCAATGGGTTCATTCCTGTTGTCAAGTGGTGCAAAGGGCAAGAGATTTTCTTTGCCAAACAGTGAAATCATGATTCATCAGCCTCTTATTTCAGGAGGACTTTCTGGACAGTGTACTGATATCAAGATTCATTCTGATCACTTGGTAAGAACAAGAGATAAACTCAATGAAATCCTTGCTCAGAACACTGGAAAATCTATTGAGCAGATCGCACTTGATACTGAGAGAGATAATTTCATGACTGCACATCAGGCAATGGAATATGGACTTATAGATAAGGTTATCACTAACAGATAGGATTGATTAAAATGGCAAACGATACAATGAAAAAATGTAATTTCTGTGGCAAACCTGAAAACAAGGCAAAAAATATGTTTTCAGCAGGTGATAGTCATATCTGTGACGAGTGTGTAATGTTCTGCTTTGATATTCTTGATGAACAGTCAGGTGGAGTCATGTCAAAAGCAACCTCTCACTCAAAAGCTGAAAATAAAAATGATGCTGGACTTACGCTCAAAAAACCGGCAGAAATTAAAGCTGTTCTTGATGAGTATGTTATCGGTCAGGATGAAGCAAAAATTGCATTGTCAGTTGCGGTTTATAACCACTATAAGCGTATTATTTCACTCGAAGATGATAATGATGATGTTGAGATACAGAAAAGCAATGTTTTGCTTTTAGGCCCTACGGGTACAGGTAAAACACTTCTTGCACAGACACTTGCACGGCTTTTAAACGTACCTTTTGCAATAGCTGACGCTACAACTCTTACCGAAGCGGGATATGTCGGTGATGACGTTGAAAACGTGCTTACAAGACTTATTCAGGCTGCTGATTATGATGTTGAGGCTGCTTCAAAGGGTATCATATATATTGATGAAATTGATAAGATTTCAAGGAAAAGTGAAAACACTTCTATAACCCGTGATGTAAGTGGTGAAGGCGTTCAGCAAGCACTTTTGAAAATAATTGAAGGCACTGTTTCAAACGTTCCTCCACAGGGCGGTAGAAAGCATCCTCATTCTGAGTTTATCCAGATTGATACAAAGAACATCCTGTTCATTTGTGGCGGAGCTTTTGAGGGACTTGAATCTGTTATTAAAAAGAGAACGGATTCATCATCACTTGGATTCGGTGGTAATATCAAGGATAAAAAGGCTGATAATAATATTCTTAAAATGGTTCGTCCTCATGACCTTGTTAAATTTGGTCTTGTACCTGAGCTGGTCGGCAGACTTCCTGTCATAACAGTTCTTGAAGAGCTTGATGAGAACGCTCTTTGCAGAATACTTACTGAGCCTAAAAACTCACTTATCAAGCAGTATACAAAGCTTTTCGGACTTGATGGAATCAAGTTTGAGATGACTGATGATGCTATGAAAGAGATTGCGAAGCTCACTATTGCACAGAAAACGGGTGCAAGAGGACTCAGAGCAATCGTTGAAAAGCTCCTGACAAAGCTTATGTTTGAGTGCCCGTCAGATGATGAGATTGTATCAATAAGAATTGATGCAGATTGTGTTCTCGGAAATGCTGAACCTCAGATCGAAAGATCAAAAAAATCACCAAGAAAAATTAAAAAGTAAATAAAAAACAGCTCTTTAAAGAGCTGCTTTTTTATATATAAATTATTTTTTCAGTTCGTTAAGATCAAACGGAGTACGCTGATAAACGCAATAGTTAAGCCAGTTTGCGTAAAACAGATTTGCTGAGCAACCCCAGTTAAACAACGGAGGATTACTTGAGTCATTGTCAGGGAAGTAGTTTTCAGGCATTGCGATATCTAAGCCTTTGTCGATGTCACGGAAGTACTCGCCACTCAGTGTTTCACGGTCATATTCCCAGTGACCTGTGAGGAAGAAGCAACGTTCCGCTTTATCAGAAATAAGGTGAACTCCTGCTTCATTCGATTTTGCCAGAACCATAAGGTCAGGTACCTTTTCAATGTCTTCGAGTCTTACCTCTGTATGACGTGAATGCGGACAATGGAAAACATCCCCGAAGCCTTTTAAAATAAGGCTCTTAGGGTTTACAAGATGATGCTTGTAAACGCCAAACATTTTTTCGTTAAGAATATATTTTGGAACATTATAGTGATAATAAAGCCCTGCCTGAGCACCCCAACATATGTGAATTGTTGAGAATACATTTGTTTTTGACCACTCAAAAACCTCGCAAAGCTCCTCCCAGTAGTCTACTTCTTCAAAGTCCATCTGCTCAACAGGAGCACCAGTAATAATCAGACCGTCATAGAGATTGTCCTTAACTTCTTCAAAATTCTTATAGAACTTTAACATATGCTCCTGAGAAGTGTTTTTTGAAACGTGACTTCCCATTTGTACAAGGTCTATCTCGACGTGCAGAGGAGTGTTACTGAGCAATCTTAAAAGCTGTGTTTCAGTAACAATTTTATTAGGCATAAGATTGAGTATTGCAATTTTCAATGCACGAATATCCTGATGAATAGCCCTGTCATCAGGGATAACGAATATATTTTCAGCTTCCAGCGTTGAAAACGCAGGAAGATTATCCGATATTTTAATTGGCATTATCCATCCCACCTTTTTATACATTAAAATATAGTATACCATGTTTTTTGAATTTGTGCAACCCTGAAAGTACATTTTTCGCTTGACACTTCTTGTATGTGAATGTATAATAATTAAAGTATATTAATGGGGTTTTGTTATGAAAAAGTCAAGAAAAATTAATTTCATGAAAATAGAGAACATCCTGTTTATTGCACTTGTAACTATAATTGCTATGATTGCAAGATTCAGCCTTTTTTCAATAGAGTCAGGTGATTATCATCGGTTTCTTAAAGGCTGGTATGATCAGCTTGTAGAAAACAATGGCTTTAAAGCTGTGGGTATGGATATTGGTGATTATATGCCGACATACTATTATATCCTGGCATTTCTAACATATCTGCCAATAAAGGATCTTGTAGGAATAAAGCTGGTATCATGCATTGCTGACGTAGTGCTTGCGTTGGTAGTCTTTAAAATAGTGAACCATATAACAGGAAGCAGGAATAAGAGCATCGTTGCTTATGCAACAGTACTTTTTCTGCCATCTGTGATACTTAACTCATCTGCATGGGGCCAGTGTGACAGTATATTCACCTTATTTATATTGCTTTCATTTTACAGTATACTCAAAGGCAAAGACTGGCATTGTATAGTTTATTTCAGCATAGCATTTGTGTTTAAGATACAGGCAATATTCTTCGCACCTGTGATACTGGTACTCTGGCTCAGGGGTAAAGTTCGTTTGCGTACTGTTCTGGCGTTTCCGATAGTTTATATAGTATCCATTCTGCCTGCACTATTCACAGGAGGCAACTTTCTTGACCTGATTACTGTCTATTTCCGACAGTCAACACAGTATAATATGCTGAATATGTATATCCAGAATGCTTGGGGACTACTTTTTCAGGCTAAATCGGAGCAAATGGCGGCAGCAGGAATATTCTTTGCAGGCGGGGTAGTGCTTGTTGCACTTTTCCTGATACTTCGCAGTAATATCGAACTTAATGATAAAAATATCCTGACTCTCAGTGCGTTATTTACATTGCTTGTACCGTTTGTACTCCCACATATGCATGAAAGATACTATTATCCTGCAACGATTTTTGCACTGATATTTATAATCATCAACCCGAAGAAAATATGGACATTTCTTATTATGGAGTTTTGTCTGTTTCAGGCAGAGGCTCATAATCTTTTTGGAAAAGATGCTATGGACTTCAATTTTTCAGTGCTTATGGTAACTGTTGTGCTTGTGACTTATTTTAAGGTCGTGTATGACCAGTTGGGTCTGAATATATCTGAAGAAAAGAAAAAACGCAGCTAAAAACTGCGTTTTTTGTCAATTATTGTTTGCCGCCCTCAATGAGGAATGTGGACTCCATATCTGCAATATGTGTTGCAAGAGCAAGCGGGAACATTTCCAGTGCCTTGCCTATAGTGTTCTTGTTTTCTTCTCCTGAGAAGCCCATATGCCAACGGATTGCAAAAGCTTCCTCACGGGTAAGACGCATGAATCCACTTATTATGTAGACAGACTTTTCACCATGGCCGTATGGCAAAGTGTCATGGAACTCAAAGTAGGGAACTTTCTCCCATACGCCCATATCGTTTTTAGCATTTCTGAAGCTTGTGCGATAGAGATTTATCTTGCAAAGGTCGTGAAGCAGTGCAACGATTGCAATACTTTCATCTGTGTAGTCAAGACCGTAAGTATCCTTGACTCTTTCACGTTCAAGATAGCTTTTCAGACACTCATAAACGTTGATGGAATGTTCGCACAAGCCACCTTCATAAGCACCGTGATATCTGGTGGAAGCAGGTGCAGTGAAGAAGTCGCTGCTGTCTGAAAGCAGGTATTCGAGCAATCTGTCTGCTCCCGGACGGGTGATGTTTTCCTTGTATAACTGAACAAACTGGTTTTTAAGGGCGTTTAAGTCAGGCATAGTAATAACCTCCGTGTTAAAATATAGTCTGGTATAATTATAGCACATTATCTTTTAATTGAAAAGAGGATGAAAGATAATTTTTTTCTGAGTTTTTTAAAAAAAGTCTTGACAAATATAGCTGAGTGGTGTATAATGTTATGGAAACAAAGCAGAATATTATCTATTCTCACCTCGTGCGTGTATTGGACACTGTGTAGAGGTCAACATGAATTGCATTATTTTTAAAGGCTTTTTGTGCGAGTATGGATATTTTTCTGTACTCGTTTTTTATTTTATTTTTGGAGGTGCTTTGTCATTAGCAATAACAACAAAGAACATCAGGTCAATGAAGAAATTCGTGATAAGGAATTGCGTGTAATTGGTGCTGACGGTTCACAGCTCGGAATCATGTCTGCAAAAGAAGCCCTTGAGATCGCTTATGAAAAGGATCTTGACCTTGTAAAGATAGCTCCACAGGCAACACCGCCTGTTTGCAGAATAATGGACTATGGTAAATTCTGTTTTGAACAGTCCAAACGTGAAAAGGAAGCTAAGAAGAATCAGAAGGTCATGGATGTTAAGGAAGTTAGAATGTCTTCAACTATTGACACAAACGATTTCAATACAAAGGTAAATCAGGCACTTAAATTCTTGAGTGGTGGAAACAAGGTTAAAGTTTCAGTAAGATTCCGTAAAAGAACGGTTGCACATCCACAGTTTGGAGAAGAGCTTCTTGCAAACTTCAAGGAAGCAATTTCAGAGGTTGGAGTTGTTGACAAGCCGTCAAAAATGGAGGGACGAAGCTTAGTAATGTTCGTATCTCCAAAGAGCAGTAAATAATTTAAGGAGGATAAATAATATGCCAAAGATCAAAACACATTCCGGTGCTAAAAAGCGTTTCACAGTTACAGGCAGTGGTAAGGTTAAATTTCAGCACACAAACAAAAGACACAGATTGACTCAAAAGGCTCATAAGCGTAAGAGAATTCTTCGTGGAGCAGCTTATGCTGATGAAACAAATATCAAGAACGTAAAGGCACTTATCCCTTACAAATAATAACGAGTTGTAGGGACACAAACTTAATTAAAATTTCAGGAGGTAATAACTATGGCTCGAGTAAAGGGAGCAATGATGACTCGTAAGAGAAGAAATAAAACTCTTAAGCTTGCAAAAGGTTACTTTGGTGCAAAGAGCAAGCATTTTAAAATGGCTAAACAGGCTGTAATGAAATCAGGACAGTATGCTTATATCGGAAGAAAGCAGAAGAAGAGAGATTTCAGAAGACTTTGGATCACAAGAATTTCAGCAGCAGCAAAGATGAATGGTATGAACTATTCAACATTCATGAATGGCGTTAAGAAGGCTGGAATCACACTTAACAGAAAGATGCTTTCAGAGATTGCTATCAACGATCCTGCAGCTTTCACAGCTATTGTTGAAAAGGCTAAGGCTGCACTTTAATACAATAATTAACACGCACGTTTTAATACCTGCGTGTTTTGTTGTTTAATGGGGAATCATAAACAACAGGGTATTTCAAGAAAAAGGAGTTGATTTTATGTATATCGCAAGCAAGGATAATCCTAAAATCAAGCTGTATACAAAGCTGGCAACATCAAAAAAATCAAGGGAAGAAAATGCACTTTTCGTCCTTGAAGGAGCAAGGCTTTGCAGTGAGGCAATAGGTAGATGGAAAGAGAAAAAGCTTGATATACATTCTGTTTTTTCAACTCAAAAAGCTCTTGATAAATACCCTGAGTATATTGATTCTACGCTTTTTACAAGCAGATCAGAAACATTTCATATAGTTGATGAAAAGGTGTCTGAAAAACTTGGTGAAACAAAAAACTCTCAGGGAGTATATATTATCGGAGGTATGAGTAATAATATTTTATCGGATGAAACGCTCAAACACGATGGTAAGTATCTTGTAATGAACAATTTGCAGGATCCGGGAAATGTCGGTACTATACTCAGAACCTGCGATGCTGTCGGTGCTGACGGTGTTATCATGACGAATAATTGCTGTGATCTCTATAATCCGAAAACCCTCAGATCTGCAATGGGAAGCCTTTTCAGACTTAATGTTTTTGTATGTGATGATTTTTCAGAGGTCTGCGAGGTCTTGAAAAAGTGCAATATAAAAACATACGCTGCTGTTGTTGACAGAGATGCTCAGGCTGTTGATAAGACGGATTTTTCACATGGAGTGGCTGTCGTTATCGGCAACGAGGGCAGAGGTATACAAAAGGAAGATGTTGCACTTTGCGATTCACGATTGACTATAAAAATGCAGGGTAATATTGAATCGCTTAATGCTGCAATGGCTGCAGGGATAATACTCTGGGAGATGAAAAGATCAGATTAACCTGTTGTGGATAGGAAGTGATCGGCTTGTTTGACATAAGAATATACTGGATATGGCTTGTACTTGTTTTTAAGGCAGGCAATCCGAGAATATGGCAGTTAAGTGAAAAGTTTGCACGTGTTGACGATTTTGTCCGAGCTTTGCAAAATGGCAACGTTGTCGGATTGACCGATGGCGAGAAAAGTGATATAAAAAAGCATACTTTGAAATCTGCTGAAAAACTGCTTGGATATTGTGATAGAGAAAGCATAAATGTCTATTGTTATGAAAGTGAGGGCTATCCTGAAAAACTGAGAAGGATATCAAATCCACCACCGGTTTTGTTTTGTTATGGAAACCTTGACTTTTTGAACGATAGAGTCTGCATTGCAGTTGTGGGCACACGTAAGCCGTCGGAATATTCTGTTATATCAACAAAAAAGATTTGCGAACAGCTTGTTGACAGGAATATACTCTTATCATCTGGTTTTGCAAATGGTATTGATAGAATTGCAAATGAAATTTCGCTTGAAAAGAATATTCCTTCTGTTGCTGTGACAGGTTCGGCTATTGAGGACGATTATCCTAAGGGCAGTGACGAACTCAAAAGACTTGTTAGCAGAAATGGAGCTGTCATTTCTGAATACTGTTCAGGAATAAAAGCGTTACCAAATTCGTTTGTCAGAAGAAACAGGATTCTTGTCGGCATTTCGGATGGTGTTTTGTTCTGTGAATGTTCGGATAAGAGCAAGGGGCTTGACAATGCAAATCATGCATCAGTACAGGGAAAACCTATATTTGTCTTGCCACCACATGACATTTTCGATGCGAGATATTTCGGTCAGCGTAATCTGCTGAGAAATGGTGCTGTTGCAGTGTTTGATGCATTTGACATTGCAAGAAATCTGGCTTATTCGGAACTGGGAGAGATAAGCTTTTCAGATGATTTTGAAAATTCAGTTGATTCTTTAGCTGAACTTGAAATGAAGCCTTCTAAAAAGAAAAAACGTGGAATTTTTAATCGCAAATCAAAAAAGGAAAAGCCGGTTAATACTCAGCCAAAACTGTTACCGATTGAGATTTCAAAGCTTGGTGAAACTAAACAGAAAATATATAAAGCTCTTGAGAATGAAAATCTTCATGTTGATGAGATAATATTGAAAACAGGTGAGGACGTTGCTACAGTTTTGTCCGAGCTGATAGAGTTGGAGCTTGAGGGTATGATAGTTGCATATCCGGGTAAAATCTATGGAATAGCTGAATAATATTTTTGTAATAATTAATGAACGGAGAATTGTATTGGCAAATCTGATAATTGTTGAGTCACCTACAAAGGTGAGAACTATAAAAAGATACCTGAGTGGAGATTATGAGGTTGTTGCATCAATGGGGCATCTACGTGACCTGCCGAAGTCCAAATTGGGTGTTGACATTGATCATGACTTTGAACCACATTATATAAATATGAAGGATAAGGAACATCTTATCAAGGATATAAAGAAAAAAGCTGCAAAATGTGATCATGTCTATCTTGCAGGAGACCCGGATCGTGAGGGAGAAGCAATTTCATGGCATCTGGCACAGATACTTGGTCTTGATATGAATGACAAGAACCGTGTTACATTCAACGAGATTACCGAAAGCGGTATCAGAACCGGTATGAGTAATCCAAGATCCATTGACCTTAATCTTGTGAACGCTCAGCAGGCAAGACGTATTCTTGACAGAATTGTTGGATATAAGCTTTCACCGTTTCTCTGGAGAAAAATAAGACGTGGTCTTTCGGCAGGCAGAGTACAGTCTGTTGCAGTCAGAATGATCTGTGACCGTGAAAACGAGATAAGAGAGTTCAAATCGCAGGAATATTGGTCTGTAGATGCGAAATTCCTTGCAGAAAAAGGTAAAAAGCCGTTTTCTGCTAAGCTCAATACAGTTGACGGCGAAAAAATTGACCTGAAGTGCAAAGAGCAGGCAGATGAAATACTTGCAAGGCTTGATGGTGCAGAGTTTGAGATAGTCAATGTAAAAAAGAGCGTTCACAGAAAATCTCCTGCAGCACCGTTTACGACTTCAACGCTGCAGCAGGAAGCAGCAAGAAAGCTTTCGTTTCAGGCAAGACGTACAATGAAAACAGCCCAGGAACTATATGAAGGTATCGAAATTGAGGGTATGGGTGCAACTGGTCTTATCACATATATGCGTACCGACAGCCTGAGAATTTCTGATGAAGCAAGATCTGTGGCATATGATTTTATCAAAAAGAACTACGGGGAAAAATATATCCCTGATACACCAAAAAAATATAAGAAAAAAGGCAATTCACAGGACGCTCATGAAGCTATCCGTCCAACACACCCGGAGCTTACTCCTGATGTTATCAAGAACAGTGGAGTAACAAATGACCAGTACAAGCTTTATAAGCTCATTTGGGAGAGATTTATCGCAAGCCAGATGTCAAACTGTCTTATGGATACCGTTTCGGTTGATATAAACGCTAATGGTTGTGTGTTCAAAGCAACGGGATACTCAGTGAAGTTTGACGGATTCACTGTGCTTTATGAGGAAAGTAAGGATGATGATTCTGACAAGAAAAACGTTTTGCCTGCTATTTCAAAAGGTGATAAACTTAAGCTTCATTCACTTGAAGGTAATCAGCATTTCACGCAGCCTCCGGCAAGATATACTGAGGCAACGCTTGTAAAAGCATTTGAAGAAACCGGAATAGGACGTCCTTCGACATATGTACCGACAATTACAACGATTCTTGCAAGAAGCTATGTTGAACGTGACGGAAAACAGCTCAAACCAACGGCTTTGGGTGAGGTTACAAACCAGCTTATGCTTGAGCATTTTGACAAGATAGTTGACGTTAAATTTACCGCTAACATGGAAACAAATCTTGATGAGGTTGAAAACGGTAAAAAAGGCTGGGTAAAAACACTTGATGATTTTTATGGTGAGTTTGATAATGAGCTTCAGAAAGCCGAAAAGGCTATGGAAGGCAAGCGTATGAAGGTGCCTGACGAGGAAACTGATCAGGTTTGCGAGGTTTGTGGGAAACCAATGGTTATCAAGATCGGCAGATTCGGTAAATTCATGGCTTGCTCAGGATTCCCTGAGTGTACATTTACCAAGCGTATAGTTCAGGAAACAGGTGGTTATTGTCCGTTCTGTGGCAAGAAAGTATTGCAGAAAAAATCTAAAAAGGGTAAGAAGTACTACGGTTGTGAGGACAATCCTAATTGTACGTTTATGACATGGGATTTGCCGACAGAAGAAAAGTGTCCGACTTGTGGTTCAACGTTGTTCCAGAAGGGTGGCAAGAACGGTAAGCTAATTTGTCACAAGGAAAACTGCGGATATGAGAGGAATCTTGGAAATGACAGTTAAGGTTATCGGTGCTGGACTGGCAGGTTGTGAAGCAGCATGGCAACTTGCAAATGCAGGTGTTTCGGTTGAGCTTTATGAAATGAAACCGAAAAAGTTCACTCCTGCACATAAGTATAAAGGTTTTGCTGAGCTTGTGTGTTCAAACTCCTTGAAAGCTGAGTGTATCGCATCAGCAGCAGGAATGTTAAAGGAGGAAATGCGTAGACTCGGTTCGCTTATTATGGAGTGTGCTGAAAAGACCAAAGTTTCAGCAGGTGGAGCGTTGGCTGTTGACAGGGAAAAGTTCTCTGATATGGTCACTGAAAAAATACGCTCTCACGCAAATATCACAGTCATTGAGGACGAGGTAACACAAATTCCTGATGAAAATGTTATTGTTGCTACTGGTCCGTTGACATCTGACGCTCTGGCTGAGGATGTAAGAAGAATTTGTGGAGATTATTTATATTTTCATGATGCAGCAGCTCCTATAGTGACTTATGAAAGTCTTGATAAAGAGAAAGTATTCTTTGCTTCACGTTATGGAAAAGGCGAAGCTGATTATATAAACTGTCCGATGGATAAGGACGAGTATAAGGCGTTTTATAACGAACTCATCGAGGCTGAATCCGCACCCTTGAAAGAGCATGATAAGGAGCATTTTGCTAAGAATAATTTTAAAGTGTACGAGGGCTGTATGCCGATTGAAGTGCTTGCAAAGCGTGGAGAGGATACTATGCGTTTCGGACCATTGAAGCCAGTTGGACTCACTGACCCGAGAACGGGTAAGCGTCCTTATGCAGTCGTACAACTCAGGGCTGAGAACTCACGGGGAACACTCTATAATCTTGTCGGATTTCAGACTAATCTTAAATTTGCTGAGCAAAAACGAGTATTTTCAATGATAACAGGTTTTGAAAATGCCGAGTTTGTGAGATATGGTGTTATGCACAGGAATACTTTTATAAATTCACCAAAGCTTCTGACTGAGCATTTTAATATGCGTGAACGTGAAAATCTATTTTTTGCTGGTCAGATGACAGGCGTAGAGGGCTATATCGAATCGGCAGCAAGCGGTATTATGGCAGGGCTTAATATGGCAAGAATGCTTTCAGATAAGGTTATGGTTACCTTGCCTGAAACAACAATGCTTGGAGCTTTGTCAAAGTATATCAGCGATCCGACAGTCGAGAAATTTCAGCCTATGGGTTGCAATATGGGAATACTTCCTGAGCTTCCTGAAAGAATCAGAGATAAAAAGGAAAGATATCAGGTGATAGCCGACAGAGGTCTTAGAGATCTTGATAGTTGCCTGAAAATGTTTGACGTTAATGTGAAAGGATAATTAGTATGAATATTGTAATAGATGCATTTGGTGGAGATAATGCTCCTCTTGAAGTGCTCAAGGGTGCATCACAAGCACAAAAGGATTTTAATATTGACATAACACTTGTCGGTGATGAAAAAACGATAAAAAAATGTGCTACTGATAATGGAGTTGACATTTCTAAGCTCATAATCAAACATGCTGACACAGTAATTGATGTCTGCGAAGAGCCAACTAATGTTATAAAAAGTAAAAAGGACTGCTCAATGGCAGTTGGTATGAAAATGCTTTCTGATGGTGAGGGTGATGCTTTTGTGTCGGCAGGCTCAACAGGTGCTTTGGTAGTTGGAGCTACGTTTATTGTTAAACGTCAGAAAGGTATCAAGCGTCCTGCACTTGCAACTATTTTGCCGACAGCAGGTAATCCTGTAATGCTTCTTGACAGTGGAGCAAACGCAGATTGCCGTCCTGAGATGCTTGTACAATTTGCAATCATGGGATCTGCATATATGAACAAGATACTCAGAGTTGAGTCGCCAAAGGTATGTCTTGCAAATATTGGTGCAGAGGAATCAAAAGGCAGGGATCTTGAACTTGAAACATACATACAGCTAAAATCAGCACCGGTAAATTTTATAGGTAACATAGAAGCAAGACAGATTCCTATGGGGGATTGTGACGTTGTTGTCACAGATGGTTTCAGTGGAAATCTGCTCTTAAAACTTTATGAAGGTATGGCAAAATTCTTTGCTGGTGAGCTGAAAGGAATACTTACAAAGGATTTCAAGTCAAAGCTTGCAGCATTTATGGTTCTTGGCAATGTAAAGGAATTCAGGAAAAAGGTTGATTATTCAGAATATGGCGGAGCACCACTTCTTGGAACAGCAAAGCCTGTTATCAAGGCTCATGGAAGTAGTAATGCGAAGGCTTTCTATAATGCAATCAGACAGGCTAAACAGTTTACTGAAACTAAGGTTATTGATGAGATCAGCAGTGCTATTGAATCAATGAAAGAGGCATAAATCAATATGAATGAAAAACAGCGCATGGAACAATTTCAGCAAAAGATAAACTATAAATTTAATAATGACAGACTTCTCTACGAAGCATTGTCACATTCATCATTTGCAAATGAGAACAAAAAGCATAGAAACAGTAATGAACGTCTTGAGTTTCTGGGAGATTCAGTGCTTTCAATAGTTGTATCCGACTATATATTTGAGCATTTCAAGCATCTTCCTGAGGGTGAGCTTACAAAGCTAAGAGCTTCGCTTGTGTGTGAGAAATCTTTGTTTGAGTTTTCAAAAAAGATAGATCTGGGAGAGTATATTTTTCTTGGAAAAGGTGAAGAACTTACAGGTGGAAGAACTCGTCCATCAATTATTTCTGACGCTTTTGAAGCAGTTATTGCGGCAATTTATCTTGACGGTGGAATAGAACCTGTTTCAAAGTATATCTTGTCGTTTATTCCGCAGGACATTTCTCCAAAGGGAGCAAAAAGTTTTCATGATTATAAAACAATGTTGCAGGAGATAATTCAGAAAAATCCAGAAGAAAAGATAGAATATTTTCTCGAATCCGAATCCGGTCCTGACCATGACAAGAATTTCACTGTGCAGGTACGTCTGAACAACAACGTTATAGGTGAGGGTTCAGGACATTCAAAGAAAAATGCTGAACAGGCGGCTGCAAGAGAAGCACTTGAGCTTATGGGTATAATGGTGTAATATGTCACACAGCAATATTTCAATTTTCGTACCCCATGTTGGCTGTCCGCATATGTGTTCATTCTGCAATCAGCGTACTATCACAGGTGTGCAGGAGATACCTCATGCAGATGATGTTAAAAGAGTGTGCACACAGGCATTGACTGAAATTAAAGATTTTCACCATACCGAAATTGCTTTTTTTGGAGGAAGCTTCACAGCTATACCGAGAGAATATATGCTTGAACTTCTTGAATCTGCGTATGAATTTGTTGGTGAAGGAAAGTTCAGAGGTATTAGAATTTCAACTCGTCCTGACTGTATTAATGACGAGATACTTATTACTTTGAAACGATATGGGGTGACATCAATCGAGCTTGGAGCACAGTCGATGAGCGATCGAGTGCTCGATGCAAACAAGCGTGGTCATACATCTGCAGACGTAGTAAAGGCATCAGAGATTATAAAGTCATACGGGTTTGAATTGGGATTGCAGATGATGACAGGACTCTATCTGTCAACAGATGATGACGACATTCACACAATGAACGAGATAATAAAGCTTCAGCCGAAAACGGTTCGCATATATCCTGTAGCTATATTAAAAGAAACAAAACTTGCTGAATATTATGAATCAGGAGAATATAAGCTAAGAGATTTTGATGAATTGATTGAGCTTTGCGCAAAAATGCTTACCTGTTTTTACAAGGCTGGGATCAGAGTCATAAGATGTGGACTCCATTCATCAGAAGCTCTAAAAAATAATATGATAGCAGGATTTTACCATCCTGCATTCCGTGAAATATGTGTTTCAAGGCTTTTTAGAAATGTAATTCTAAAGCTTGCAAAACAGGGTGAAAACACAGTAGTATATGTTTCACCATCATCTGTAAGCATGGCTGTCGGACACAAAAAAGCCAATAGAATATTTTTTGACGAAAATAATTATAACATAAATTTTAAAGTGGATAAGTCACTTCAAAAAGACGAGATTCGTATAAAAGAGGACGTTTTTAATGTATTTAAGATCACTTGAATTACAGGGTTTTAAATCTTTTCCCGATAAAATAAAGCTTGATTTTAATAAAGGCATATCAGCTGTTGTGGGACCGAACGGTTCAGGAAAATCCAACATTGGTGATGCTATGCGTTGGGTAATGGGAGAGCAATCTTCAAAAACCTTGCGTGGTGGTAAGATGGAGGATGTTATTTTTCTTGGCACAAAAACAAGACCTAAAGCAGGCTTTGCTCACGTTACCCTCACTATCGACAACGAAGACAGGTCACTTAATTTTGACTCTGACTTAGTTTCTGTGTCCAGAAAACTGTACAGAAACGGTGACAGTGAGTATATGATAAACGGAGCGAATGTGCGTTTGAAGGACGTAGTTGAGCTGTTTATGGATACCGGCCTTGGTCGTGATGGTTATTCGATTATCGGGCAGGGCAGAATTGCTGATATTGTTAGTAGCAAATCGACTGAACGTCGTGAAATTTTTGAAGAAGCAGCAGGAATTTCAAAGTTCAGATATAAAAAAGCTGAGGCGGAGCGAAAGCTTGCATCAGCTGAGGATAATATTTCAAGGCTTAACGATATTCTTGGAGAACTTGAAGGACGTATCGGACCACTTAAAAAACAATCGGAAAAAGCCAAACAGTTCAGAGTGCTTGATGACGAAAAAAGTAAGCTTGAAATTTCTGTATGGGTGTATAAGCTTGATAAATATACAGAGGAGCTTAACGGGTTTGATGCAAAGTTGTCCGACCTTGATAAGCAGTATTCACAGCTTACAAGTGAGCTTGATAAGCTTGAAAACGATATAGAGGATTCTTTTTCAATAAGTGCTGAGAAGTCAGCAAAAATTGACGAGCTTAAAGAGAAAATTCATGAAGTTGAGCTTGAAAATTCTGAATCCGGAGCAAAGATTGCAGTTCTTGAAAATGATATAGCTCACCTTGAAGACGGCATTTTACAGCTCAAAGAGCAGATTGAGCAATCGAGGAATTCAAAATATTTCCTTGAAACAGAGCTTGGCAAACGTAAGGAAGATTTAATACGTCTTGATAAGGATGCACAACAACTTGAAAGTGAAATTTCTGAAAAAGAAAAAGAATTTGAGGAGTTCAGGAGTATCTCTGAGCAGTTTGACAAAAGCATTGCTGATTCATCAGGTGAAATAAACAGTCTGTATCTGAAAAAATCAGAATACAGTTTTAAAATTGAGGCTGGAAAGAATACTCTTTCTGATATTGAAACTGCCGTTGAACAGACTATTGAAAATAAAAATGAACTTGAATCAAAGGAAAAATTCATATCAAAAGAGATAAATGACCTTAGAGCATCGAAGCGGGAGCTTGAAGAAAAATCACAAGAAAGTACCAATCAGCTTGCAGGTTTTGAGAAGCTTTATTCTGCTAAGAATGATAACCTTGAAAAGTCACTAAAAGATTTTTCTGATAATGATATAAAGCTGAGAGAATGTCAGCAGAAGCTTAATTTGCTTAACGATCTTGAAAATTCAATGGAGGGATTTGCTTACAGCGTTAAGCATATTATCAAGGCTTCAAAGCAGGGCAGGATCAGTGGCGTTTTTGGTTCTGTGGCACAGATAATTACAGTTGAACCTGAGTATAACGTCGCTATCGAAACAGCACTCGGAGGATCTTTGCAGAACATTGTCGTAGAGAATGAAGAAAGTGCAAAGCGTGGAATCCGACTTCTGAAGGAATCAAAAGCAGGCAGAGCTACATTCTTGCCATTGACATCAGTTAAAGGTACAAGACTCGACAAGGATCTTGAAAATGAGGAGGGCTTTGTTGCACTCGGTTGTGACCTTGCAAAGGCTGATGAAAAATTCAGTGGAGTAATAAACTCACTGCTTGGACGTGTCTGTATTGTTGAAGATATTGACCTTGCGTCAGTCATTGCAAAGAAGTATGGATATAAGTTCAAGATAGTCACTCTTGACGGTCAGATTATCAATGCGGGAGGTTATTTCACAGGTGGTAGCGTTTCTAAAACCACTGGTATTCTTACCAGAAAAAGTGAAATAAAGGCTATCGAACAGCAGACTGAAAAACTCAAGTCAGAGCATGAAAAGATAAACCTGAAGGTAGAACATCTCAAGCAGGAAACAGCAAAGCTTTTTGCCGATATGGAGAGTGCAAAAGAGCAGATTTCACTTGTAAACAACGAGATTTTAAAGCTGGATATGGAAATAAAACGTGGCTGTGAGATCAGAGCACAGTATGAAGAACAGCTTGACAGCATAGATATGAAGCTCGAAGAATACAAATCGAAAATCAAAGCAAACGAAAAGGAACTTGAGGAATCCAATAAGAATCTTACTCAGATTGACAAGGATATTTTTGAAAAAGAGGCTGAGTTTGAAAGCTCTCAGAATAAGCTATCTGAACTGAAAGTAAAGCGTGAATCATTGACAATACAGCTTGCTGATATGCGAATGAAAGCTATTGAGGTTTCAAAGGACAGGGAAAGCTGTCAGTTGTCGATAGAACAGCTTGTTTCGACTATCGAGAGTAATGATAACGACAGTGGTAAGCTTGATGAGAAGATAATCATGAGCGAGAAAGATATTCATGATAAACAACGTGAAATTGAGCTTATCAAAGAGAGAATGTCTGGCTCTGATGGTAGAGTTGCCGAGATTGACAAGGCTATATCTGTTGCAAGACGTGAGCATATGGAGCTTGATAAGCAGGCAAATCAGTTGCGTTCACAGCAAAAAATAAAAATGGAAGAAAAAGAAACTCTTTCTGCTGAGATAACAAGGCTTTCTGAGCGAAAGATTTCGGTTACGGCTGATTTTGATAAACTTGCCGGACAGCTCTGGGACGAGTATGAGCTTACAAGAACCGAGGCTCAGCAACGAGCTGAAAGCTTTGAGAACATTACTGATGCCAACAGACAGCTTGTTGAGTTGAGAGGCAAGATAAAAGCACTTGGTAATGTCAACCTTGGAGCAATCGAGGAGTATGCAGAGGTGTCCGAGCGATTTGAGTTCATGAGTGAACAGCTTGGTGATGTTACAAGATCAAAGTTGGAGCTTGAGGACCTTATAAGTGACCTTACAGAGAATATGAAAGCTATTTTCACTGATAGTTTCTATAAAATCAATGAAAATTTTAAGAAAATATTTACTGAAATGTTTGGTGGAGGTCATGGAGAACTTATACTTGCTGATCCTGAAAACGTACTTGAATGTGGTATTGACATAAAGGTTGAACCACCTGGTAAAGTCATAAAGAATCTTATGTCGCTTTCAGGTGGAGAGCAGGCATTTGTAGCGATTGCGATTTACTTCTCGATACTCAAAGTGCGTCCGTCGCCATTCTGTCTGCTTGACGAGATAGAGGCAGCACTTGATGACGTCAACGTGTCAAGATATGCACAGTATCTGCACAAATTCACCGATACAACACAGTTTATCACCATTACTCATAGGCGTGGTACAATGGAGGAAGCGGATGTGCTTTATGGTGTAACTATGCAGGAAAACGGTATTTCAAAGTTACTTAAAATGAACATGGAAGATACAAAACAGATGAAGCTTGAATAAGCGTATGTAATAAGAACAGGAGATTGAAATATGGGCTTTTTTGAAAAACTCAAAGCAGGACTTCGAAAAACAAAAGATTCCATGATGGGCAAGATTGAGAATGTACTCAACTCTTTTACAAAGATTGATGAGGACCTGTTTGAGGAGCTTGAAGAAACGCTTATCATGTCTGATATCGGTGTTACAACATCGGTCAGGATATGTGACGAATTGCGTGAAAGAGTAAAGAACAATGGTGTTACTGATCCTTCAAAGATAAAGGGTATGCTCAAAGAAGTCATTGCAGAAATGCTCGGAGATGAAACACCACTTGACCTTTCGACCACACCGTCAGTAATTCTTGTTATCGGAGTAAACGGTGTAGGTAAAACGACTACTATCGGAAAGCTGTCATATCAGCTTCATAAGCAGGGTAAGAAGGTTATCGTAGCAGCGGCAGATACTTTCCGTGCAGCAGCTATTGACCAGCTTGAAGTGTGGACTGAGCGTGCAGGTGTAGATATAATCAAGCATAAGGAAGGCTCAGATCCTGCTGCAGTAGTTTTTGATGCTTTGACAGCAGCAAAATCAAGAAAAGCTGATGTTGTAATCTGTGATACTGCAGGACGACTCCATAATAAGAAAAACCTTATGGACGAGCTTAGAAAGATTGCAAGAATCGTACATCAGCAGGCTGAAGGCTGTGCTTTGGAGATATTGCTTGCACTTGACGCAACAACAGGCCAGAATGCAGTAAATCAGGCAAAGCAGTTCAACGAAGTTGCGGATATTACAGGTATAATTCTTACAAAGCTTGATGGTACAGCAAAGGGTGGGATTATAATCAGCATTACTGACGACCTTAAAATACCTGTAAAGCTTGTTGGTGTGGGTGAAAAGCTGGATGACCTCCAGCCGTTCTCGACAACCGGATTTATTGACGCTTTATTTATGGACGATATTGAATTTGAAAGCAACTATGAGCGCTTAATTGACGAAGAAGAAAATCTGGAAATTGAGCAGACTGTTGAAGAAAAAGAATCGGAACAACCACAGCAAGAGTTTGTTGATGATCAACAATCAGATGAATCACTTGAAGATGTTGCTGAACAGGTTGAAGAACAGGAAGAAACTCTTGTTGATGTAGCTGAAGAAACTGAAGAACAGTCAGTTGAGAAAAAAAGCAAATCACGATTTTTACGTTTTCCTTTCAGAAAAAAGGGTGAATAGTTATGAAGATAATACTGGCAACAAACAACAAAAATAAACTGCGTGAGATAAGAGAGATACTTTCACCACTTGGTTATGAGGTTATAACACAGAGCGAGGCAGGAATAAATATAGAGGTGGAAGAAACTGGAACTACTTTTGCCGAGAACGCTTATCTAAAAGCAAAGGCAATATTTGATCTCACGGATAACTGCTGTGTGCTTGCTGATGACAGTGGACTTATGGTTGATTATCTGAATGGTGAGCCGGGAGTCTATTCAGCAAGATATGGTGGACTTGAAACCAACGAGGAACGTATTGCACTGGTATTGAAAAAGCTTGACGGTGTCGAAAAAGATAAGCGTACTGCAAGATTTGTGTGTGCGATGTGCTTTATAAAAGCAGACGGCGAAAAAATTGAGGTCCAGGGCAGATGTGAAGGCAGTATAGCGACAGATACTATCGGTCAGAACGGCTTTGGATATGATCCGATATTTATGTATGGTGACAAAAGCTTTGCAGAAATATCATCTGATGAAAAGAATAAGGTTTCACACCGTGCAGTGGCATTGAAGATGTTACTTGAAAAACTTAGCTGAGGAAAGGAAAGAATATATGATTACACCAAAACAGAGAGCAGAGCTTAAAGCTTTGGCAAATTCTCTTGAACCTACATTCCAAGTTGGAAAAGCTGGAGTCAACGATGCTCAGGTAGCACAGATTGATGACTATCTGAGAGTACACGAGATTGTTAAGATTAAGGTTCTTGACAATTCACTCTATACTGCGAAAGAGGCTGCTATTGAAATTTCGGAGCAGATAAATGCAGAGGTTGTACAGGTTATCGGCTCAAAAGCGATACTTTATAAGAGAAACGAAAAAGACCCTGTTATCAGGCTTAAAAACAAGTAATGGGTAGCATAGGAGTTTTCGGAGGAACGTTCAATCCGGTTCATAATGGGCATAAAAGTCTGCTTGTCGGGGCAATGCAAGCAGTAGGCTTTGACAAAGTGATAGTCCTTCCCGATAAGATACCTCCTCACAAACAGGCAGAGGATCTTGTGTCAGGTGAAGACAGGCTCAATATGTGTAAGCTTGCTTTTGGTGATATGAATGGGATAGAAGTTTCAGACTGGGAGCTGAGGCAGAGTGGTAAAAGCTATTCGGTGATAACGCTCAGGCATTTTCATGAGGTTTATCCCGATGATAAGCTGTATTTCATCATGGGAAGTGATATGCTTTTGTCGTTTCACAAGTGGTATTGCTATGAGGAAATACTTACCCTTGCATCAATAGTCTGCATTTCGAGAGAAAATGATACCACAGTTCAAGAGCTTCAAAGCTATGCTGATGGGTTAAAGCAAAAGGGAGCAGAAGTAATAATAGTTTCTCAGGATCCTTTTGAGATATCGTCAACACAACTCAGGGAAAAGCTTAAAAAACGTGAGGATTGCTCTTGCTATTTGGACAAAAATGTTGTACAATATATAGAAACGAATAAATTATATTCAGAGGGATAGTAATTGTTGGACAAAATATTAATAGGGACTTATAAGGATTATCTGAAAAAGAATCTTTCAAAGAAAAGATACAATCATTCGGTCAATGTTGCAAATGCATCAGCTATGCTTGCTGAAAGATTTGCTGAAAACAAGGACAAGGCTTATATAGCAGGACTTGTTCACGATACGGCTAAGGAGTTGCCGGTCGAGAAACAACTTGAGCTTGTTCTGAATTCATCTCTTGATGTGAGCGAGGTTGAAACAAAGTCTGTACCACTTTTTCATTCTATTGCCGGAGCAGAGCTTATACAGACAGTGTTTGACATACATGATCCTGAAATAATAGAAGCAGTGAGATATCATACAGTTGCCTGCAAGGATATGTCAAAGCTTTCACAGATAGTCTATCTTGCTGACCTTATATCAGAAGACAGGGATTATAAGGACGTAAAAAAAATGAGGAAATATTGTGAGCAAAGCCTTGAAAAAGGTATGCTTGAGGCGTTGAAGTTTTCGATTTCGGACTCGGTAAAAAAAGAGAACACGATTCCGTGTTCAACGCTTGAAGCATATAATGATTTTATTTTGCTTGATATAAAAAAGTAAGGAGGAGCATATGAGCAAACTTTCACAAAAAGAAACATTAAAAGCTGTAATAAAAGCAATGGATTCAAAGCTTGCTGAGGATATTCAGCTTATCGGAATAAGGGATCTGACTATTGTAGCTGATTATTTTGTTATTGCAAATGGTATGTCAAATACACAGACAAAAGCAATCGCAGATGAAGTTGAGTTTAAGCTGAAACAGCTCGGCATCGAGCCTTTGAGAACAGAAAGCGATTCGACTTCAACATGGGTTATTCTTGATTACGGCGACATTGTTGTTCATGTTTTCTATAAGGAAACAAGAAATTATTATAATCTAGAAAGACTCTGGTCAGACGGTGAGCAGTGTGATGTTGACGAGTATCTTAAAGACTGATATATTGACATTTAATTTTGTAAAGGAATGATATAAATGAAGTATGATTTTTCAGCCATTGAAAAGAAGTGGCAGGAATACTGGGAGAAGCATGAAACTTTCAAAGCGTCAGATGACTATTCAAAAAAGAAGTTTTATGCATTGGTAGAGTTTCCATATCCATCAGGACATGGTATGCACGTTGGACATATAAAAGCATATTCAGGTCTTGAAGTTGTTAGCAGAAAAAGACGTATGGAGGGCTATAACGTACTCTTTCCTATTGGTTTTGACGCTTATGGTCTGCCAACAGAGAATACAGCTATCAAAACCGGTGTTCATCCAAGACAGGTAACGGATAATAATATTGTAAAGTTCACAAGTCAGCTTAAAAGAGTAGGATTTTCATTTGACTGGTCAAGAGTTATTGACACAACAGACGAGAATTATTATAAGTGGACACAGTGGATTTTCCTCAAAATGTTTGAAAACGGTCTTGTTTTCAGAGATAAAACAATGGTAAATTATTGCCCAAGCTGTAAAGTAGTTCTTTCAAATGAGGACTCACAGGGTGGTAAGTGTGATATCTGTCACAGTGATATTGTACAGAAAACCAAGGAAGTATGGTATCTTAGAATAACAGAGTATGCAGATAAGCTTCTTGAAGGGCTTAAGGAAGTAGATTATCTTCCAAATGTAAAACTCCAGCAGGAAAACTGGATTGGTAAATCAACGGGTGCTTTTGTAAACTTCAGTATCAAGGAGTTTGATGAGAAGCTGAGAATTTATACAACACGTCCGGATACACTTTATGGTGTAACATTTATGGTAATCGCTCCTGAACATCCGATAATCCAGAAATACAGGGATAGCATTAGTAATATCGACGCACTTGATGCATATAAAGCTGAGTGTGCTAAAAAAAGTGAGTTCGAGAGAACGCAGCTTGTAAAAGACAAGACAGGTGTAAAAATCGAAGGACTTACAGCCATTAATCCTATTACCGGCAAGGAAATCCCGGTTTATATTTCTGACTATGTAATGATGGGTTACGGCACAGGTGCTATCATGGCTGTTCCTGCACATGATACTCGTGACTATGACTTTGCTAAGAAGTTCGGTATCGACATAATTGAAGTTATCAAGGGTGGAGATATATCAGTTGAAGCCTACACAGGTGACGGAGAAATGGTCAACTCAGGTGAGCTTAACGGTATTACAAACAAGAAGGACGCAATTGAAAAAATGCTTGAGGTTCTTGATAAGCTTGGTTGTGGTGAAAAGGGTGTCCAGTATAAGATGAAGGACTGGGCGTTCAACCGTCAGAGATATTGGGGAGAGCCGATTCCGATTGTACATTGTCCACATTGTGGTATGGTTGCAGTACCTTATGACGAATTGCCATTGAAATTACCGCCGGTTGAAAACTTTGAACCGGGAACAGACGGTGAAAGTCCTCTTGCTAAGATCAACACATTTGTAAACTGCAAGTGTCCTAAGTGTGGTGGTGACGCTAAACGTGAAACCGATACAATGCCACAGTGGGCAGGTTCATCATGGTACTTCCTACGTTATTGCGATCCTAACAACAATGACGACTTTGCTTCACAGGAATCACTTAAATATTGGATGCCTGTTGACTGGTATAACGGTGGTATGGAACACGTTACACGTCATATGATCTATTCGAGATTCTGGCACAAGTTCCTTTATGATCTCGGCCTTGTACCAACCTCAGAGCCTTACGCAAAGAGAACAGCACAGGGACTTATACTTGGTTCAGACGGCGAAAAGATGAGTAAGTCAAGAGGAAATGTCGTTGATCCTAATGACGTTGTTGACGTATTTGGTGCAGACGTACTCAGACTTTATGTACTGTTCATGGGTGACTATGAAAAGGCAGCACCTTGGAGTGAAAGTAGTGTTAAGGGTTGTAAGAGATTCCTTGACAGAGTATGGGCATTGCAGGATAAGATTGTCGATAGTGACGATTATTCCGAAAAACTCAGATCGCCAATGCATAAGACAATCAAGAAAGTTACAGAAGACATTGAGGCAATGAAGTTTAATACAGCTATTGCAGCAATGATGACTCTTATAAATGAGATATATACAGTGGATTCTATTACAAAGAAGGAATTCAGAGATCTCCTTATAATTCTCAATCCGTTTGCACCTCATATCACTGAGGAACTTTATCAGCTTATTGGTTGTGAGGGAGTGCTTAATGAGCAGGAGTGGGTAACATATGACGAATCACTCTGTGTTGACTCTACGATTGAGATCGTTTGTCAGGTTAACGGAAAAATTAAGTGCAAGTTAAATGTACCTGCTGATATTGAACAGGCAGATGCAATCATTGCTGCGAAGTCTGATGAAAAGGTCAAGGAAGCTATTGAGGGAAAAAATGTTGTCAAGGAGATTTACGTTAAGGGTAAGCTCGTTAATATTGTTGCCAAGTAAAACTTTTTTCCAAATATAAATGTGAAAATTTATTAAAAGCTATTGACTTTATTGAGGGAATATAGTATAATATATTTTGTAATTATATCGACAAGTAAAGCTCTGTAACTAAACAGACAGAGAAGGCCGTGTCGGAAAAATCGACTTATTCATTAATGGACGGCATTTAGGTTTGCATAAGGCAAACTCCTTCACTATTCACCAAGAGTTACGGTGTGGTCGTGTAATTACCTCTGTCATAGGTGGCAAAGGGAGGGAATAGTTTTGGCAGAAATTCGTGTTGGAAAGAACGAAACTTTGGATACTGCACTTAAGCGTTTTAAGAGATCATGCGCAAGAGATGGTGTTATTGCAGAAGTTCGTAAAAGAGAGCACTACGAAAAGCCATCGGTAAAGCGTAAGAAAAAATCCGAAGCTGCTCGTAAGCGTAAATACTAATAAATCATGAACAGCGGGCATTTTATGTCCGCTTTTTGTTTTTTATGGAAAGGTAAAAATATGATATTTAAGCCTACTTACGTTTTTAACGATGTTACAGAAATAACTGTAGATTTTTTAAACAAGAATAATATTAAGGGTTTGTTGCTTGATCTGGATAATACACTTACCACTCACAATAATCCCATACCACCACAATCGAGTCTTGAATGGCTTGACAAAATGCGAGAAGGTGGTATAAAAATGATGATAGTTTCAAACAATTCAGCAGAAAGGGTTGAGCCTTTTGCGAAGGCATTGGGACTTCATTTTGTACCAAACGGTAAAAAGCCGCTGACCTTTGGATATACACAAGCACAAAAAGAGCTTGGCATAGATAAACGTTGTCTGGCTGCCGTCGGTGATCAGATTTTTACTGATGTTTTAGGTTCAAACTTAAAGGGAATACGTTCTCTGTTTGTTTTTCCGATAGAGCCTGAAACAAGTCTGCCGTTCAGGTTTAAAAGAACCTGTGAAAAGCCGTTTTTACCAAAGAAAAAAACAAAGGAGCTGTAATAAATGCCTGCAAAATTCGGACCAGCCGGAAATTCTGAAATTTTTTCAGTAAAGTATAAATCGTCTACAGACGCACCGGTTTTTCTTCGTGAAATGGGACTTGATCACTATGAGTATCAATGTGGTAGAGGTGTAAAGGTTACAGATAAAACTGCATTTGCACTTCGTGAAAATGCTGAAAAGAATGATATTTCACTTTCACTTCATGCACCGTATTTTATATCTCTTTCAAGTGTCGAGGCTGAAAAGCGTGATAATAGTATAAATTATATTCTCCAGTCGTGTGACGCGGCAACGAGAATAGGTGCTGACAGGATAATCATACACAGTGGTTCGTGTGCAAAAATTTCAAGAGAAGAGGCACTGAAGCTTGCAAAGGATACTCTTTTGAGGGCAAGAAAAACAGCAATAGAACAAGGCTTTGAACATATAACATTCTGTCCTGAAACGATGGGGAAGGTAAATCAGCTTGGTAATCTTGCCGAAGTTTTAGAGCTTTGTAAGCTTGACGATAGCTTTGTTCCTTGTATAGATTTCGGACATCTCAATGCAAGAGAGTTCGGATATATCAAAGGCAAGGCTGAGTATAAAAAAATGCTGGATGAGGTCGAAAATATCCTTGGTACTGATCGTCTTAAAGTGTTTCATAGCCATTTCTCAAAGATAATGTTTACGAATCCCGGTGGAGAGAAAAAGCATCTTACTTTTGCTCAAAATGAGGGATTTGGACCTGATTTTGAGCCACTTATGGAAATTGTGGCAAAGAAAAATCTTTCACCTACTTTCGTGTGTGAAAGTGCAGGAACTCAGGCAGAGGATGCATTAACAATGAAAAAGTATTATTTGTCGGTAAAATAATACGCAGAATAAAGGAGTAGTTAGTATGAAAAAAATACTTGTTATTCACGGTCCTAATTTGAATCTTTTAGGTGAGCGTGAACCTGGTGTTTACGGCTCTGATACATTTGAAAGTATAAACAATGAAATAGTGGAAAGAGCAAAAGCGAACTCATTTGAGTGTGATGTTTTCCAGTCAAATCATGAGGGCGCAATAATCGACAAGCTCCACGAAGCAAGAAATATGTATGACGGTGTGGTATTAAACGCAGGTGCGTATACGCACTACAGTTATGCTATAAGGGACGCAATTTCGGCAATAAAAATTCCGGTTGTGGAAGTTCATATGAGCAATATTCATACTCGTGAGGAGTTCCGTCATATTTCGGTTATCTCACCAGTTTGTGTCGGACAGATCGCAGGCTTTGGAAAAGCATCATATCTTCTCGGTGTTGATGCTCTTGCGGAAATACTGTAAAAAAGGGCAATAAAATGGTTTATAATAGTCTTCAGAGTCTTAAAAAGCTCAGTTCGGATATTACCTCTGTTGCTGATTGTGGTATCATTACATCAGATGTGAACAGACGTTATTTTACCGGTATGAAGTCAAGTGCAGGAATAGTTCTTGTATTTCCTGAACAGGTTTATTTTATTATTGATTTCAGATATATTGAAAAGGCTTCAAAGTTGCTTGACAGCATTAATTTTGTAGAAGTTGTCATGCAGGATAGATTATATGAGCAGATAAATTCTTTGCTTGAAAAACACAATGCAAAAACAGTCGCTGTTGAGAGCGATTGGTGTACAGTTTCACAGCTTGAGGAGTTCAGAACGAAACTAAACGCTGAGATAGTGTCTGATAATCTGTTTTCAGAGCGTATCAATCAGCTCAGGTTTGTTAAAACTCAGGCTGAGATAGATAAAATAATCTCAGCTCAAAGAATTGCAGAAAAAGGCTTTGAGCATATACTTGAATTTATAAGAGCAGGGAGAACAGAGCGTGAAATTCAACTTGAACTTGATTATTTCATGCTTAAAAATGGAGCGGAAGCCCTTTCGTTTGATACGATAGCATTGTCGGGAAAGAATACATCCTTGCCACACGGTGTACCGTCTGATAAATTGGTTCAGAATGGTGAGTTCGTTCTACTCGATTTTGGTGCTGTAGTAGACGGTTATCATAGCGATATGACAAGAACTGTCTGTGTAGGACAGCCGACTGAAGAAATGAAAGCTGTTTACCGGATCGTACTTGATGCTCAACTTGCAGGACTTAAAGCAGTTAGAGCAGGAATAACGGGTAGAGAGCTTGACAAAATCGCACGAGATATTATTGTACAGACAGGATATGGCGAGCAGTTCGGTCATTCACTCGGACACGGTGTTGGAATGGAAATACACGAAGCTCCGACTGCATCACCCAGAACTGATGAGGAGCTTCTGGTCAATAGTATCGTTACAATAGAACCTGGAATATATCTGCCCGGTAAATTCGGAGTTAGGATCGAGGATTTTGTAATAGTGAAGGAAAATGGTTGCGATAATATGACTCTTGCACCTAAAGAGCTTATTGTGCTTTAAAATGAAAATAAATTCTTAAATATGATAACTTTTTTTCAAAAACACTTGCAATGTATATGAAAATCGGTTACAATAGATGTAAGGAACGCTGTGAGCAGTGTTCGTTGGACAAAAAATTATTGGAGGTACTTATTATATGGTAACTGCTGGAGATTTCAGAAATGGAATGACTTTTGAAGAAGACGGAAACGTAATGCAGATTGTTGAATTTCAACATGTTAAGCCTGGTAAAGGTGCTGCATTCGTAAGAACTAAGGTAAGAAATGTTATTACAGGTTCTGTTGTAGAAAAGACATATAACCCAACAGCTAAATTCCCAACAGCTTTTGTTGAGAGAAAAGATATGGAGTATTCATATACTGACGGTGATCTTTATTACTTTATGGATCCTGAAAGTTATGAGCTTGTTCCTGTAAACGCATCTGAGCTTTCAGACAACTTCAAGTTCGTAAAGGAAAACATGATTTGTAAGATTCTTTCATATAAGGGCAAGGTTTTCGGTGTTGAACCACCATACTTTGTTGATCTTGAAGTGACAGATACTGACCCAGGTTTCAAGGGTGATACAGCTACAAATGCTACAAAGCCTGCAACTGTCGAAACAGGTGCAGAAATCAAGGTTCCATTGTTTATCGAAATTGGCGATAAGATCAGAATTGATACTCGTACTTGCGAATACATGGAGCGTGCATAATTTCAGATTTTAGTTTAAACAGAAGGAGGTTATTTTAATGGAACTTTCACAGAAGGTTGCTTATCTTAAAGGACTTATGGATGGTCTTAATATTGACGATTCCACAAACGAGGGTAAAATTCTCAAAGTAATGGCTGATATTCTTGACGAAATGGCATTGACAGTTGAGGATATTGCAGATGAAGTTGACGAGGTAGTAGAACTCGTTGAAATTCTTGATGAGGATCTCGGAGATCTTGAGGAAGAAGTATATTTCGGTGATGATTGTTGCGACGATGATTGTTGTTGCGATGATGACGACGATTGTTGCTGTGACGATGAAGAAATGTATGAATGTGTATGTCCAACTTGCGGAGATACAATATGCCTCGATGAAAATATAATTGCTGACGGTTCTATTGATTGTCCTAACTGTGGAGAGAATCTTGAATTTGATTTCAGTGAGATTGAGGACGAGGAAGAATAACCTGATTAAAATTCAATAATTCAGTTTCAGGGGTGGTGAAAGTCCACACCGGTGGTGAAGAGCATAAGGCTATAAGTCCACGACCGTAGAAATACGCTGATTCGGTTAGAATCCGAAACCGACGGTACAGTCCGGATGGAAGAAACTACAGGCTATATTTATATAGTATAATTTCACCTCTGAGCGTAATTGCGTTCAGAGGTGTTTTCTGTTGGTTTTCATTGTATATTAATTTATATTTGGAGGAATTCTTATGAGTAATGAAACAATCGAAAAAAAAATTGACGCAAAGAAACTTACTCCACTAGCAATGTTTGTAGCGTTGTCGTATTTATGTGTATTTTTCTTTAGATTCAAAGTGCAGTTTTTATCCTTTGAAATGTCAGATGTGTTTGTGACTATTTGTGGATTTGTATTCGGACCACTGGCAGCAATAGGAGTAGCGTTGGTAAAGTCGCTTCTTGAAATGATTACTATAGCTGATACAGGAGTTTATGGTGCAATAATGAATTTTGCGAGCAGTGCAGTTTTTGCTGGAGTTGCATCTGTTATATATAAGTATAAAAAATCCTTTGGTAGTGCTTTGGCAGGTATCATAGTAGCAATTATTGTAAAAACTGCGGCTATAATAGGTCTGAACATTCTTATTACACCATTTTACATGAAATGTCCGAGAGAAGTTGTTCTGGGATTGATACCGTCATTATTATTGCCATTCAATCTTATAAAAAGCGTTATGAATGCAGGATTGGTATTTATGATATATAAACCTTTGTCAACTGCATTGAAAAGCATAAAAGTGCTACCTTCACAGACGCAAGAAATGTCATTCAATAAAAAGAATGCTATTGTGTTGATTATTTCAACTCTGGTTGTAGTTGGTGCAATTATAACATTTATAGTATGTCTTAATGGTAATTTCGAATGGATGAAATAATAAATACATAAAAAACTCAGTTCGTATTGAACTGAGCTTTTTTCTATATAAGACGTTTTATGCAGGTTATGTGATTGTATTGCGAGAAGGACGAAACATAAGAAATTACAATACCTGTGTTTGAGTTCTCAGCATGGATCATCATTCCGTTACCGATGTAAATTGCAACGTGATAAATTGATGAGTAGGAATTTCCGCCAAAGAAAATAAGATCACCCTTTTTCATATTCGAATATGAAACGGAAGTACCATAATTCGCCTGAGCAGAAGCAAGATGAGGAAGATTTATGCCTATTTTAGCGTAACATTGCATCGTAAGTCCGGAGCAGTCAGTAGCGTTAGGACTGCTTCCTCCCCAGACGTAAGCTCCACCAACCATGCTTTTTGCTGTTGACATAAGAATATTAATCTTTGTGTCATAATCGGAAGTGGTCGGTGCAGGCGCAACCTGTTGAGGAGATTTTGTGGTAGTCTTTTTTGTAGTGGTTTTGGCAGTAGTCTTCTTTTTAGTTGTAGTCTTAGTAGCAGTAGTTTGATTTTTTGTCGTAGATTTTTTAGTTGTTGTAGCCTGTTCGGGTTCTTTGCTTGTAGTAGTTTTATTGGTTTCTTTTGAAGTTTTAGTAGTCTTTGCTTTAGTAACTTCAGAAGATTTTGTGGTAGTATTTTTAGCATTATGCTCAGCAACTAATTTATCTACTTCGTTTTGAAGTTCATATTTGTCATTTTGCAAAGCATTAAGTGAAGTGCCGTATTCGTTCTGCAAAGATGAAAGTCTTGCATATTCATCTATTAGCAATTTTTGTTCGTCAGCATATTTTTTGCTTTTTTGAGAAAGCTTGTCTTTCTGTTTTGCGAGGTCGTTTTTAGTTGTATCAATTTCTTGCTTTTGCTCTATAAGACTATCTATAGTCTTATTATCATGTTCAGCAACACGAGTCAGAAGTTCAACACGCATAAGAACATCATAAAAATCAGAAGCGTTTATAATAACATCTGTATATGAAGTTGAGCCTGCAAGATACATAGATCTGATACGCTTAGTGAAATCATTGACATTTTTTTTGATTTCTTCTTCCTGTTTGGAGAGCAGATTTGTAGTTTTACGCATATCGTCATCAATATCGCATATCTCTTTTTCAATCTGAGCAGAGTGTTTTTCAGCAGTTTTTATTTTTTGCGAAGTAACTTCGAGCTGTGCCATAACAGCATTAAGTTTTTCTTGTTGACTGCTTATATCAGCATCAGCTTTTTCTATTTTTTGTTGAATATCGGATTGCTTTTTTTCAAATTCTGAAAGTTCCTGTTCATAGGAGTCAGTTTCAACAGCGTGTGTTGTGACTGACTTGTCAACTTGAGGCATACCAAATATGCCGAGTGTAATAGCAACAGCTAAGGAAATTGCAGAAAACCTTTTGATTTTAGATGATATATACATAATATAACTCCATTATCCTGACGGTTGTAATACTTTTGTAATTATTATAGCTCAATTATGGAAGCTTGTCAACAGCACTTAATCTTTGAATAGCTTGTTTTTTAGGGATTAGAGCAGAAATATTAAAAAAATATGAAAAAAGACAAAATCTATTGGCAGGAATAATAAAATGTGATATAATATAATAAATGTTGAGTTTTAATAAAACGAAAGGATGGTATATATCATGAGAGCTATAGTAACTGTTATTGGAAAGGACGCAGTAGGAATACTTGCAAAGGTTAGTACAAAATGTGCTGAATACAATGCAAACGTAATCGAGGTAACACAGTCTGTCTTACAGGATATGTTTGCAATGACAATGCTTATAGATATTGCAAATCTCAACAAGGATTTTGCAAGTCTTGCTGATTCACTTGAGGAGCTTGGAAACTCAATGGGACTCAAGATCCATGCAATGCACGAAGATATTTTCAACTGTATGCATCATATTTAATTGGAGGGAAGTCATCAGATGATAAATACATATGATATTCTTGAAACAATAAGAATGATACAGGATGAATGTCTTGATATCCGTACAATAACAATGGGTATTTCATTGCTTGATTGTATAGATAGTGATATTGATGTTGCCTGTGAAAAGGTGTATAAGAAAATCACCGAAAAGGCAAAGAATCTTGTAAAAGTTGGAGAGGAAATAGAAAAAGAATTTGGTATTCCAATCATAAATAAGCGTATTTCTGTTACTCCAATCGCAATAGTATCAGCAGCGTGCAAGTGTTCACCTGTACCTTTTGCAAAGGTTATGGACAGAGCTGCAAAGGATGTTGGAGTAAATCTTATCGGTGGATATTCAGCTCTTGTACAAAAAGGATTTTCAGCAGGTGATATAGAGCTTATAAAATCTATCCCTGAGGCGTTGTCATGTACAGAAAGAGTGTGCTCATCAGTAAACGTTGGCTCTACCAAAACAGGAATAAATCTTGATGCCTGCAAGGTAATGGGTCAGATTATTAAAGAATGTGCTGAAAAGACAGTGGACTCTGCTTGTTTTGGTGCAGCAAAGCTGGTAGTATTCTGTAACGCTGTTGAGGATAATCCGTTTATGGCAGGAGCTTTTCACGGTGTCGGTGAGCCTGATTGCATGATAAACGTTGGTGTATCAGGTCCGGGAGTTGTAAGAGCAGCACTTAAAAAGTATCCTGATGCTGACATAACAAAAATTGCAGATGTTATAAAGAAAATTTCATATAAGATAACCCGTGTTGGACAGCTTGTAGGTGTTACAGCGTCAGAGAGATTGGGAGTGCCATTTGGTATTGTTGACCTATCACTTGCACCAACTCCAGCTGTAGGTGATTCGGTGGCACATATCCTTGAGGAAATCGGTCTTGAAAAGTGTGGTACTCACGGTACAACTGCTACTCTTGCATTGCTCAATGACGCAGTAAAAAAAGGCGGAGTAATGGCATGTTCAAGAATCGGTGGACTTTCAGGTGCATTTATACCTGTATCAGAGGATGCAGGTATGATAGATGCTGCAAAGTGCGGAACGCTGACTATCGAGAAGCTTGAGGCGATGACAGCAGTATGCTCAGTCGGACTTGATATGATCGTAGTTCCTGGAGATACTGAGCCTGACACATTGGCAGCTATCATTGCAGATGAGGCTGCTATCGGTATGGTGAACTCCAAGACAACAGCAGTAAGAGTTGTTCCTGCAATCGGAAAAAAAGTCGGTGAGGAACTTGACTGGGGTGGACTTTTTGGCTGTGGACCTGTAATGCCACTCAAAAAAGAATCACCATCCAAGTTTATTAATCGTGGTGGACAGATACCTGCACCATTGCACTCACTCAAAAACTAAAATCAAGGCGACAGTCAGTTTTGCTGTCGCCTTTTCTAAACAGGAGAATAAAATGAGAAAAATAATTGATTGTCATACACATACGACCTTTTCGCCTGACGGCCATAGCAGTCCAAAAGAGATGTGTGAAAGTGCAAAACGACTTGGACTTTCTGCCTATGCGATAACAGACCATTGTGAATGCAGCACATGGTTTGATGAGGAATATTACGATGGAATCGGTGCAAGAAAATCTGATGATCCGTTTGTTGTTTATGATTATAAGAGCAGATTTTACAATGCAGTAGACAATATCAGTAAACTGAAAAGTGAATATAATGGCAAATTGAATCTTATATCCGGTATTGAACTTGGTCAGCCGACGCAGGGCTGGGAAGGTGCAGATGAGGTTGCTGGTAACAAGAATCTTGATTTTATTATTGGTTCACTTCATCAGATAAGAGAACATGATGATTTTGCATTTTTAAATTATGCTTGTTATTCGGAATCGGAAATTGAGTCAATTCTCGAAAAATACTATGCCGAAATGCTTGAGATGGTCAACTGGAATAAGTTTGATGTACTTGGACATCTGACCTATCCACTAAGATACATTGTTGGAGAGCAGGGTGTTGAAGTCAACAACGACAGGTATGACGATATGATTTTTGAGATTTTCAAAAAGCTTTCATACAACGGTAAGGGTATTGAGATAAATACTTCAGGTTTCAGGCAGAAATATGGCATACCTTTTCCTGATATTAAATATGTAAAAATGTTTAAAGATGTTGGCGGTGAGATACTGTCTATCGGATCTGATGCACATTGTACTAAAGATCTTGGTAGTGGTGTGGATAAAGGTGCCGAGATTGCCGTTAGTGCTGGTTTCAGGCATTTATGCTATTTTAAGCAGAGAAAGCCACAGTTTATATCTATAGAATAGAAAAAATTCAGACTTTACAATAAACAAAACTTTTTTAAAAAACAAAAAACTCTAAAACCACGTAGATACGGGATTTTAGAGTTTAAATTTTGGTGCCGGTGACCGGGGTCGAACCGGTACGGTATCACTACCACAGGATTTTGAGTCCAGCACGTCTGCCAATTCCATCACACCGGCATTTACACCACTTTTAATATTCTATCATACTTTTCTGTAAATGTCAAGAGTTTTATTTAATTTTATGAAAGTATAGAAAATTAAAAATTAACGGAGAAACCATATCAGCTGGAGATGGGAAAGTATTTTTGTCAGGATTCCTGATAGGAATTCAAAAAGAATTAATTTCAGTTCTTGCAGGACATTTTAAGTTTGATGACTTTTCTTATAGATGTAAAATAAGTGTTTAACAGCGGTAAAAATTACGTTGCAAAAAATATATAATTGTGCTATAATTATTTTGAATATATATGAAAAGAGATAATAAAGATGAACTATAAAATTGACGTAAAACAGTGGGGACGATTTTTTTCTGTACCGTGTAGTGTTGTGGATGATTATATATTGCTCAGTGATGGAGATTTCGTCAAGGTACTTCTATGTATACTGTGTAGTAACAGTAATATAATTTCGGTTGAAAATCTTTCGAAGCAAGCAGGAGTATCAGAGGAGAAAGCTGAGGATGCAATAATACATTGGTCAACACTGGGAGTAATCTCTGCACAGACTGAGGATGGTAAAGCACTTGATCCCCAGCCTCAGATTCACAACAATCAGGTGTCAGCCAGTGTAGGTACAGTAGAATCTATTTCTATACCTAAAAGCCCTACTGACGCTAAGACAAGGGTTAAATACAGCACTCGTGAAATAGCTGAAAAAATAGATGCTAATGACGAACTTAAGGGCTTATTCGACGCTATGCAGACAGTGCTGAAACGTATCATAAACGGTACAGAAATGGCTGCAATTTTAAATCTTTATGAGTATTATAATTATTCCGCTGCATCAATACTGATGATAGCTGAGTTTTGTGTAAAAATCGGAAAAAACAGAATCGCATATATAGAAAAGGTAGCAAAAAGCTGGTTTGAACAGGGTATATGTACATATAGTGAAGTTGAAGCGGAGATAGTCAGACAGGAGGCTTATCAGTCCTATGAAAAGAGCATTATGAGGGTATTTGGTGTACAGAATAAGCTCAGTAAAAGACAGCAGGAGTATGTATCGCAATGGAATTCAATGGGGTTTTCTGTCGAAATGCTTGAAATCGCTTACGATATATGTATGAACAATACAAATAAACTTAGTTTTCCGTATATCAATAAAATTCTTGAGAACTGGGTTAAAAAGAATATCCGAACACCAAAACAGTATGAAAAGGACGACACTTCATATAAAAATAATATGAAGCAGACTGTGTCGGGTGAAAAAAAGGATACATCATATGACTTGAATGAGTTACAGCAATATCTTCTTAACTACAATGCAGTCAAGGACGGAGGTAACAAAAACTGATGAATTATAGTAAAAATGCATATGACAAAGCTTTTGATATAATTCAGGAGCGTCGTGAAAAAGCTGAATTTGAACAGCAAAGACGACTGGATGAGATTTCAAAGCTTGCACCTGAGATAATCGTATTACAGAACAAACTTCTCAGCACAAGATTTGAACTTATACAGCTTGTCATGAAGGACGAAAAAAATGTATTGTCTATTGTTGATGATATAAAGAAAAAGAACCTTGAAACACAACAAGCTATAGAAGAATTGC
>JAUNJM010000064.1 GCA_030533265.1 Ruminococcus sp. | reverse complement strand
GGTCATATTCGTTATTCTTCTGTCTTACAAATTTCAGTCCGTCTGCAATGTGCAACTGAAGCCTTTGATCATCAAATTTACATGCTGTCTGTGGCAAAAACTCCTTGCAGACCTCAACGACTTTCTCATCAATCTCAACCATATCTATTTTTTCAATATGCTCATATCTGCAAATCTCACGCAATGTTCCACCGTCACCTGCACCGATTATAAGCACATTCTTTATATCCGGATTGACTGCCATTGGTACATGAGTCACCATCTCATGATAGATATACTCATCCTTTTCAGTAAGCATAAGAAATCCGTCAAGTACTAAAACTCGTCCGAACTCAAAAGTATCAAAAACATCTATCTGTTGATAATAGCTTTTTTCTGAAAAAAGCTGTTTTTTAATTTTAAAGGAAAACCTTACGTTGTCGGTATGGTTTTCGGTAAACCATAAATCCATATAAATTCCCTTTCTGAATTACACAACTATGTTAATATAGTTTATCTCCATATCTTCGGTACCTGTCATGAAACAGCCTTTTTCCTTGCAATATGAAATATAGTCAAGAATCTCAGCTGTTATTCTCTCCCCGGGTGCAAGTATAGGTATTCCCGGTGGATAGCACATTACAAATTCTCCGCATATCATTCCACAGGACTGCTCTATAGGAACTGATTTTTTATTGCTATAGAATGCCTGCTGTGGAGCAAGTACAACGTTCGGATTAATATATTCATGGTCAAAAAGCCCTGAGGGATCTTTGCCATAAAGTCTTTTTATCTCTGACAAAGCTGAGATGAATCTTTCAATCTCAAGCTCTCTATCACCTGCTGAAACTATCGCAAGAATATTTCCGATGTCACCAAATTCTATCTGAATATCATAGTCATCCCTGAGAATATCATATACCTCGACCCCTGCAAGTCCCATTGCTCTTGTATGTACCGAAAGCTTCGTTCTGTCAAAATCAAAAATGTCCTTATGATTGATAAGCTCATCACCGAATGCATAATATCCACCGATTTTGTTTATCTCCTCACGTGCATAAGATGCATAACTGACAGTTTTTCTGAATATATCCTTACCATTAAGTGAAAGATTCTTTCTTGCAAGGTCAAGAGAAACCATAAGCAGATATGATCCACTTGTTGTTTGCGTAAGGTTTATAATCTGTCGTACATATCCTTCTGAAACGTTATTGTTGCAAAGTAAAAATGATGACTGAGTAAGCGAACCACCGGTTTTGTGAATGCTGACAGCCGCCATATCTGCGCCTGCCTGCATTGCTGAAACAGGAAGGTTTTCACCAAAATAAAAATGAGTACCATGTGCCTCATCAGCAAGAACAAGCATATTGTGTGCATGGGCAATCTTGGTAATTCTTCTCAAATCAGAACAGATACCATAATATGTCGGATTGTTAACAAGCACAGCCTTTGCATCAGGATTTTGCAAAATCGCTTTCTCTACGTCTTCAACCGACATCCCAAGAGGTATTCCAAGCTGTTTGTTCGTACCGGGATTAACGTAAACTGGTATTGCACCACATACTACAAGTGCATTTATTGCACTTCTGTGGACGTTTCTCGGCATGATGATCTTATCTCCCGCCTTACAAGAAGCGAATATCATTGCCTGAACTGCCGCTGTTGTACCGTTTACAATAAAAAACGTATGCTTTGAGCCGAAAGCTTCACTTGCAAGAATTTCAGCATCTTTTATAACTGAAACAGGGTGACACAGGTTATCCAGAGGCTTCATGGAATTTACGTCAACTTTCAGACAATCCGCACCGAGAAAATCTCTCAGCTCCTTATTTCCACGTCCGCCCTTATGTCCCGGAACGTCAAGCTGTACCACTCTGTTGCTTTTGTGTTTTTTCAGTGCCTCATATACAGGGGCATTATTCTGTGTCAATTTCGTACTAAAACCCACCTTTTCAAAAGCAGTAAAAAATCTTA
>JAUNJM010000008.1:36709-47286 GCA_030533265.1 Ruminococcus sp. | reverse complement strand
CAACAATGACAACGAACTCCCTGCCGGTATCTACACAGGCACTATCAATACAGGTAAGACGGTTACAGAACTATCCGAGTCTGAAATTGTTTCAGACTCAAAAGACGACAACAGCGATTCACAGAAAACAAAGGAAAGCTCTTCTGAAACCGATGAAAGCAGTGTTGCAGAATCGACTGAAACTGTATTTGTAAACCAGTATGCATATCTGCATACCGAGCCTGACAAGGATGCTGAAAATATTGTATGTATGTCACCAGGCATTGAGATAAACGTCCTCGAAAAGCTTGAAAACGGTTACTGGAAAGTCACATTCATGAATATTGACGGGCAGAAAACAGGATATGTCTGGAACGAATATGTCCAATCTGAGCCTGTAGCATGGAACTATGAATCTTAAAAAGCAGTTCACTTTCAGCGATGGATATGTTCTTGATTTTCTGCTTGATTCAGGCAAACGCAAAAACATGTATCTTACTGTGCGTGACGGTATCGTAACTCTGAAAGTTCCTGAAACACTGTCAACGGACAGGGCAACTGACTTTCTTATAAGCAAGGAACAGTGGATCAAGGATAATCTTAGCAAAGCAAAACCCAAAGCTCACGGATTAAAAGAATACAAGGACGGCGAGAAAATTTTACTTCTTGGCAAGGAATATACGCTTTGTTTTGTTTATGCTGATAAGTATTTCAAGGCATATTTTGACGATGACAAGATAAAAGTTTCTGTAAAAAAGGACTATCCACAGGACAGAATAAAGTCAATATGCGATAAGCTGATTGATGAATTTGCTGTTCAAAACATCTCCCGCACAACAGAAAGACTCAGCAAACAGACAGGTCTTTATCCTGCTGAATTCACAGTGAAAAACATGAAAAGCAGTTGGGGGCGCTGTTCCTCTAATGGTAAAATCTCGATAAACCGTGAAATAATCTATTATCCGCAAGAGTGTCTGGAATATGTTATCATTCATGAACTTTGTCACCTCAGACACATGAATCACAGCAAGGAATTTTGGGAGCTTGTCGAAAGATTCTGCCCTGACAGAAAACGCATAAGAAAACAACTTAATGAATCTATATAAAAAAGTCCCTGCAATCGCAGGGACTTTTTGTTATTATTTGTTTTTGTTATAGAGAATCATAAGACCCTTTAAAAGCAAATCGTCATCAAGGATAATATCACGCTTACAAAGAGGTATTATCGAGCTTGCAAGACCACCTGTTGCAACAACTGTACACTTTTCTCCAAGCTCCTCTTCCATTCTCTCAACAATCCCGTCAATACTGCATGCTGCCGAGTACATTATACCACTTTTCATGCAGTCAACAGTATTGCTTCCGATAACCTTCCGAGGAATCTCAAAAGCTATTCTCGGCAGCTGTGAAGTCCTGTTTGCAAGAGCCTCTGTCGAAACAGCAACTCCTGTTGTAATAACTCCACCGATATAGTTTCTGTTCTTATCAATAACCGACAAGGTTGTTGCCGTACCCATGTCTATTATTATAAGCGGAACAGGATATTCGCTGACTCCTGCAACAGCGTCCACAACAAGATCGCTTCCGAGCTGTGCCGGATTGTCTATCATAATGCTGATCCCTGTTTTTATCCCCGGTCCAACGACCTTTACATCAACACCAACATATTTTTCAACAGCCTTTTTTATTACAGCAGTTACCAATGGCACTACCGATGAAATAATCGCACCTTCTATATATTCACGCTTGACATCATTCATATCCAAAGCCATTTTTATCGTTGATGCATATTCAATATCCGTTGCCCACTGCTTTGTTGAAATACGTTCACGAAAGATTATTTTTTTTCCGTCCAAACAGCCAAGCACGATATTAGTATTTCCAATGTCGATTGCAAGAATCATGATACTCCTCCGAAGTTTCGTTTATTATCTCTTTATAACTTTAAGTAATCTGACGATAGCAGAACTTAAAACGATGTTTATGACCATTTCAACGAGAAAATTCAATCCCACAAAGCCTACTATCATATATGTTGCTACTGAATTGAAGCCTTCACCCTGTCCCCATTCTTTGATAGTATCAAGGAAAAATACAGAGCAACCCAAAAGGAATACACCTGTATTGACTATCGGACACACGATCGCTGCTGATATTACTGCAAGCCACTTGTTTTTATTTTCCAGCAACTTGTATATCACACCTGCAAAAAATCCTGCCAGAACACCTTTGAGTATACAGGTCACTATCGTTCCCGGTACACTTATTGCCAGAAACGCACCCGCATCAGTGCAAAGGACTACTATTCCGAACACCAGTCCGAGCCATGCTCCTGCCAGCTTGCCATAAAGTGCTGCACCAACTACTATCGGTATAAGTACAAGCGTAATGCTGAACGTACCGAATCTGATTGCGATTGCCATTGCCTGAAGTACGATGACGATAGCTGTGAGAATACCCATTCCCACAATAGTTCTTGTTTTTTCTGCCATAAAAAATCCTCCTTGTTATTATTCCCGAAAGGGATACAATACATGACATGGCATTTGTAAAAACGCATGAACCAACAGATTCGTCAAGTTCTGAATATCAGATACCTGCGGCAACAATCTATCATTTCACACAAAACATCTGCCAGAAGTATTATAACACAAATTTTCATGAAATGCTATAGATTTTATAAATTTTATATGATATAATATTAAATAAAGCACTTAACAAATGTAAATAAAAACTTCAGAAGGTAATTATGAGAAAAATTCATATATTTGAAAACGGTTTTGATTTTAAGCTCGAAATTAATGACGACGGCAAGATTGCCTTGATCGGCTTTTCACAGCTCCCTTTTCCGATAGACAACAAGTCTTTCAAGGATTTTAAAGACAGTGGTAACCAAAAAGGCAGACTAATTGAGGTCACCGTTTCTGATGACGACTCCGAAGCGATGATAATAACACACTTTCAGTTCATAAAGAACAGTTGCAATGTGGAAATATGGTCAACCGTAATAAATCAACAGACTCAGACGGAGTCTTTGCCAAAGCTATTTTCCTCTGTGAAAAATCAGGCTTAATATTGCTTTAAAGATTATCACAACACCAAAAATCAGAATAATATCTCCTGTTTTTATATAGAGATTCTGTCTTTCAGTCGGATGCACGTCAGCACAGATAGCTGTTTTTATGGGATTAACTTCGCAGGCTTCAAGCTCTCCCCAAGGAGTGATTATTGCCGAAACGCCACAGTTTCCGGCTCTTATTGTGTATCTTCCTGATTCAATCGCACGCATAATGCTATGACGAAAATGTGCAAGCCTTGCATAGCTTCTACCGAACCAGCTGTCATTTGTAGATATGCAAAGCAGTTGGCCACCATTTTTAATCTGCTGTCTTGTCAAAGACGGATAAATAGACTCAATACAAATAACATTGGCAGTTTTTATGTCGTTCTCAGTCAACAGACAGTGATTGTTGCTGTCACCACCACTGCTGAGCGTCGTTAATCCAAAAAGCGACGCAAATGGTATCTTTTCACCAAAAGGCACGAGTATCTGTTTTAAATATGGCATTGTGCAATAGCCATTAGAGCTGACTGAATACATTGCGTTATATTTCTTCTGATTGATGGTCTTGAAACAACCTGCAAGCAGAGTTGTATTATGCTCTTTTGCAAAGTTCTGAAGCTTCAAAAAGCCTGATGACTTTTTATCAAAATTCTTTGGCATGGCTGTTTCTGGGAGCAGGACAATATCAATACCATTTTGCCAGTTGTCTGACATAATTGAGATATACGAATTAACAGCGTCATTAAGATTCAGCTTGTTTTTTTCTCTACCCATAACGTTATCCTGTGCAGTCATGACCTTTATAGGCGTAAGCTTAGCATTATCTGATTTTATATTCGATATATGCAAAATGCTGTAGCCTATGTTCGCAAAAAGAATGATTGCACATAAACCAGCGTTAAACAATGCCCTTTTGAGCCTGCGTTCATAAAAAACTAATGCTATAAGACCGTTTATAATCAGTATTACAAAGCTTAAAAAACGACAACCAAGCAGTGCTGCAGGTTGAATGAGCAATGGCTCGGATATTAGCGTTTCCCATAGCCCCGACCACGGAAATGATAGAAACGGAACATATTCTGAAAGCCCTTCACCCAGCACGAACAATGCTGAAAATCTCAGCAAATCGGCATTATCAGACCTTCGTGCAATAGGATAAAAAACAAGTGGAACAAACATTAAAAGCGTCAGCCACAATGTTACAGCTACAACAAGCAATGCTGACAGAAAAATTTCAATCAAAAACGACAGTTCCATCAGGTTTTTGACCGTGAAAAGAAATGATGTCTGAATGAAATAATAGGGTATCAAAAACGCAAGAATATCAGCATAAAATTTGCGTTTATACTTGTAATTTTTCACATGGCACATCAGTGGTATAAGACTGAAAAACGCTGCAAACGGTACTGTCAGCCATACCTGAATCAGACCTGTAAAAACTCCGGAAATAATCAATAGAAAATGTCTTTTACATATTTTTATAATCATAACAGGATTATTTTGCACAAAATACGTAAAAATATTACTTGAAAACTGTAAACGGAGTGCTACATTAACGTCAAAATACAGAAAGGAGAAATCACGTTGAAAATTTCAATCCCTACTTATGCGACTAAAGCAATAAGACTCCTCGAAAAGCATGGATTTAAAGCTTATGCAGTCGGAGGCTGTGTTCGTGATTCCCTTTTAGGTAAAGAACCTGACGACTGGGACATCTGTACCGATTGCTCTCCCAATGATATGAAAGAGGTTTTCAAGGACTACCGAACCTTCGATACAGGCTTGAAGCATGGTACTCTGACGGTGCTTATCGACAACGAGCCTTTAGAAATAACTACCTTTCGCAGTGAGGGCGAATATGAAAACCATCGCAAACCATCACAGGTTGAATTTGTCGATAACCTTTCATGTGATCTTGAACGACGTGACTTTACCGTCAATGCAATGTGCTGTCGTGATCAGGATGAGATAATAGACTATTATGGCGGAATGAAAGACCTTGAAAATCGTCTGCTCAGATGTGTAGGAAATCCATCACTGAGGTTTGAGGAGGACGCTCTCAGAATACTGAGGGCTTTGCGGTTTGCATCAGTTCTTGATTTTAACATTCATGACGACACTAAAAAAGCAATGTATGAAAAAAAGCAGCTACTTGAATGTATCTCTGCTGAAAGAATTGCCACGGAGTTGAAAAAGCTCGTATGTGGAAAGGCTGTCGAAAGAGTTCTTCTGGAATATAAGGACATTTTTGCAGTTATAATCCCTGAATTCAAACCGTGCTTCGGTCTGGAACAGAACAACCCTCATCACTGTTATGACGTATGGACTCACATTGCAAAAAGCGTTGCTTACGTTCGTCCTCAGCCGTTGATAAGGCTTGCTATGCTCTTTCACGACATTGGCAAACCAAAAATGGCTACTGTTGACGAAAACGGCATATCGCATTTCAAAAAACACCCTGCAGTAAGTGCTCAGATGACATTCGATATACTAACTCGTCTGAGATTTGATAA
Organism: Ruminococcus sp.; assembly: GCA_030533265.1. GTDB lineage: Bacteria > Bacillota > Clostridia > Oscillospirales > Ruminococcaceae > FB2012. The sequence continues at coordinate 41,730 of JAUNJM010000008.1, read as the reverse complement.
TCGTTCAATCTCATACATCAGTAAGCTTATCACCGAGCATGATAACCGTATCCCAGCCGACCTCAAACACGTAAAACGCTTTATTGCAAAGTATGACTATCAGTTTATGCTTGATTATCTTGAAATAAGACGTGGAGATACTTATGCTCAGTCGCAATTCAAACACGCTGAAAAGCTTGCTGAACTCGATGAGATTGCCAGACTTGCTATTGAAGTGTCTGAAATGGAAACCTGTCTTAAAATTTCCGATCTGAAAATCAACGGGAATGATCTGATTTATCTCGGACTTAATGGCAAGGATATTGGAAACTGGCTTAACAGGCTTCTTGAACTTGTTATTGACGATGTGCTGATAAACGATAAAACCGAGCTTATTAATTATGTAAAGGACAATCTGAAATGAATATAGGATACTACCGACGTGCAATACTTGTAGCTCTGGTTCTGGGTTGGTGTGTTGTGATTTTCAACTTTTCTTCTCAGTCAGCAACAGAATCGACTGAAACAAGCAGTGATTTTATTGAAATTTTCTGCAATTTCATCGTTCCCGAATTCGGTGATTTTTCAGGTGCACAACGACTTGACTTCATTAATCACCTGCAATTTGCCGTAAGAAAATGTGCTCATTTCACTACGTTCGGAATTTTAGGGTTTCTCTGCTGGTTTGCACTCTATAACATAAAAAACAAGCTCAGATATGCTCTCGCCGTGGCTTTTTCATTCTTGTATGCTTGCTCTGACGAAATACATCAGATTTTTGTTGACGGCAGAAGCTGCGAACTCCGGGACGTGCTGATAGATACCCTCGGAGCAATGCTCGGTACACTTTTTGCACTACTTTTGACCTTGCTCGCACTCCATTTCAGAAAGCAACCTGAATTATAAGAAATGCACTTTTCTTCGTTGAACTCATATCAGAACTACCCTGTAAAGCACAACACCAATCTGTACTCTCTGTACAAATTGGTGTTGTGTATTTTTTATTCTTATTTAGTTTAAGCTTTAAAAATTGTGCAGTGAAAAATCTTTTCCCATGTAACCTAAAAACAACAACTTATTTTACATTTTTGTTGACATACTTTGTTTTAAGCTTAGAATATACAATTTTCTGAGAGCTATAAAGACCATAATAGCCCGAAAGCATATAACTTATACCACTTGCAAAAGCAAAAAACAACAATCCCTGAACACCGAACATCTCAATGCTTAAAAATATTGATGCTACAGGACAGTTGACCACTCCGCAAAAAAGTGCAATAATACCCAGCGATGCACCAAATTGTGGTGACATACCGAGCAATCCACCTGCTACGCAACCGAAAGTCGAACCGATAAACAGAGTCGGAACTATTTCTCCGCCCTTGAATCCTGCCCCGATCGTTATTGCTGTGAACACTATTTTCAACAAAAAGCTGTACCAGTGTGCAGTACCGTTTTCAACAGCATTGGTTATAACGTCCATGCCTGAACCATTATAGTCCTGATTTCCGATTATAAGGGTAAGAAAAATTACCGCACAACCACCTACAACTGCTCTGATAAATGAGTTTTCAAAAGTCAGCCTCAGTATTTCATGAGTGTATTTCATTGCCATACAGAAAATTATGCTCACCAATGCACAGCCTGCCGCAAGAACTGCCGTCTGCAAAAGTGAAACAGGGGCAAGCTTTGGGATATATTCACTTATTTCAAAAGCCTCTGGTTTGTTGCCGAAAAAAGTCGATATTTCAAACGCTACCAGTGCCGACGCTATGCATGGCACAAGACCTGCATAGTATATAACGCCAACGCTTATGACCTCCATCGCAAAAAAAGCAGCAGTCAAAGGTGTTCCGAAAAGTGCCGAGAAAACTGCACTCATTCCACACATTATCACAAGGCTCATATCTCTTTCGTCCAGTTTAAGTAAACTGCCGATCTTTGCACCGATGCTTCCACCCAACTGTAAAGCTGCTCCCTCTCGACCTGCTGAGCCTCCGAGCAGATGCGTTATAACAGTAGACACAAAAATCAACGGTGCCATAACCATTGGTACATCAATGCTTGTCCTTATTGAGCTGATTATCAGGTTCGTACCAGCGTCCTCACTCATTTTGCTAAGCTTATAGAGTCCGATAATCGCAAGTCCTCCAACAGGCAGAAGATATATAAGCCAGGAATTTGCCTGTCTTATTCCGGTCACCCATATAACAGCTTTTGAAAATAACGCACCGACTCCGCCACCTGTCGCACCTACGATAAAAGCAATGGTTATCCACTTGACAAACGTTATGCAGTATTTTCTTATAGAGTATATCTTTCTTAAAACAAAATACTTATTTATCATATATTTCTCCAATAAAAAAGTGGGAATGATCCCACTTTTCATATTTTTATTTTTCAGCAATTACTTCAACTTCAACAAGAACATCCTTTGGAAGTTCCTTTGCCGCAACGCATGAACGTGCAGGCTTGCTTGTGAAATACTCACCATAAATTCCGTTGAAAACACTAAAGTCAGACATATTCTTGAGGAAACACACTGTCTTAACTGCCTTGTCTATTGATGTTCCTGCAGCTTCGAGCAGAGCCTTGAGATTCTCACATACCTGCTTTGTCTGTCCCTCGATTGTATCAGCTTCAACTGCTCCTGTTGCAGGATTAATAGCGATCTGTCCTGATGTGAAAACAAGATTTCCTACAACCTTTGCCTGTGAATAAGGTCCGATAGCGTCGGGTGCATTTTTTGTATAGATTGTTTCTGCCATTTCAAACTACTCCTTTGTGTATTATTTGTTTACAATATTAAATCCTGCATCAATAAGACCCTGTCTTATCTGCTTAATATGCTCATAGTTTCTTGTTTCAAGCACAATTCTGAGCAGACAGTCAGTAATATCACTGTCCTCACTTGCTCTTTCATGGTGGATAGAAACAACGTTGCCACCAAGCTTTGCAAGAACCTTTGAAACTCCCATAAGCTGTCCGGGTTTATCCTCAAGCTGTATAGTAAGAGTATCAGATCTGCCTGATTTCAAAAGACCTCTCTTGATAACTCTTGAAAGAATGGTAACATCAATATTTCCACCCGAAACAAGGCACACGACATTCTTGCCCTCAACAGGAACTTTATCGAACATTACCGCAGCAACCGAAACAGCTCCGGCACCCTCAGCGATAAGCTTGTGCTGTTCGATCAGAGCCAGAATTGCTGATGAAACTTCATCATCAGTAACTGTAACTATTTCATCAACATATTTCTTGCAATATTCAAAAGTATGCTCACCCGGCTCTTTTACCTTGATACCGTCAGCAATCGTTGCAACGCTGTCAAGGCACTTAATCTTATCCTCTGCAATAGATTCCACCATTGATGGTGCTCCACTTGCCTGTACTCCGTAAACCTTCAGATCAGGCTTCAATGATTTCATAGCAAAAGCTACACCTGAGATGAGTCCGCCTCCGCCGACAGGAACGACTACTGCATCCACTCCGGGCAACTGTTCAAGCAATTCAAGACCGATAGTACCCTGACCTGCGATAACATTCTCATCATCAAATGGATGTATAAAAGTATAATTCTTCTCATCTCTCAACTGGATAGCCTTGTTATGAGCATCATCATAAACGCCCTCTACTAAGCAAATCTCTGCACCATAGCTTCTTGTAGCCTCGACCTTTGATATTGGTGCACCATCAGGCAGGCAGATAACAGCTTTTATACCACTTTTTTGTGCTGCAAGTGCAACACCCTGAGCATGGTTACCTGCAGAGCAAGCAACAACTCCATGAGCTTTTTCCTCCTCACTAAGCTGAGAAATCTTATAATAAGCACCTCTTACCTTGAAAGAACCTGTTACCTGCAGATTTTCAGTTTTAAGAAAGACATTTGCCTTTGGATTTATCAAAGGAGCATTAATGACCTGTGTTGGTCTGAGCACCTCTTTCAAAACGTGTTTTGCATGATATACCTTATCAAGTGTCAACATTTCTATCTACCTCTTTACATAATAAAATAAGCCTCGCCCCATTAACAGAGGCGAAGCGTTCACTCCGTGTTACCACTCTGATTGCATGGTGACATCATCACCATACCACTCATTCTCATATAACGGTGAGCACCGTACGGATCTACTTAGTTTCAATCCGTAAACTCAGGAATGATCCTAACCAACAACAATCTGCCGACTTTCACCTCTCACGGCTCTCTGAAAGACTGTTCCCTTTGATTACGTTTCCGTCATAGTTTTTTACATATACTAATATTATAGCACTTAAACGGAATTTGTCAAGACACTATTTTCAAATATCTGAAATATACATCCTCACCGAATTCGGAGAAAAAACATACTCTGTAACCCCATATCCAACATTAGGATTGACACTTGAATAGATGCAATCTGCAAAGAACAGTAAAATAAGCACAATGCAAACAATGACTTTTATTTTAGTAGATATATATTTTAGCATATCATCCAAGAACGGTGCAAGAATATATATCCCCGCACAACCTGCAAAACCAAATATCAGTGCACCTTCTAAGCATACTCTACCATTTATGTTACAAAAATAGCCATCATAATTCCAATATTGCACACCCTGTGAAAATTCAAGATACCAGCTTGTAAAATATTCGATAACAGAACATATTACAACAACGCACCAGAACGTTATAACCTGATTTTCAATCTTTCTCAAGAGCATTACCCCAAGCGTTCCTCCTGCACCGTAAATCGGCAACCACGGTCCTGAAAGTGTACCACGATTGACAAAAGCAGCGTCTTCCACTATATGTATCCCGACTTCCCACATCCAGCCGATAATCGAAAATACGAAAAACAAAAGTATATATGTCGTTACAGAATATTGCCTTATGTGTGTTCTGTAAACGATCTTCTTCTGATTTATGCGACTGATTTGTACGTCATTTTCTTCAAGCCCCGGATAGTGTTTCAATTTTTTCAGATCATCAGTTTTGACTGTTGCAGACATTCTTGTTCCTCCATTTTTATTGTTGCAAACATCTCCGATCTGATGTATAA
>JAUNJM010000008.1:0-36609 GCA_030533265.1 Ruminococcus sp. | reverse complement strand
TAAGAATACTTAATCGGAGGTAATGTCATGATTTTTCTTTTTCTTTTCCCATTTTTATTGTTGTAAATATCTCCGATCTGATGTATAATAAGAATACTTAATCGGAGGTAATGTCATGATTTTTCTTTTTCTTTTCCCATTTTATCTCGTTGCAGGTGGTTATCTGATGTTCAGAGTTTTTCACTGGACATCCTCTTTTGCAAAACCACTTAACGCTAAAAGATTCAAAATACCTTTCAGCATAGTTTATACCATCTGCCTTGTTTCACCACTGTTTGCAAATCTACTTCCAAAATGCTGGTTTACAATACAGATACGACGTCTTTCTACATACTGGCTCGGAATCATGCTTTATATGATTGTCGCCGTGTCAATAATAGACCTCACAAGATTCATTCTCAAACACACAAGACTCAAAAACAGTTTCCTGTTTACTCCAAGAGCACTTGTTGTTATAGGTACAGTAACTGCTGTTTTCTTGTCAACGATTTGTACATACGGCTTCTATAACGCAAGAAACATCAAGGTTAAAACCTATGACATTAACATAGCAAAATACTGTGGTGATACAAAAGATCTGAAAATTGCCCTCGTTGCCGATCTGCATATGGGCTATTCGATAGGTGCAAAGCATATTACTAACATGGTTGAAAAAATCAATGCTCTTAGTCCTGATATTATCATTCTCGCAGGAGATATTTTCGACAACAGCTCAAGAAGTCTTGATGATCCCGATGAAATCATCAAACAGCTCCGTTCACTTAAAAGCAAGTACGGAGCCTATGCAACCTACGGCAACCACGATATTGAAGAAAATCTTCTTGTCGGATTTACGTTCGACACAAATTCTGAAAAAATCAACAGCAAAGAAATGAATGATTTTCTTGAAAAATCAGGTGTGACTCTGCTCCGTGATGAAACAATTATGATTAACAACGAGTTCTATATAGTTGGACGAAGAGATGGCATAAAGCCATCAACTGATGACGGAAAACGTCTTTCAGCAGACGAGCTTACCAAAGATCTGGACAAGTCAAAGCCGATAATCTTTGTCGCTCACGAACCATCCGAACTACAGGAAACTGCTGATGCTGGTGCTGACATCGTACTTTCAGGACACACACATGACGGTCAGCTCTTTCCTGGTAATATTATCACAAACCTCATGTGGGAAAACCCATATGGTGTGAAGAAAAAAGATAATATGTACTCGATTGTAACATCGGGTGTCGGAGTTTTTGGCCCCTTCATGAGAGTCGGTACGAATAGTGAAATATGTGAAATAAATATACACTTCAAAGGATAGCAAACGCTATCCTTTTTATTTTGCAGGCTCTGTGGTTTTTTCCAAACTACCTATTTTTTCTTCAAGCAAATCAAGGTCAAGATATTCATCTTTCAGTTCTTCACTGAACTCATAGTTGCTTTTTATTGCCTCTTTTCTCAAAGCAATATAAAGCTCTGCTTTTGTAGCCGTCCTGTATGGATTCAAAAACAGTGCCATGACAATTCCTGAACATATTTCAGTCACAAGAACTACATTAAAAGCAAAACCGAATATAATTGCTGCAATTCCTGCCGAAACAAGTGCTGTGACAATAACAAAAGGATAAAAAGATATATCAATAACAAAACTGTTCCACTTGTTACCCTTCATAAGCTGTTTTGAAAGACTGAAAACTTTTTTTCTGTCAATACTCGGATTCTCAGCCAGTATGAACGGTACCATCTCGTATTCATAAAACTTGATTATCCCACCAACGATTGTAAACAACCAGAGCATCATATAAACATTACGCAAAAGCATTATGAATGTAGGCTTAAAATATCTTGCCTTGAACAGAAATCCGATACGTCCTATCTTTGTTCCATGATAGGTACGGTTTTCGAGGAAAAATCTTCTCTCTCCGACTATAAGTGGTGCTGCAACAAAAATTGTCACCAAAAGACTCAGCAATGCACAGACAAAATATATCAGCACCCTGACTGTATCCTTATTAGTAAACAACCTGAAAAGATAGCATACAACACCCAGCTCTGAGAATATCTTCTTTGTTGCAAGGTCAAAAAAGTAGGCAAACTGTTCTTCTGTAAGATTTATATTTTTATTGATTTTCACCTTATCAGAGCCTAACATTTCAAGCGTCCGAGTAATGGTTTTCCAGTTTGAAGTTTCACCTGCTATCCCAAATAAAGTAACTTCCTTAAAATTGAGTGCCGAAACTCCCTTTTGCTTATAAATCTGAACCCATGACCTTAAAGCTCTCTTGTTATGTATGTTATACTCATCCGACACACTTCCGATAGCGCTCTCAAGTGTCTTTTCATCAACATTCGTAAGGTCACCACCGCAAAGAGCTTCAATCTCACCAACAATTCTCGCTTTCTGTTCGGCATCATATTTTAGGTTTACAACATTTCTCGTGTCATATTTGAGAATAAACTGCACCGTGCTCTGATACTCTCCCGCAATAAAAACCATAATAAAGCAGACTGCAATACACGCTATATAATTCAGTTTCAAGGAATATTTTGCATTTTTCTTTAATTCTCTACGATTCCACATTTTTATACTTCCAAAACTCAATTTATAAATATTATAACAAACTTATACAAATTATTATATCAAATCAAGCTTTGACTGTCAATATAATCAACCTATTATCGGCTATACACAAAAAATAGCTTCCCATTGGGGAAGCCATTTTTACATCATTTATTATTTATCAGCTTACTTTGAGCCATGCACAAGCAATGTCCAAAGCCTCATAAAGACTACATTCCTTAGTGACATTTTTCACTACCTGATCCTTAGGAGGCAGTGTAAAATCAGTTGCCAGCTTGATGATTCTGACCTTGTTGGCAATATCAAGATCTCCCTGCTTTTCTGTTCCGAGAATATCTATCATTACAACATAATCGTCATACATATTCCCGAAATAGAGCTGTTTTCCCTTTCTTACCAAAGGAAGTCCTTTATAACTGAAAAAGTTGCTTTTCTTTTCTGCCATATAATCTTCACTCCTTTTTAAATTTAAGATTTATGTTTATTCTATTCTTTTTCCTCAATTATTTTAATCCATATCCTGTAACATAATTATACCATACATTTTTGTTTTAGTAAAGCATTTTATCTTACAGAACATTCTTATTATATTCTATTCAAAGTGATTATTTTGTCAGAATCAATAACTTTCCTCAACATCTTTTCCCTCATCAAGCAAAGTTATATTCTTTACAAATTTTTCAGTCCATTTAATCGGGATTCTGTATGATGTCACTCCATTAAGCTTTACGATTGCTTTTCTTTCGGTAGTGCTGTCCTTGAAAAATTCAAGCTTATCTCCACCGTTAGCAGACTTTATATCAATAGAGAGGAACCTTTCTTCCTGTGGGTCTGTAGAATATATCTCAGATGTCGGACAGGTCAGTATGTACTGATAAAAGCTTTTGAATTGGTCAACATTAACGTCCTTGCCATCAATAGTAGCTGAGGTTACGTCTTCGTCATCAGCTTCAATACCATAAACTATACTCTTACCCTCCGCATCAACAACTATCTCATCAAGTGATGTAATATCATTATAAGTCATTACCGATGTGATAACGTCCTCAGGTACAACAGTTGTCCATGGCAGTAAATCTGAAGCCACTACCCAGATGCAATCAGTTCCCTCAACACCTTCAAGATAACAATAATACGCATCTATAACAGTCGTCGCATTGCCGTCAGTATCTTTAAGATAAATCGGATCTCCAATCGTGAACTTGTATTCTTTGCCATTACCACTGTAAAGCACTGTCGTACACGGCTTATCAAGACCGTATTTTTTCAAGTCATCAGCTTCCGGGAAAATGACCTCAGCATAATCAGCCTTAAGGCTCCAGATCCCATGAGTAGTGCTTGTAGAATTTGTTCCGTTAAGATATGAATATATCGGTGAAATCATCACCTGTGCAGACATCATTGACGATTCATTTGTATCGTCAGTGAATATCATATCCTTTTCAAAGTCAGGACGCTGAACAGTAAGTTTACCGTAAATCTCCTCTTCTTCTGTAGGTTTTTCGATAAGCGTTTTATTCAGAAATTCCTTTACGTCTTTAAGCAATCTGCTGACATCATAATCAGATATCGTATATATTGTCTTACTGTCAGCCTCTCTGAAATAGCAATAATTCTTTTCCTCAGGAAGAATATCTCCGACTTCAAAGCTCTTTTTAGTTCCATCAGAAAGATTTATCACAAAGCTTCCTCTTGGATTGCCAAAGCCATATTTATCTGTATCGCCGGCATTTTCTTCAACCATTTTTTTCGCCTTAAGCTCTGCACAAGACTTAATAAGACTTGTCTGCTCTGCAACAGACTGATTCAAGCCTTCAAGTGCAGGAATACTCCATGTTCCCTTACCCGATTCCGACTTTTTCACAGTGAATGTTCCAAAGCTATTTGAAACATCAACCGATGATATTTTTTCGGTCGAAAGCTCAGTAAGCATGATTTTATCAACCTTTGACTCCACCTGAGATGATGCCTGTGAACTGTTATCAACCTCAGTCTTTTCGGTAAGCTTTAAAACAGCCAACGCTCCACCAAGACATACAACTATTGCCGCACAGGCAATAATACCTTTTATTTTTCCGTTCATTTATAACCCTCGATTATCTGTTCTTTCTTCTTAACCATATGAATATTCCGACAACAAGTACAATCGCAGGAATAACAAGAATAAACGTCCACTTGAGTGTACTCTTCTGGCTGTCTGTAATATCAAAGATATTTCCTTCGATAGTCTTTGGCTCAATGACAATATTGCTTGTTGTTTTGTTTGTTATACCGTTAAGTAAGCTCAGAATGTATTCTCTGTTCTGATACTGATTATACTGGAGATATGTGTCACCCAGCATCTGTTCTGAACCAAGAACGATTATATTACTGTAAAGCGATTTGCCACCGTCCTTGAACGACACTCTTGAAGAAACCGCAGCATAGTTCTGCTGTCCCTTTGCAATAGGATTTCCGTTTGTCGTATCAAGAACCTCTGCATCATTTGTTGACTTGACATAAGCCTCAACACCGATTCTGCCCTTTTCGTCAAAGAGTACATTTACAGGTCTTGATGCATTAATAAGTAACTTAGGATCATCGGATGAAACATCCTGCATAAACTTATCTGCAATATCAGATGCAATAGTCAGAAATCTCTGCTGATAATAGTTTGCAGAGTATGTTTCACAAATAAATCCTTCACCGACTTCAATTCCATAATCCTTGAGGAACTCGTCAATGTTAGGAGTTTTCTCCTGCTGAACAGATGCTATATAAAGAAGCTGTTTGCCAAGCTGACCATCATTGTCAAGGAAATCGTCCAGCTTTTTAAGCTCCTCTGTAAGATAGTCTGTCTTTGGTGCAGGAATGACTGCAAGATCAGTGTCCTCAGGAATATCTTCGGTTGCAATGTCGATAGAATTTACAGTGTATCCGTTTGCAGTAAGAAGTGTCTGGAAATATGTCAGATTTGTAATCTCGTCTCTGCCTGTGAGCAATGTTACCACAACAGGATCAGGGTCTGTTACTGCAAGAAATGCAGATGTAAATGCCTGGTCAGCATTTGAAGCCTCAACATAGCCTCCGTAATAATTCAATACCGTCAATGCACTTCCACTCTGCTGAACAAGCTGTTCAACCGATACACCATACTGTGCCATCTGCTCATTGAACTCATCCTTGAACTTAACCAGATCAACAAGTGTTATCTTTCTTGTTCTCTTCACGTCCTCAGTAGGATTTGTTTCAACAATAATATCAAACTGGCTGATACTGTCTGTATAATTCTTCATAACATCAGGATTAGAATCAATATCAATGTATCTGTATGTTATGTGATTGTTATATTTACAATAAGTTTTCATGATCTCGTCAGCCTGACGTGTATATGTAGCAAGACTTCTGAACTCATCCTCGTTTGCAAAAACAGTTATCAGAACATCAGTATCAATCTTTTTCACAAATTTTTCTGATTCATCAGAGATTGAAAAAGCATTATTTTCCGTAAGATCAAGCTTCATAGGAAATCTGTCAAAAATCAAAGTCGCAACAACGTTCACAAGCACTATCACTGCAACAAACACTATAGTCAATACTGTTGACATTGCACTATGCTTTAATTTTTTATGCCCGGACTTTTTCTTTTCAGACTTGTTTCCTTTGTATTTTTCTTCTGAAACAGTTTGTTTAAGCAAGTCTTCTACAGGGGTAGACAGATTTTGCTGTGATTCATCTATTTTTTCAAGTTTAGCCATATCTATCCCCTCCTATCAAGCCCAACGGCGTCTTTCAAGCACTCTGACCGTAAGAAACAGAAATATCACTACTGTACTTACAAAAAAGAGTACATTTGACAAATCAAAAAGTCCGTATGTAAAGACAAGGTATCTTTCCCAGAAAGAAAGCTTAACAAAAATTTTCGTGATAAATTCAACAGGAATAATACTTCCTATAGTTGAAAACAGGTAAAGCACAATAAGTGCAATAAAGCTTACAACTGCCGAAACTATCTGATTTTCTGTAAACGATGAGCAGAATATTCCTACAGCAATAAATGCTGCTCCAAGAAGTATAAGTCCCACAATGTTTCCTAATATAACCGTCCAGTCGGGTGCCGCAAAAGCCGATACCACAACTGCATAAACAAGTGTTATCGCTACTCCGAGAACGTAAATCAGGAGCGATGCAAGAAACTTTCCTGCAACAATACCAAAAATGCTTACAGGAGATGTCAGCAAACACTGGTCTGTCTTGCTTTTCTTTTCCTCTGAAAGCGTTCTCATTGTAAGGATAGGAATAAGAACCACAAGGATTATCATAAGGTTTGCAAAAACTGCATCAAGCTGAGTTGAGCCTCTGTCAAGAGCATTTACTGAAAACATAACTGCTGATGACGCATAAAAAGCTGCAAGGAAAATATAGCCTATAGGAGATGTGAAATAAGAAAGCACCTCTCGTCTGAAAATTGCACCCATTAGTTTTCACTCTCCTTTTCATTATTGATAAGCGATATCTTTTCACCCATTGTAAGTTTAAGGAATATATCCTCAAGCGAAAGCTCTGACGACTTCATTTCAAGTATGTAAAAACCGTTTTCAGACATAGCCGTAAACAGTCTGCGTCTTATATCAGTACCCTCTTTTGCTTCAATTCGGTACTCCCAGACATTATCCTCACGCATAACATCAGCAGAGCATTTCACAACATCATCAAGTGCTGTGATACAAGCAATAACCTTGTCCTTGTCACCGTCTATCCTTGCAAGAATCTTATGCTCGTTATCAAGAGCCTTTGAAAGATTATCCTCAGTATCATCTGCAACAATCTTACCCTCATTGATTACAACGATCTTATCGCATACTGCCTGTACTTCTGACAGTATATGCGACGAAAGAATAACTGTATGATTTTTTCCAAGTCTTTTTATAAGAGATCTTATCTCAATTATCTGATTAGGGTCAAGACCGACAGTCGGTTCATCAAGAATAAGAACATTAGGATTGCCGACAAGAGCCTGTGCAAGTCCGACTCTCTGCTTGTAACCCTTTGAAAGGTTCTTAATGATTCGATTGTAAACATGATCTATTTTTACAAGACTGCAAATGTCCTTCAGATGTGAATTCTTCGGAAGCTTGCACTTTTTCAGATCGTAAATAAAGTTAAGATACTCCTTTACCGTCATATCCATATAAAGTGGTGGCAGTTCAGGCAGATAGCCGATCCTGGACTTAGCTTTTATAGGATCCTCAAGAATATCTATCCCGTCAATAAGAGCCTTACCCTCTGTACAGGAAATATATCCTGTAAGAATATTCATCGTTGTTGACTTTCCAGCACCGTTAGGGCCGAGAAATCCGAGTATCTCTCCGTCACCGGCTTTGAACGAGATATTGTCAACGGCTTTTTTATCACCGTAATGTTTTGAAAGGTTTCTGACCTCGATCATCAACTCTTCCTCCTTTATGAGCAATATAAATTTACAATTAATTTTAGCATTTTAATGTGAAAGAAAAGTGATAGTTTTAAGAAAGCTTTTCAATACCTTTTTTAATTCTTTCAATAGAATCCTGCTTTCCGATGATATGACAGATCTCGATTCCACCACCCGGAGTAAACGCCTTTCCTGACACTGCAACTCTCAATGGCCAGAGAATAATACCATTCTTGACCTCTTTCTGAGCAATAAGCTCAAAGAGCTTTTCATGAATGTTGTCTATAGTCCAGTCGTTTTCATCAATAGCCTCAAGCACAGGAAGAACTGCCTTGAGTGAATCGAGTGAATTTTCAGGATTTGTTTTCATCTTCTTGTGAGTATAAAGCTCAATATCATAATCAGGCAGTTCATCTACAAAGTCAACAGACTCAGGAATATCTGTGAACAGCTCTGTTCTTGCCTGCAAGAGTGCTGAAATTTCTTCAAGATCAACATCTTCACGCTTAACTGTCTGCTTGATATATGGAATTGCATATTCTGCAAATTTTTCCGGTGTAAGAGCCTTGATATACTTGCCGTTGATAGCCTTAAGTTTCATCGGGTCAAAGATAGCAGGTGATTTAGACAATCCCTGAATGTCAAACTCCTTGATAAGCTCTTCAAGTGAGAATATCTCATTTTCACCCTTTGGAGCCCAACCGAGAAGTGCAATATAGTTGATAACAGCCTCTTTAAGATAACCCTTCTGCATGAGGTCCTCATAAGATGCGTCACCATCACGTTTTGAAAGCTTGTGCTGCTTGTCCTTCATGATATGCTCAACGTGGATATATTCAGGAACTTCCCAACCAAAAGCCTTATAAAGCAAATTATACTTAGGAGCTGAAGCAAGATACTCGTTTCCTCTTACAACATGGCTGATACCCATAAGATGGTCGTCAACAACGTTCGCAAAGTTATATGTCGGCATTCCGTCTGTCTTTATAAGAATCTGGTCGTCAAGTGTTGAGCAGTCAACTGTAATGTCGCCATAAAGTGCATCATGGAAAGTTACCTCACCCTCAAGAGGTACTTTCTGTCTGATAACATAAGGCACACCTGCATCAAGCTTTGCCTGAACCTCTTCCTTTGAAAGATTACGGCAGTGGCGGTCATACATAGGCATGATACCACTTGCTTCCTGAATTGCCTTGACTTCATCAAGTCTTTCCTTATCGCAGAAACAATAATATGCCTCACCCTTTTCAACCAGTTCAACAGCGTATTTCTTGAACATACCCATACGCTCTGACTGAACATAAGGTCCGACAGGTCCGCCAACATCAGGACCTTCGTCCCAGTTAAGTCCAACGTCCCTGAGAGTTTTATAGATTACATCAACTGCACCGTCAACATATCTTTCCTGGTCGGTATCCTCAATTCTGAGTATAAAATCACCGTCATTCTGCTTTGCAATAAGATATGTGAACAATGCTGTTCTTAGATTTCCGATATGCATATAGCCTGTTGGGCTTGGAGCAAATCTTGTTCTGACTTTTTTCATGTATATCTGTCCTTTCAAATTAAATTTTCATCTTGTCAAAATATTTCTTTGCAAAATCTATATTTTTTGCGATCTCCTCTTTCAGCTCATCAAAAGAACCAAAAACTCTTTCAGGACGAACAAATTCACATAGCTGAATCTCAATCGTTTCTCCATAAAGATCGCCATTATAATCTAATATATAAGTTTCTGCAAGTGGAATTGAACACTTCTCAACAGTAGGCTTTACACCGATATTGGTTACACCCCTGTACCACTTGCCGTTTACATTTACCATTGTGCAATATACACCGAATTCAGGTAACACCATACCATTAGGTATTATCTGATTAGCCGTCGGAAAATTCCATGTGCGACCGATCTGATTTCCATGCTCAACAGGCAAAACATAACCGTATCTGTAACCAAGCATTTCATTCGCCTTTGCGATGTCACCATTGCGGATAAGCTCTCTTATGCGAGTTGAGCTTACCCTTTGTCCGTTGAGTAAAATATGGTTGATAATACGGACTTCAATTTCATACTTTTCTCCGAGCACTTTCAGTCTGTCAGCATCACCCATAGCACCACGGCCAAATCTGAAATCCTCTCCGCACACTGCAAAACAAGCGTTAAGCTTCTCTTTCAGAACGCATCTTACGAACTCCTCATCTGTCATGTTCTTATATTTTGAAAACTCAGGTGTGAAAAGTAAATCTACACCAAGTCTTTCAAAATGCTGTTGTTTCACACTGTCAGGCAGGAGCATTTCCAAGCGTCCGTCATGTCCTTTTGACGTAAATGTATCAGTCTTGAACGTAAAAACTGTAGACTTCACATCATCTTCAGCTTTTGCAACAGCCTCACCGATAACCGAGCGATGCCCCATGTGAACACCGTCAAAAAGTCCGAGTGCTACAGCAGTTTTGTGAGGATAAACGCACATATCTTCTGTTATGTAAATCAATGCATCACCCTCCGTAATCGTTAGTAAAAATTCTTGTATACCTTAACCTGATCGTTTTCATAATCAACTTTTGCAAGGCCTAAAAACAGGTTATTATCATCATAAACACATAAAATTTCTTCAGTCTGTGACCTGTCACCTTTCAGCCCCATCTGCTCCGGTCGGAGCTTAACTCCGTTTTTATACAGTCTTGAGCAGTGGTTGTTAAGCTTAACGCTTGCATACACACTACAAAAAGCCGTCTGAACAGGTCTGACTATCTCAGAAAGCCTGTCCTCATCAGCAAAAGCCTGTATCTGCTCCAAAGTATGACAATCACTTATCTCATAGCCACTTGATGATGTCCTTTGCAGTGATGTCATAATGCCACCGCAGCCAAGCTTTTCACCAATATCATGTATCAAGGTTCTTACATAAGTCCCCTTTCCTACAGATACGGACATCATTCCCTCACGGGTTTTCTCATCATAGCTGAGAATGTCAATAGAATCCACCCTTCTCGGTCTTGCCTGACGTTCAATCGTTTTTCCTTCTCGGGCAAGCTCATAAAGTCTTTTGCCGTCAACCGATACAGCCGAATACATCGGAGGTATCTGCATAATATCGCCCAAAAAAGTATCAGCAACTTGCCTGAGCATATCTTCACTTACAAACTTGTCACTCTCTGCAAGTCCAGTCCCGGAGCTGTCCTGAGTATCCGTAACAACTCCCAGCCTGAACCCTGCAATATAGCTTTTTTCATCAACAGGCAGAATATCACTTGCTTTAGTAGCCTTTCCGACTAATACAGGCAATACACCCGTTGCCATCGGATCAAGAGTACCGGAATGTCCGAGGCGCTTTATTCTGAGAATACCCCTCATTTTTGCGATAACATCAAAAGACGTAAAACCCTGTGGCTTATCCACAAGAATTATCCCATTCAAATCAAAATCAGTATTCATATCAATGCTCCAGCGTTTTTTCAACGTGTGCAATAACCTTCGCCTTAACGTCCTCAAGACTGCCAACTATCTCACAGCCTGCAGCTCTTATGTGACCGCCTCCGTTGAAATATGCACAGAATTCACAAGCGTCAACGCCCTCAGCAGTCCTTACCGAAAGCTTGAAAACATCAGTATCACGCTGTTTGACGGTTATACCTATCCTGACACCAGCTATCTGCAACGGCATAGATGCAAGACCGTCAAACTCTGCTTCCTCAACTCCGCAAGATTCCATAAGCTCCTTTGTAAGCACTATCATTGCACACTGACCGTCAGAATAGTATTCTATATTTGAAAGCACAGCTTGCTCAACTGCAAGCCTGCCCTGACTTTTTATATCAAACATAAGACGATTTATGCGTGCAAAGTCAATATCATAAGTCATAAGTTCTGCAGCAGCCATGTGAGCCTTTGGAGTAGTGTTTTCAAATTTGAAACAGCCCGTATCAGTAGCAATACCTGTATAAAGGCACTTTGCAACATGATTGCTGATATTTGCATTGCATGATTTAAGAAATTCATACAACACCAGACACGCAGCAGACGCCTCGCCATCAAGATAAGTCTGTTTAGCATAGAACTTATTTGAAATATGGTGGTCAATGCAAAGGTCAATACAACCCTCTTTTGCATACTCTGAAAGTCCATCTCCTAAAAGCTGAGTATCAGCAATATCAACTGCAATTACAGTCTCATATTCAATATCCAGAGGCTCATATCCCTCATAGAGAAAATCATATCTTGCAGGAAAATTATCGTTGTTCACAACGTTGACCTTTTTACCGATTTCTCTCAGATAACTGCACAGTGCAAACCCACAGCCAAGAGTATCACCATCAGGATTTTTATGTGTCAGAATGAGATAGTTGTCATGCTCATCAAAAAACTTTCCAAGCTCTGAAAAATTCATAGATCAATCCTCCGACTGTTCATTTGTTTCTTTCTGTTCAGCACTGATATTTTTAAGCTTTTCAAATATTCTGACTGAGTTTTCTGCTGAATTATCTGCAACAAATTTCAAATCAGGACATTTTTTCAGTTTAAGAACGTTCGAGATCTCTCTTTTCAGATAGCCCGAAGCACTTGTAAGACCTTTCACAGCTTCTTTAGCCTTTTCAAAGCCTTCAAGACTTGAGATATAAACCTTGCAATATGAGCCATCACCTGAAACATCACAACGTATCACGGTGAGCATAGATCCTCCTCCCAGACGAGGATCTTTAAGCTCTCTCATTTTTGCAGAAACAATTCTGCGTATATCTTCAGACATACGTCCTGATTTTACTCCAGACATAACAAAGCTCCTTTCAATTTATCCCTATTTTTTCAGATCACCAGGTGTCTTATGATAGAGATAATCAAGCTCAACAAGCTTTTCATAAACAGCATCACCAATAAGCTGATATGCCACATCAAGCAAGTTTTCATTATCATACTTCAATGATTCAGGTATCATCTTGTCTTTAATTTTCTTTTTATCATCTTTGTCAAACTCAATATCCTTGCTCTCAATATACTTTATCGACTCTTCTGAGCATAAATATTCACGGATATTTATATAATGATCTCCCCAGTGCTTAGCAAGAGCCGCATCCATTTTTTCATTTTCCTTTTTCTGAAGTTTATACTTCTCATCCTCGTCCATATTATCAGCATCTTTTAATGGAACGTTGAACATACCTACAATAACAAACTTATCCTTGTCCTTGCAGCTGTTGATAAGTGCCTGCTGCTGTTTGATAAGGTCTTTTGCATCATTCCATGTACCTGCTTCACCCATGCATATAACAGGGATATAATCAGAATACATAGTCATAGAATCACTTATGATCTGTTCTCCCTTATTGATAACAACTTCCTTGCCCTCTTTTTTTCTTGTAAAGTAATACTTTGGCTTAGCACGCTGAGCAGAATCTTTTGTTATAGACAAAGTACCCTTTACATTTCCGATAGTTACGTTTGACATACCACCATCGCAGTAAATTCCGTATCTGAGTGGGAAAATATAGCTGTTATCCTCTGCCTTGAACTGAATTTCAACAGGATCAAGTCCCTTTGGAACAGTAAACTTCTTGGACACAAGTATCTTTGTAATTCCTGCTCTTGCAAGGATTGTCTTAGTAGAATCCTTTGGTACTGACATGTTAACAACAGGAATGTAACATTCATCAGACATCATATGGTCCTCTATAACCTTTGTGAAACTGCACTTATACTGTGAATATCCTATTGAGCTACCCCAGCATACGATACCTGTATTTCTTTGTATTTTTTCAGTTGCAGGTTTTTTCTCTATAGTTATAACCTCATTTTTATTGCATGAGCTAAACATTGTAATTGACATAACTGCCACTGATGCAAGTGCTATGATCCTTTTAAGAATTTTCATATTAAACCTCTTTCTTTTTCACTTACAAAAAATTAATCTCTGTATTCTTCCATATAGAAAGCTTCAAAAATGTCGCCCTCTTTAATATCTGTAAACTTTTCAAGAGTAATACCACACTCATATCCTGAGGAAACTTCCTTAACGTCATCCTTGAAACGCTTGAGTGATGACATCTTATCCTCAGCAATAACGATACCATCTCTTACAACACGAATCTCGTTGTTACGTCCGACCTTACCGTCAAGTACATACGAACCTGCAACAATACCAACGTTTGTAATCTTGTAAACCTGTCTTACTTCGATTCTTGCAGTTTCAACCTCACGATACTTAGGTGCAAGCATACCCTTCATAGCAGTTGAGATTTCCTCAATTGCATCATAAATAATTCTGTAAAGTCTGATGTCAACTCCGTCACGTTCAGCAGAAGCCTTGGCAACCGGATCAGGTCTTACGTTGAATCCAACGATAATTGCATTTGATGCATTTGCAAGCATAACATCACTTTCTGATACTGCACCAACACCACCGTGGATAACCTTTACTCTGACCTCATCATTAGAAAGCTTTTCAAGTGACTGCTTCACAGCCTCAACAGAGCCCTGTACGTCAGCCTTAACGATGATAGGAAGCTCTTTCATTTCGCCCTCTGAAATCTGGCTGAACAAGTTATCAAGAGTAACCTTCTGATACTGGCTGAACACTTCTTCCTTCGCCTGATGCTTTCTCTTTTCAACAAGCTCTCTTGCAAGCTTTTCGTCCTGAACAGCGTTGAATACATCGCCACTCATAGGAACTTCACTCAGACCTGTGATCTCAACAGGTGTTGAAGGACCTGCCTTTTCAAGAGCCTTACCCTTGTCGTTTGTCATTGTTCTTACACGTCCGACTGTAGTACCTGCGATGATAATATCACCCTTGTGGAGTGTACCACCCTGAACAAGAACCGTAGCAGTAGGACCTTTTCCCTTGTCAAGCTTAGCTTCGATAACCGTACCCTTAGCAAGCTTGTTCGGATTAGCTTTAAGCTCCTTGAATTCTGCAATGAGCAGGATGTTTTCAAGCAACTCATCAATACCCATACCCGTCTTAGCAGATACAGGTACAGCAATAACGTCACCGCCCCATTCTTCAACAACGAGTGAGTGTTCGGTAAGCTCCTGCTTTACCTTGTCAGCATTAGCTCCCTCTTTATCCATCTTATTTATAGCAACAATGATAGACACACCAGCAGCCTTTGCATGGTTGATAGACTCGATAGTCTGAGGCATAATACCGTCGTCTGCCGCAACTACAAGGATAGCAATATCAGTAATATTAGCACCTCTTGCTCTCATTGAAGTGAACGCTTCATGTCCCGGTGTATCAAGAAATGTTATCTTCTTGTTGTTGTAATAAACCTGATATGCACCTATATGCTGTGTAATACCACCTGCTTCAGAAGCTGTTACATTAGCATTTCTTATTCTGTCAAGGATAGATGTCTTACCATGGTCAACGTGTCCCATAACAACGACTACAGGACATCTTTCAACCAAGCTGTCCTCAGGATCCTCCTCATCGTCGATAAGACGCTCTTCAATAGTAACGATAACTTCCTTTTCAACCTTAGCGCCAAGCTCCTCGGCAACAAGTGAAGCTGTATCAAAGTCAATAATTTCGTTGATACCAGCCATAACACCGAGTCCCATAAGCTTTTTAATAACTTCAGAAACTGTAACTTTCAGTCTTGTTGCAAGCTCAGAAACAACGATCTCATCAGGAATAAGCACCTTAAGCTGCTGTTTTCTTGCTCTTTCAAGCTCAAGACGGCGCAACTTTTCAGCCTCTGTTTCCTTCTTGTGAGAATACTGCTGTTTTTTATGTTGCTGTGATTTCTGAGTAAGCTTCTGTTTCTTTGTAAAATTATCCTTGCTCTTATTATGCTTTGTGTTTGCAAGATTATCGTACTTTTCGTTATACTTATCAAGCTCAACATAGCTTCCTCTTGTATCAACAGTTCTTCTACCCTTTGAATCATCAGCCGATGAGATAGTATATCCTTCATTCTTATCATTCTTAGAAGAATTACCGATAAGCTGTTGTCTTACACCATGCTCCTGTTTCTTTGCAGGTTTCTGTTCCTTCTTCTTATGTGTTTGTTCAACAGGCTTTTTCTCTTCTTTCTTAGGCTCTTCTTTAACCTTTTTGATTTCCTTTTCAGGTGCAGATTTCTTTTCTTCCTGCTTTTCAACAGGCTCAGCCTTTTTCTCGTCAGTCTTCTTTTCTGTTTTCTTAGTCTGCTTTGTTTTTTTATCCTCAGTCTTTTCAGGCTTTACGTTGTTTGCAAAATAAGCATCAAAGTTCTCTACCTGATTACTCTGAGTAAAATGCTCCAGAACAATGCTTACCTCTGATGCAGTAAGAGCAGAAACCGTTTTCTTTGTTTCCCCGGTAAAATTCTGGATGCATTCAATGACCTGATTATTAGTAAGTTTAAGGTCTTTTGCTAATTCACTGAGCTTATATTTATTCATATTCATAGGCAACCTTTTCCTCCTTAAATACTGCTGTAAAATTCATTTTCGTCAATTTCTATCTGTTCAAGTCCTTTGGCACAAGCCTTTGCAAAGCCACTATCAGTAACAGCCATAACTCCTACTCTTTTTCCCAAACCATACAAGATATCGTCCATTGTTACGCCAAGATTATATATTGGTACATTTTCACGATTGCAGGTGAACTTGACTTCTTTAAGCGACTTCACGGAAAAATCATCGACCACAAACACTGCAAAAGCCTCACCATTTTTGCACGAGGTCTTTACCATGTCCATACCGAGCTTAAGCTTTCCTGCTTTTCTGCACATAGTCAGAAGTCCCATTTTATTATTGCTCATTTTCCAGTTCAGCCTCCATACCGTCATAGACCTCACTGCTTATCATACAGGAAAAGCTTTTCTCAAAACGTCTTGATTTTCTTGCTTTTTTAAAGCAGTCAACGTTTCTGCAGATATAAGCTCCTCTGCCTGATTTGCGTCCCGTAAGGTCAAGAGAGATTTCTCCATCTTTTGACTTGACAACTCTTATCATTTCACGCTTTGGTTTCATCTCATCACAACCAAGGCACATTCTCATAGGGATTTTCTTTGTTTTCATAAGTCAACTGTTCCTTTTTTAATGACTGTGTTTTTTATCAGTCCTCGATAATTACGTCCTGTTTCTCATCAGCGTCAATAGGAGGAAGGTCCTTTGCTGCACTTTCTGAAACGATGTCAATCTTGAATCCTGTAAGACCTGCTGCAAGCTTAGCATTCTGTCCCTTGTTTCCGATAGCAAGTGAAAGCTGATTCTCCGGTACGATAACACGGCACTCACGAACGCCCTCTTTTTCCGAAATCATAACGTCCAGAACTTCTGATGGAGCAAGTGCTCTGCCGATAAATTCAGCAGGCTCATCGCTGTAAGGTATAACGTCAATCTTTTCGCCGTTAAGTTCTGCCACAATCGAAGAAATTCTTGACTTCTTAGGTCCGATGCAAGCACCGACAGCATCAACATTTTCATCCTTACTTGCAACTGCAATTTTACTTCTAACACCTGCAACACGGGAAATACCCTTGATTTCAACAGTACCGTCAGCGATTTCAGGGATTTCTCTTTCAAAAAGTCTTTTTACGAACTCACGATGTGTTCTTGAAATTTTAATAGACGGCTTCTTATCAGGATTTGCAATACCAACAACATATACCTGAATAATATCTCCTGCTTTGAGCACCTCGCCAGGTATCTGTTCATTTCTTACAAGATAAACCTCGTTCTTGTCAATAGTAAGAACTGCATTCAATGTAGCAGGCTCAACTTTTTGTACAACAGCAGGAACACATTCATAAACCTTATCCTGATATTGTGCAATAAGCTTTTCTCTTTCAAAATCCTTAATTCTGTGTTTGATATTCTGCTTTGCGTTCTGAGCTGCAACTCTACCGAACTTTGCCGGATTCACCTTGATCTCAACAACTCCTCCGACTTTTGCTCTCTTTGAAATATTATATGCAGCGTCAATATTAATCTGATTTCCGGGGTTTTCAGGTTCGCCCTCAACAACTTCTTTAAGTATCTTCACATCAAACTTATGTGTTTCAGGGTTTATCTCGACACTGATGTTATCACTTGTCGGATATTCCTTTTTAATAGCCTGTAAAAGTCCGGCCTTGATAGTTTCAATAAGCTCCTGTGGATCAATATTATTTTCCTGTTCAAACTGATCAAACGCTTCAAAAAATTCGTTATTCATTTTTCTAACCATTCCTCTCATAAATCATGTTCAAAAACTATGTCTTAATATATGTCAAGTGGCAAAAGCCACGCAATTAAAGATGTCAACAAAGTGCTGATTTTATTCCAAATCAAAATCGTCATATAATTTAATATATGCACATTCATTGAACGAAAACTCTATTGGCTCAAGTGGATTTCCATCATCATCTGCAAGGTGACAGTAAATTTTCGTCTTATCATAAGAATCCAGACCTGCAATAAACTCACGCTGACCATCTCTCGGTCTTATGAGCTTGACTCTTATCAGATCATTGATACAAGCCTCAAAATGTTCAGGACGTTTCAGCTCACGTCCAAGACCTGGGCTTCCGACTTCAAGCACATAGCTGTGAGAGATTGGATCCTCCTCATCAAGAATCTTGTTGAACGGACGAGTAAAATTCTCACAATCATCCATAGAAACTCCGCCATCTTTGTCGATAAACACTCTGAGGTACCAGCTTGCCCCCTCCTTTTCAAATCTCACGTCCCACAGGAAAAGTCCCTGCTCATCACAAAGAGGCTGTGCAAGCTTCCTCACACGGGTTGCAGTATTGTTTTTTTCCATATCTTCACACTCCATGTTCGGGATAAAAACCCCATACAAAATCAAAAGACCGGAAGTCAAATTCCAGCCTTTCATTAAACTTATTACTATATTATTATATCACACAAAATCAACTTTTGCAAGCAATACAGCAATTAAAACATTGCATTTTATGAATTTTCGGTGAACTCTGCGTAAATATTTCTAATCTTTCTGCCTGTTCGACGAATCAACAAGCTTTTGCTTGTCATAATTCTTTCTGATACCCTCAGCAAAATCAATAGGCAATGTGAAAAGAATACCCGTGTTAGGCATCGAAAGATCTCCGACGGTATTGTAAATAACACGTCTTGCAAGGTCGAGCTGATCATCTCTTATAACCGAAAGAATAGTCCTGTTATCCTCATCGCCGCTGAAAAGAGCACGGATCGGAGCACTGAGAAAACTGCTTCCCAGCTTTGAAAGAGTCATTGCCAGACCTGAAGACTCAATGATAGTTGCTCCACCGATACCCGCTGCAGACAAACCTTCAAGCAGATATTCCAAAGTATCAATTTTATTGAGTATAAAAACCATGAGCTTCATCAGTATTTCCTCCTCTGAACTTCTTAATCTTCAATCGGTGCAGGCTCAGTATCAAGAATAATCTTTTTGAGATCCTCCATGAATTTATCGGACATTTCAAGCTTATTATCCTGCCATTTACCCTCAGGAGCAATAAGCTGACACTTTGTATCGTTTGTATCAAGCATTTTCTTTATATAGGTCTTGTGAACTTTGTATATATTCTTATCCCAGTCGGTATCCGAGTTCTCAGTAATAATATTGTACACATTATCAAGATTATTCTTAGTTATTGAAGTTTGTCTTATAGCACTTGCCACAAGCTGTTCAGTCGCCTCGTTTATAAAGAGCTGATTACCCTCTTTCCCTGTTTTGAATACAGGATACTGAGAAATAAGACGCACCTGTCTGCCGACAAGAGAAATTGCCTGCCCTGAACGTATTGATATATCATCTGCGTCATTTTTTGCGAGATAATATAAATCTTCTTCAGGAGTGTATATAACACCACCGATCATATCAACAAGTCTTTCATAAGCCTTGTTTGAAACAGTAGCATAATTATCCACCGTCAAACCGAAGGTTTTCTCAACTGAAGCTTTAAGCTTGATTATTCCACCGTTATCATAAACTTCTCTGAAAGTTTTGTCACTATCATTTTTGACAACAGCCGAAACAGGGAGCACAACCACCGAATTCGTTTCAGGAGAAATCCTTACAACAGACATCTCTGCCAGTACGTTCTTGCCGTTAACATGAGCAAAAAAGAGATTGAAAGACGGTACAGGATCAGCTTTCTGAGCCTGCTGAGGCTGGTTCAACTCATTTAGTTTATCAACAACAAAAGATGCTATAAGCCCGAACACCGCCAAAAAAAGCAGAAGCGTAGCAAAATAGACCAACGCTGTCGGTGTCTGTGATTTTCTCTTTTTTTGCTGTTTGTTTTGTGCTGTGGACATACGCATAACTCTCCTCATGTATATTTACAGATTTAATAAAGTTTAAAAAAATATCAAAAAGCACTTGAACAATTATTGTTTTGGGTGTAAAATAAGAATGGTTATAGTCTGCAATAAAGATCACATATCATCAGACAGATAAAAAACAGGATTTTTTTCAAGATAAATAATATTCATCTCAAGTCCTGCCTGCTGAGCAATTTTTATCGTCTGATAAGTTCCTGACCTTGTTTTGCTTTCTTTGAAAACACCGATTATACGTCGTGAATTTTCAACCATAAACCGATTTCTTTTCTGATAACAGGCTCTGGACTTCGTATCACTTACATATACGACTTCGCTTTCCTGTATCAGCATATTGTAGACATACTGGTCAAGTGGATTCAAAAGCTCTTTAGCACCCTGTTTTTTATAGGGTACAGCACAGATAAGTCTTAAGTTCATGCCCTTTCTTGTAATAAGATTATGAACAATTTCGGCACAGATCAGATCCGTACCCTCTGCCATGCCGGAAATAAAGGTATCATAGCCGTCCTTCACAGCTTTTTCAATATACATCTGTAAGCTACTGACAAGACACTTCATACCCTGACTGTTTCTGTCACCCGAAAAAGGAAGATCCTTATTGCGATGACCTGTAAAACAGCAAGCTTTTTCAATATTCCAACTGACTTGTTCGTCCATACATTTCACACCTACACTGTTAATTAAAATTAGTATAACACATTAGTTTACACTTTTCAAGAGATAAAGACAAACTTTTTGCTCCTGTAAACAACAGGAGCAACATATAGATCGTCACTGAAAACGGAGGCATTTTAATGCATTATCTAAAACGCACCTGGGCTGAAATAAACCTTAACAACTTGACTGCAAATATTCAAAACTACAAGAAGTTTTTAGGCGATAAAACAGAGCTTTTATGTGTCGTAAAAGCAAACTGCTACGGGCATTGTGACAGTGCGGTAGTACCCTTCCTCGAACAGGAGCTTGGAATCAGATGGTTTGCAGTTTCAAACATCTGTGAGGGAATAAGACTTCGTGATTCAGGAATAAAGGGTGAGATACTTGTTCTCGGATATACTCCTCCTGAAGAAACGCAAAAGCTTGCTGAATATAATATCATTCAGGCTTGCACAGAATATAACTATGCCAAACAACTGAGCAAGTATTCCAATGACAAAAAGATAAGACTTCACATCGCACTCGATACTGGAATGACACGAATCGGACTGCGTGGACAGGTATCCGATTTATGTGATGAGATCGAAAGGATAATCTCTCTTGACAACCTGTTTGTTGAGGGAATCTTTACCCACTTTGCCGTTGCCGATAGCGAAAACAGTGATGATATTCAGTACACAAAACAACAGTATGAAAAAATAATTGCTGTTGACGATGAACTTAAAAGCCGTGGCATAAACCTTGCACAGTGTCATTTCCTCAACTCAGCAGGTGGCATTTACCACAATAACGAAAGAAGCACCCTTGCAAGACTCGGAATTATCCTGTATGGTCTTATGCCCGACCCTAGTAACCCGCTGCCATTTGAACCGGCTCCGGTAATGGCTCTGAAATCATGTGTCGCACAGGTCAAAACTGTCGAAAAAGATATCAGCGTCAGCTACGGAAGAACATACAAAACTACCGACAAGACCGTCCTTGCAACAATCACCTGTGGTTATGCGGATGGCTACCCAAGAGCACTTTCAAATATCGGTGAGGTTATCATCAACGGACAACGTGCAAAGATAACAGGAAGAGTCTGCATGGATCAGTTTATGTGCGATGTTACTCACATCGAAAACGTCAAAGCAGGTGATATAGTTACCCTGATAGGCACCGACGGCAATGAAACTATAACCGCTGATGACATTGCCAAAGCTACAGGTACTATCGGATATGAAATCGTATGCAACATTTCACCGAGAGTACCGAGAGTTATCATAAAAGACGAAAGAGAAACAGCCATTTTTGGCTGATAATTTAACAATACAGGAGGATTAAACATGCCTAATTTCTGTACAAAATGCGGCTCACCACTGGATATCGACTCTGTTTTCTGTCCTAAATGTGGTGCAAAAATAAGGATTACCACCAATCTTCCGGATACTAAGAGAAAAAACATCATACTGAAAAAAGGATTTCTTCTTGCAGGAATTCTCATTGTGATACTGATTTTCAGTAGTGTTTTCGGTGATGGATATGAATCCGTACCGGACGACCTATTTGAAGGCATTGAAGATGCGGAGCCTCACAAAATCATCAGGGTAATGCCTGATTGCGAAATAGAAAAACTTGAAAAGTCGCTGAGAGAGTATGATGTCTATACTTCCGCAGAAGATTACATTGCTATTACTCTAGAAACAATGCTGAAAACTATGGCATCGGAGTATGGTGACGATATTTCAATCTCGTATGATATTATTGATAGAAAAGAGCTGTCAGAAAGCAAGCTGAAGGATATTGAGAACCAGCTGAAAATTATGTATAATGCCAAAGACACAGAAGCTTCAAAAGGATATAGCCTTAAGCTTGATGTAGAAATAGAAGGCGATAATAAAACAAATAACAAAAATATTACCATTGATGTTGCAAAGGTCGATGGCAAGTGGTGTCTGGTCGGAAATGATTTCTATAACTTGTTCTGACCTGTCCTCAAACCTGAAAGGAACCGAAAATGAGAATTTTTAAAACAGCATTACTCACTTTGATGCTTCTTATTACCGTTATATTTGTTTGCTCATGTGGTGGAGAGCCTGTGAAAACCTCACTGAACTATGAGCGTCCCATCATCGCTATTGAAAGATCGGTTGATGCTCTTGACAATGTTTCTTATCTTAATTGTTTTACTCTCGGCGCAAAACAGGCTTACATGGAAAGCGATAATTACAATCCTGAGCTTGTAAGCACTCTGCTTCCGTCGCAAACTGCAAGCAAACGTCTTTTCAAGGCAAAAGTAACATCCGCCCAGCCATTGGAGCAGGAGGATATTACTATGCTGGAAAAGGAATATAAAGACAAATATAAAAAACGTATAAACATTTCAAAAGCACAAAAGCTCAATGTCGAATTCGGAACAATGCTCGGAAATAACGAAAAAATAGATTCAAGAGAACTTATCGCCGTCAGAATTGAGAGCGAATGGTACATATACGGTGATGTTATCGAAAGCCTGAATTTCGGCGTAAATACAGAACACAGCAAAACAGCATCCTGATGGGTGCTGTTTTTTGCATAATTTTATGTTTTTTTGAAAATTCCTTTACATTATGTGAGATTTGTGGTATAATAACTGATAATTAATGCTTGATATACAGGCAAAACTTCACGATGATTGCTTTATGAAAAGCAAAAAATATCCGAGGTGTTTTTATGCTCACTGCAGATGTCCGTAAGGACTACAGAAACGACTGGATAAAACGTTGCTTAACAATAAAAAATATAGATAGTTCAACCTTGAATAAGCTTAGTCTGTGCCTGCTTGCCAATGAAAATAATGTCGCTTTTACGACATTTTGTGAAATTTGCAGTGAGTATCAGGGTGTCTCTTTCAAGGTGAATGATAAAATATCCGATACCGATTTGCTTGTAGTGTGGGATCTCAAAGACTTCCCACTGCCAAAAGAGCAGTCCGACAAGTTAGAGAACGTCACAAACAGCTTGATTCTCGTTACCGATAAACCTGATTTTACAAAACTTGAAAACATTACGGTGCTTTATTGTCCGTATGTCTATGGTGCAGGGTATAACGATATACTGCCTGTTGCTGATGATTGCACAAATATTCTGGACTTTTTTGCGGCACAACTGTTCCTTATAAGCAAAGCGGACAACCTTAACGATAGTGTATATTATGCAGGTCACGGCAACTGCACATTAAAAGGTGCTGTAATGCTTGAAAGTATTGGTTATCAACCGATGATTTCATATGGGGACGGCAGGTTTATGGCGTCGTTTGCCAAAGAAAAACCAGATGAGCTGTTCTGTTTTGATAACACCTATAACGGTGATCTGAAACTACTGCATGAACTGTTACTAAAATGCCTGCTGGAGTTTGACCGCATCTGTAAAAAGCATGGTATACGCTACTTTCTTGGCGGCGGAACACTGCTTGGGGCAATACGTCACGGTGGAATGATCCCTTGGGATGATGATATGGACGTCATGATGCTCAGAGAGGACTATGATAAATTTCTCTCGGTTGTGAAGCAGGAGATAAACGATGATATGTTCTTTCAGTCAAGCAAAACTGACAGCGAATATCATAGCATTTTTACAAAGATAAGGCTCAACGGTACTGCTTTTGTCACACGTTATTCACAGCAGTTTAAAAATATGCATCAGGGAATATTTATTGACATTTTTGTCCATGACCATACTTCAAACAGTAAGCTTTGTCAGAAGCTTCATGTTTTCAGAACGCTTTTTGCAAGGTCGCTTGTCTTTCACAAATGGGCAGGTACACCAATGCACTTTTACGGCAAACTGAAGCTTGTCTGCAAGCTCGCAACAAAATTTATAAATAAATCCTCAATGGAAAAGCTTGAGAATATCCAGGACAAAGTCATACAAAAATATAATCATAAAAACACCCGTTATCTGTATGACGGTACAGGCGAGCATCTCAGAAATGGTGCTTTCCCTGCAGAGTGGCTTGAACAAACGGAATATGCAGACTTTTGCGGACACAAGTTCCCTGTTCCGAAAAATTATGACGAGTATTTGAAATATTCGTATGGTGATTATAATGAGCTTATCCCTGCAAGTCTTAGAAAAGCAGGGCATGATATAATAAAAGTCGATTTTGGCAAGTATAAGAAATAAAATGGAGGTACAATTATGAATATTGCTATTATTTTCGCAGGTGGTGCAGGTGTAAGAATGGGTGCAGGAATACCTAAACAGTTCCTTGAAATCAACGGTAAACCTATAATCGTTCATACGCTTGACCTGTTTGAAAATCATCCTGAGATTGACAAAATCTATATGTCAGTACTCAAGGATTATATACCTTATATGGAAAAGCTCATCAAAAAGCATGGTATCACAAAGGTTTCAGGTATCGTAGCAGGCGGTGAAACAGGTCAGGATTCAATTTATAACGCTCTTTCAAAAGCACGTGAAGAAAATCCTGAGGATTCAATCGTTCTTATCCACGACGGTGTTCGACCATGGGTTTCATATGAAACTATTTCACGCAACATTCAGGGTGTTAAGGACAACGGTAACGCTATCACCTGTACAGCCTGTTATGAAACTATACTCATGAGCAAAACAGGTAAGAAAGTCGAAACAGTTCCTTACAGAAAGGACACTTTTGCTGCACAGGCTCCTCAGAGCTTCCGTCTTGGCGATATACTTTCTGCTCACGATGAGGTCAGAAAGAAAGATACAAGATATGATAATCTTGTTGATTCATGTACTCTTATCAAAAGCATCGGCAGAGATGCATATATGATTGAAGGCAACCGTGGCAATATTAAAGTCACAACTCCTGAGGACGTTTATATGTACCGTGCACTGCTCCAGTACAGAGAAAATGAACAGGCATTCGGAATCGGTCTTACACCGAACAACCTGTTGAATAATTAATATAATTTTTCACATTGAAAGGATATTTCTTAAATGAGTTCAAAGTTTACACAAATTGAAAGAAGAATGGCAGAGAAAGGATTTCTGAAATTTCTGTCATTGCGTGCACGTCAGGTAATTGACGGCGGGATAGCAAAGCTTACAAGAAGAATTATATCAATGAAAACTCCCGTAAAGAAAAACAAGGTTGTTTTCATGCACTACAACAATGCATACAACTGCAATCCTGCATATATATGTGACGAGATACTTCGTCAAAAACTGCCTTGGGAACTTGTTTATGTTTCTGACAAAAAGAAAATGAAACAGTTTCCATCGCCTTATCCAAAGGGCGTAAAAATAGTCAGACGTAACAGTCTTGAACATTTTTATGAAATGGCAAGTGCAAAAATCTGGGTTGACAATGCAGTGTGTTTCCCTTGGGAGTATCTTCCTAAAAAGAAGAACCAGATATATATTGACACATGGCATGGTTCAATGGGTTTGAAGCGTATAGATAAGGACAAGATCGTTTCAAACAAATGGGCAAAGGCTGCTAAAAGAGTAAACAAAATAACCGATTTTATGATTTCCAATTCTACGTTTGAAACCGAGGTCTACAGATCAACCTATTGGCCAAATCCTAAAATTGAAGTGCTTGAATACGGTCATCCAAGAAATGATATTCTTTTCAGTGACGAGGATACCAAAAATCAGATCAAGAAAAAAATTTGTGATTTTTATAACATCGACTATGACTGCAAGCTGATACTCTATGCTCCGACTTTCCGTAATGAAGGTAATCTTGACTGCTATGATATAGACTATAATTGTCTGCTCAAAGCGGCTACAGAGCGTTTCGGTGGTAAATGGAAAGTGCTCAACAGATTCCATTTCAAGGTTGCAAATGCCTTGAAAACTTTATCATCTGTAAGAGATAACCCTGATATTCTTGACGGAAACGCTTATGGGGATATTCAGGAGCTTATGCTCATATCCGACCTGGCAATTACAGACTATTCAAGCTGGATATGTGACTTTGTTCTCACAGGTAAGCCTGGATTCATCTATGCCAATGATTTGTCAGAATATAGCGATGAACGTGGATTCTATTATCCTCTTGAAAGCACTCCTTTTGCCATTGCTGAGAATAATGAAGAAATGGAAAAAAATATCCTTAACTTTGATGAAGCTGAATATGAACGCAAAAAGGAAAAATTCCTTGAGGACAGAGGTTGTGCTGAGCATGGTGACGCAGCACGCAAAGTCGTTGAACTGATGAAAAAATATATCGAAAGTTGAGGCTGACGCTTATATGAAATTATCTGATGATAAAATTCTGCAAAATGATCTTGACATGATTGTAAACAACGATTGTATCTGTTGGGACAAGCTCAGAAATCAAAGCATCTTTGTAACCGGTGCAACAGGACTTATCGGCAGTCAGATCGTTATGTCACTGCTTAATGCAAACTCTGAAAACAACCTGAATCTCACAGTTATTGCTGCTGTCAGAAACAAGGAAAAGGCTGAAAAAATATTCAGATATGCAGACAAAAAAGCCTTGACGTTCATAGTTCAGGACATTCTTGAACCATTTACATTCGCTGATTCTGTGGATTATATTATCCATGGAGCAAGCATGACAAGCTCCAAAGATTTTGTTGACTACCCTGTGGAAACAATAAAAACCGCTCTTGTCGGTACTGAAAACATACTCAATCTTGCAAAGAAAAAAAACATTAAAGGCATGGTTTATCTCTCATCACTGGAGGTTTACGGTGTTGTTGATTTTAGTATCGAAAAGGTTTCGGAGAATATGTTCGGAACTATTGACCCTATGAGCGTCAGAAGCAGCTACTCTGAAGGCAAACGTATGGTAGAGTGTCTTTGTGCATCATACGCTCACCAGTATAATCTGCCTATCAAGGTTGCAAGGCTCTGTCAGACATTCGGTCCGGGAGTAAGCTATGGCGACAACCGTGTTTTCGCTCAGTTTGCAAGAAGTGTTATCGAAGGTAACGACATCGTTCTCAAAACGGACGGAAGTACCGAAAGAAACTATTGCTATATTCGTGATGCGATAAGTGGAATACTCACCATTATGCTCAACGGCAACAAGGGTGAAGCTTATAACGTAGCAAACAAGAACACTCTTATTACTATAAGAGGCATGGCAGAACTGCTGATTGATATGTATCCTCAGAGCGGTACAAAGCTTGTGTTCGACATTGCTGAGGACGTTACAAAGCTCGGTTACAACCCGAAAGTAAAAATGAATCTTGACACATCAAAGCTCGAAACTTTGGGCTGGTCGGCAGAGGTGGATCTCCAAAAGATGTTTGAACACCTCATAACAAGTATGAAATTCAATAAATAAAACAATGGGTAATGCTTATCAGGCATTACCCATTTTTAAGTCCTATTTCTGATAGAATTCTCTCTGTAGCATTACCATCACAATACGTCATGTGATAAACGTAACACTCTTCCAGCTCCTTTACATCACGATGTAAAAGCTCAAATCTCACTGCATCAGCAAGCTGTTGTTTTGTTTTCGCAACAGTTGTTGGATAAGCAGTTTCATAATCCACATAGAAGCCGTGATTCTTCTGATAATCCTCAAAATCAGGTGCAAAAAGCACAAACGGTTTTTTATATGTGAGATAGTCAAAAACTATTGACGAATAGTCGGTTATAAGCAAATCTGCAACAGGTAAAAGCCTTTCGCTCGGTATCGAACAAGTTACCCTGTCAGCGTTTTTATTCTCGAAATGAGGGTGAAGCTTTTTTACAAGAAAGCAGCCCTGAAGCTCACAAAACGTACTGTCAATTTCATCTTCACCCACCAGAACAGGCTCAGATGCGTTACCTCTGAAAGTCGGTGCCCAAAGAACAATCTTCTTGCCCTTTGCCTGTGGATACACAGCATAAAACTCCTCACGACAGGTCTTGTTATACTTCTCATCAAAATAAGTATCACTTCTCGAAATACCAAGTGCTTTCACCACACCGGCAGGCTGTCTGAACGAGCTTTCAAAAACCGGTACACAGCATGGAGCACTCACCGTCAGCAGATCGTAATTTTTGAACACGTTACCATTATACATATCAGGCACAGCGTCATCAGTGTCGTAACCGGCCTTTTTGAGCAGTCCACCCGAGTGCCACAGCTGAACGACCGTGGTACCCTTACGCTTTTTGCAAGAGGACACAGGCAGAAAGTTATCGCAAATGAAAACATACCTCGCTTTTGCGTAAAGCTTCATAAACTTAAAAAGCCACAGAATCAATGCAACAATACCATTTTTCTGGAAATCGAAATACATATCATGTATCTCAAGTTCATCAATCTCAGAAACTTTTTCTCTCATTTTCACCATACTGAAAGGGATTTCATTATGATGAGCATCAGCAAAAATCACGCATTTTTCGTTCAGCTTTGCTCTTGAAAAGATAAAATAAAGGAAAGGCAAAAATACATGCTGAACAATCATTTTTACAAGCTGTTTTAATCGGAATCTCAAAACAATACTCCTACTTTATCAAAAGTTTTTTATCGATCAGTAAAGTGAATGACCCTGAAATTGCAGTTGTTAAAGCAATAGCTATAAGATATATCAAAACACCTGAAAGAGCAGACAGATAAGATAAGTCAAAGCTTTTCCCTGATTGATAATCGTTGGATTTGTTTTTATCAAATGACCTGCTACCACAAACAAAGTCGCAATTCCTTTTGCAATATCAAGAAAAACAAGTCTTTCTTTAGTTTTAGTGGTTGACGTTATGCTTTTCACATTAATATTTCCTTTACGTGTCAATAAAATTAGAATAACGCATAAAACTATAAATTTCAACCATTACAAAGAAACTGAATGTTTTTTAACCAAAAGATTTGACAATTTATTGCCGACAAACATAATTATAAATGCCACCAAGAATGTCATAGCTACTACCGACACCAACTGTATTTTGATACTGTACTTTGTCATATAAGCTTGTATTGTATATATAGCAGTAAGCTGACCTAAATATATCGGTAGTGAAAGGCTCCCCAGAAAGTATACAAATTTATTGTCAAAAATGCCGTTTCCATAAGAAACTCCTGAAAAAGCTATTGACACCAGCATAAACAACAGTACAATCATATAAATTTCATACTTTAATGGCATTGTTGTTACAAGATAAACAGCTGTTGCCACAAAACAGAAAATCTCAAAAGCTGTAAATAGCAATCTTCTTGAACTGTTATACTGTTTAGAACTCAGGTATCGTGAAAACTCAAATGCAGTTGTACCGAGTGCGACCTCAGCAATAGCCCGTAACATGGATTTATAGGACAGTCCCATCCAGACACTCACTCCCGTCAAGGACTTCGTTGTATATATCATATAACCAAGTGTCATCATTGCAAGCAAAGGTGCAACATAGCGTGTAAAGCTGTAATAAAACTTACTGCATAACGGATAAATTATAGCCATAGCGATGAGCATACAAGAAATATACCATTCCAGATGATTTGGATTAGAAAAATTAACACCTGTCATCTGAACAAGAAAAAAGTTCGGAATACTGTCAACAAGCTTTAAAATGCCTTGTTTCAGTGTAAAATTATCCTTAAGAGCAAGAGCTATAAACGCAAAAACGAACGCTACACAGTGCTGTGGAAAAACAGAAAGATATTTTCTTTTCAAAAACGTAAGACTGTTCTGAGAAAGTGTTTTTTCGTTATACTCGTACCCATTTAAGGCAGTAGCCGACTTGATTTTATACACTGATTTAGCCATCAGGAATCCCGACAGCAAAAAGAAAAACTCAACACCCATTGCACCATGTGGAAACATAGAAAGATGAATTCCATCCTTAAACGAAACGCTTCCTACGATATATTTCTGAGCATGGAACAACAAAACAGCAATACAAAAGAAAAATCTAAGAAACTCTATTTTACCATTTTTTCTGCCGACTTGTTTTTTAGACACCATAAAAAACTCCAATTCTGTATAATATCATTATAATAATATCATGCGAGAATATTTTTGTCAACACAGACAAATGCTATGATATTTGATATAGAAAATAAAATTATATTTTTTTGAAAAAAGTACTTGACAAAATAAAAAAGGTGTGATAAAATAATTAAGTCGTAAATCTTATGATAATTTGTGGACAGGTGTCCGAGTGGTTTAAGGAGCTGGTCTTGAAAACCAGTGATACGGCAACGTACCGTGGGTTCGAATCCCACCCTGTCCGCCAAGTTTCAGTTCAAGTGGTGCATCTGATATGCACCCTGTTCTGAGTTATTTTTTTATATGAATACCTTTTGCGGATTTACCCAAGTGGTGAAGGGGCTCCCCTGCTAAGGGAGTAGGTCTCGAAAGGGGCGCGAGAGTTCAAATCTCTCAATCCGCGCCATAAACTAATCGCTTATTTATGTTTTATACGTAGATAAGCGATTTTCGTTTTACAACAACAAAAAAGCTCGTTAATAAAAACGAGCTTTTTATATTACTGAATCTTGTATTCCTCAACTCTTGAGAAAATTTTGACGTCCACAAGTGCATCAACAAGTATTCCCTCAGCAGTGTATTCTTCAGAAAACACCTTACCGTCTATCCTTATAGTATTGAGTAGCCCTGCCTTGTTAAATGGCAAAAGAAGTTTCGTCCTGATTGCCGATTGTGGCAAAGCAGTCTGAATCGCAAGCAAAAGCTCATCAATACCTGTGCCCTCTATAGCAGAGATTTTTACTATGTTTTCTCCGGAAATTATGTTATCCGAAAAAGGCACTTTATCACACTTGTTGAAAGCCGTCACAACCGGTATACCCTCACACCCCAACTCAGAAAGCAGTTCAAGCGTTACCTTTGCCTGTTCCTCACAGTTATCTGATGATGCATCACAAATATGCAGAATCACATCAGCATTAGCAGCCTCCTCAAGAGTTGACTTGAAAGCCTCTACAAGATGATGAGGCAACCTGCGTATAAGTCCAACAGTGTCAACAAGCATAACGCTTCTTCCGTCGGGCAACTCAATGGATCTTGATGTAGTTTCAAGAGTGGCAAAAAGCTTGTTTTCAGCAAGAACTCCGGCCTCTGTCAATGTGTTTAGCAAGGTTGACTTTCCGACATTCGTGTACCCAACTATCGCACAAATCAGAATCCCGTCCTTTTTTCGTCTTGCACGCTGATGCTCACGTCGTTTTTCAATTTCTTTAAGCTCCTGATTAAGCGTAGCAATACGTGTTTGTTGCCGGACACGCAAAATGCGAAAAATTGACACGCAAAATGCAAAAAAGCAGTGAAATACTTCCTTAAAAGGAGTAAATCACTGCTCTTTTTTATACATAATCAAATTTTAATGCTACTAAAATAGTTTTAAAACATCTGAAATATTGCATTTTAATGCTTTACAAATGGATTCTAAATGTGAAAATTTAATTCTCTCGGACACATTATTGCATAAGTCAGATATGGTGGACGGACGAATTTGTGTAATCTTTGAAAGCTCTGCTTGATTCATGTTTCTGTCTCTCAATAATTGCCTTAAATTAGTTTTAATCATAATAACCTCCAGTGTTCTTTTTACAAAATAAATAACGTATTTTGTTATTTGTCTTCTAAAAAAAATACTAAAAATTCTTGATGATCAGCTCTTTGAAGATTCCCTGAGACAAACTATTACTTCTTTCTACAGCGATAATATTACAGTCTTTGTATAGGTCTCTGACGTAGTCATCATCATTATATGATAGTACAAATTTGCCTTTGACACTGTGGAGAGCATTACATAATCTTAGGTGATCTTCATCGGTGAATTTTACAGTGTAATGACGTTCTGTCTTGTGATACGGAGGATCACAATAGAATAACGCATTTTCTCTATCGTACACCTTTATAAGATTTTCAAAGTCTTTGTTTTCAATAACTACACCATCCAAGCGTTTTTCAATATCTTCAAAAGTATCAGTATTTAGTCTTTTCTTATTGCAGCCAAAGGTGCGTGTACTTGCTCCGAAGCCTGTTTTTACAACAACAAAAAACATTGCAGCACGCTGTATGTCAGTAAATCCATCTATATCAATTTTGTTTTTACAATCAAAAAATATCTCACGACTATTTAAATAGTATCGTACTTCTTTCTGAAGTTCTTCACGATGGTATTTTAAGCATCTGAAAAAATTCACTAAATTACTATTCGCATCATTATATACTTCAATGTTTGCGTGTTTTTCTTTTGCAAACAAAATAGATCCTCCACCACCGAAAACATCAATAAATCTGTTATAGCTTTTGTCTTCGGGAAATGATTTAACTATTTGTTTTTTCAGTTGGCTTTTGCCACCAATCCAAGGAATAGGACTTTTCATGTGTACATCTCCTTTTAATTCACAGGAGGGCTTTTAAGCCCCCCTGTTTTTGTTGTTAGTGTTGTCATTTTTTCTTTGCAATTTCGGTATGTAATCTCTTAATAAAGTTTGAACCTGCAATGCCGTTTGGCTGATATCCCCACTTGCCAAGCAGTTCGTTGACAGCGTTCTTCGTGCCTGTGCCAAAACCATTGTCTTTAGCGACTTTGTACTTGGTAAGTTTCAAGTCATATGCAAGTAAAAGCAACATTTTAAAAGATAAGATACCCAGACTCTTATCTCCGTACTTAGCCCCTGAAGTATCCATGACAAGCTTAACGTCAATATTACTGCGATCGATCGGTTCAAGGAATCCGGCTATATCAGAATAATCATGCTTAACCTTTGTACAAGCATCATGCTGTCCTGTCCAGTTCTGATCGTAGCTATAGAAGTAACTCGTATTGCCTTCTCCCGTACATACGCTTATATGACCAATGCCATTCCCATGACCTTTGAATATCGCTACAACACCCTTTTTAGGAACATAAGACGGTGTGTTCTTAACTGCCTTGAATTTCTTTTGCAAAACAGTGCTGTAATTTTTAAAGTCGGTAAAATAATTTATTGCATTTGCAAAACAAAACAGTGCTGATGACGGGATTCCGTGAACATTTGTGAAGTAGTCATTTGCTAAATCACAGCACTGCACTCCGTAATGCCCATCATAGTCGATCTTTTTTCCTTTTCTTGAATTAATCCAGTTATCAAATTTCATAATTTATTCCTCCTTGTTTTTCTGATATTGTGTTCCAAAATAAAACGATATCACAACTGTAAATACGGTTAAAAACTGATCTGACGATAATCGTCCTTTGACTGCCAAAACACAAAAAATAGTGGTCAGCAGGATTGTTACAATAGATTTTACATCGATTAGTTTTGCAATTTTAGTTCTCATTTTTATTTACCTCGCTTTCATCAACCTTAATATCTGTCTCCTCATATGTGTATCTGCTCAACGGATTATATGCTCCGTCATACCTGGCTATGGTGTCAATTACAGAATTTCCATAAACAATCCCTGTTTCTATCTGTCGCAGATTCATTCCTGTTGTCGAAATAGTTTCGCATAACTTGTTTCCGTCCGATTCAATTATTCTTGTAACTATCATTTCATTACTCCTTAACTGTGTATGACTCATCAGCATCACACACTATCATTGATTCGCTTGGTACATTTTCGTCAACCAAAAACTGATTTTTTTCTTCAACCGATTTTGCTATGTACAAATTTCTAAACTTGTTTGCATGCGTAGTCCAATTAGTAGCTGCTTTGTAGCTTTCAATCAATTCAGGAACAACATAAATCTTTCCTGTTGAATGAAATGTTATAGAACTAGTGTTGTACAACGTTGCACAAACATCATTATTTCGGATTATCAGCGATTTTAAATTAATACAACTGTGCAAACAGACATTGTCGAATTTACCTGAAAAACCTGCATCAAATTGTTGCAGGTTTTTTAGGTTTGCA
The DNA here is from genome assembly GCA_030533265.1 of Ruminococcus sp. Classification (GTDB taxonomy): domain Bacteria; phylum Bacillota; class Clostridia; order Oscillospirales; family Ruminococcaceae; genus FB2012. The sequence goes on along the minus strand of JAUNJM010000008.1, from coordinate 1,933 downwards.
AATTGCCAAACACCTATGTTATCCGTATTGTCAGGCAATTCTATTGACTTAATTATGTGTCCTTGGTCATAGTTATTGCCAAGCTTCAGCATTGACAATGACGCTGTAGGAACGTGATTTAGTCGTAATTTTTCTAACGTTTTGTTTAAAATTTGATTTAAAATTTCGTATGGGTCTGAATCTGCCTGTATCTCACCGATTTTCTCGGCATAATCAGATGTCGGCACATCTCCGACCGTAACACCCTTGTCTTCAATCGCTGTTTTGATATTATCAAAATCAATTATTGCACGGTTAATATTTTCTGTCAGCGTCATGCAGAAACACCCCCGTTCAGACGGTTTTCAAGAATGGCGTTAGCTTCACCGATAAGACCGTCAACATAGCTGTATATCTCGTTTATGTCGCTGTCTGTCCAGTAGTCAACACCCTTTACTGGTGTGTAACCGTCAGCACCACGTTCACCCTGTATGCCTTGCTCACCACGTTCACCAGTATCACCTTTCAGCTCGTCCTTATGTTCGTTGACATACGTTGCAACGTCCTGAATGGTTGCTTTTTCATTGACTGCCTCTCTGATTGACGTATCATCATAGTTTTCCAGCCCTGCAAGCTTTTCTTTTTCGGCTGTTGTATAATTGTTATCTGTATGCACATAGTTAGCATCTGAAACAAAACCACTATCATTGTCAATTTGGCTTGTCTTTGTTGGAATTTCGCTTTCAATACGGTTAATTTCGGTTCCGTTGTTGATTATCAACTGTCGTAATTCGCTGTCATCATAGCTTGTACCCTCAGCGTTCAAAATCCTATCAAGCACCTCAACTGCCTGCTCATATGTCGGTATCGGTGCAATATCGTCACTGATAGATTTATCAATATTTACCTTAAAAATATTAGATTTTGCGACCAAATCATAGTTTTCGCCGTCCGATTTTGTCGCCAACCACTGACATTCAATTTCACCGACCTCCCTCAGTAGCGACCCTGTGACGGTTACAACACCGTCTACGATAGGAACATCATAAACAACGTCGTCACCATACTTGAATCGCAGACGGTATGTGTCAGCACCCTCAACCTCAGGCTGTGTGACCTCGATTGTCCTCGCATTTGTTTCACCGACATAGCCTAACAAACCACAGTGGTCTGCCTTGTAGGTGGTTTTTGATATGTATAGTTTCATGTTACCCCTCCATCGGCTCATTCTCTAACATTTTGGCAATTATCTTGCGTGCAAGCTTGCGACCAAGCTTGTCGTTCCAGTGCGTCCACTGTGGACTGCCGTTTACATCGTCAAAATACTGACGGCAGTTGTACATACTGATTAAATTATGCCCCTCAATAAACTCGCAACCGTAACGGTGAGCAATTTCCTTGAGCTTGTCATAACGCTCATGTACTCCCTGTTCATAGAATTCATGTGGCTTGCCGTCACCTGTCAGAGAGCCGTACATCGGTGGTATAAGCATAATCACACAGTCAGGCAACGCTGTCTGAATGGTGCTGATAATGTGCATCATAGCACCAACGAACGTTGTCTTGTCCCAAACGTAATCTGTAGTGATATTGTCACTTGTCGGTGGAAGTTCACCGATACCCGATATGCCGTGATTGTTTGTACCAAGCATTATAGTTACTACGTCAGGACTCTCGGCAATTATAGCCTGCAAACGTGTGTCATCAGCCCAGTATGGTGCATCAGTGCCACCCTCAGCATGGTTCGACCACCTAAGTCCCAGTGCGTCAATAACGTACTTCTGATACTTTCTGCTTGACGTGTTGCTGTCACCGATAGACACCCACTTCTTGCCGTACCAGTTGTACATTGTCGGCACAAGATTCTGCTTGCAGATGTTCAGATTCGGCATTTCAAACCCGTTTTTAACATACGGTCTTGAGGTATCATTATCGTCATTCATTTTGTAGATGA
>JAUNJM010000041.1:8757-11913 GCA_030533265.1 Ruminococcus sp. | reverse complement strand
AACTCTCGGTGGTGATGACGGTATTGCTATTGCATATATCCTTGCAATACTTGCATCAAACGATATTCCCCACCCACCTATCGAAGCTTTGTTGACCGCTGATGAGGAGATCGGTATGATTGGTGTAAACCATCTTGATGCATCATGCCTTAAAGGTAAACAACTTATCAATATCGACTCGGAAAAAGAAGGTATACTGATAATAAGCTGTGCAGGCGGAGTAAGAGCCTTTTGCGAGTTGCTGATGAGATATATTGCTTCTGATTTGCAGACCGATCGTTTCTATACTCTTTCCATTCACGGACTTAGAGGCGGACATTCAGGAATAGATATAAACAAACGTCGCAAGAATGCTATAAAAGTCATGGGCAGACTGCTCGAATATATCAGTCGAAGATGTCAGATCCATGTCAGCAGTATCAACGGTGGCGGAAAGGAAAATGCTATTCCGAAATCCTGTTCTGCCGTTGTCGCAACGAATGTTTACTCAGTTGATCTTCTTAATGAAGCTGTTGCTGACTTTACAAGGATACTTAAAACTGAGGTTATTTCGCTCGAACCTGATATTTCAATTACTATTGATAAATGTCAGTCATGTGACTATTACACTGATGCAGACAGTACACGAAAACTTATTTTTGCACTTATGCAGATAGCCGACGGAATACAGGCTATGAGTCCTGACATTCCGGATATGGTGCAAACGTCTATGAACCTCGGTACTGCTTACACAGATGAAAGAGGCCTCATTCTCAAATACCTTGTGCGTAGCAACGCTGCTGCCGGAAAACAAAAATCTATTGAGAACCTTGTTTCATTCATTGAGTATCTTGACGGTAAGGTTGAGTTCACTTCTGACTATCCTGCATGGGAATATCGCATGAACTCTCCACTAAGAGATGTCATGGTTTCAGCATACAAAGACTGCTATGCCGACGCACCGCTTGTACAGTCAATTCATGCAGGTCTTGAATGTGGAATACTTTCCTCAAAGATACCTGACGCTGATATAATCTCTTTTGGACCGGACATTGAATTTGTTCACACACCTGAGGAACGTCTGAACATTGAATCTGTCAGAAGAAGCTGGTACTACCTGCTTGAAGTATTAAAACAACTAAAATAAAATTATGAGGTGAAAACTTATGATTAAAGAAGGATTTATGTATATTGCAGTTCTTGTATTCATAGCTGCATTGCTTATCAATCTTCCCAAAATATTCAAAGGAAAGTACGCACAAAAATTTTTCAACTTTGCACCACCAATAGTACTTATCTATCTCGGACTTATGGTACTTTCTACCCTTAATCTTTGGGATCTTGCAGCTACAAAAGAAACATACGGTGCCTTTAAAAACCCACTGCTGTATGCAATGCTGTTCATCATGCTTTTAAGATGTGATCTGAGAAAGATCATAAAGCTCGGACCAAAAATGCTTATCGGATTTTTCTCAGCAACAATTTCAATCGGTCTTGGATTCGTAGTATCCTATGCTATCATGCACGGTATTCTTGGTGAAGGTGCATGGAAATCACTCGGAGCTCTCTGCGGAAGCTGGATGGGTGGTGGAGGAAATATGCTTGCAATTCAAGCTGCCCTCCACGTTGACGAAGGAGCAATGGCTTATGCTCTTGTAATGGACTCAATCTGTGCTACACTTTATGTTATGTTCCTCCTTTGGGTAATTGGTTTCTCAAAACAGTTCAACAAGTGGACAAAGGCTGATACAAAAGTTATCGACGAAGTTGGTATTGCTCTTGAAGCTGAGGCAAAAGCTAATACAAAGCCTCTTACATGGCAGAACATTGCTATACTTTTAGGTTCAGGACTTCTTGTTTCTGCTGTAACCCAGAAGCTTGGTGGAATGATTGCTGAAAAGCTCACATTCTTTGACGCTGCAACGTGGACTGTTCTTATAGTAACTGTTCTCGGTGTTGCACTTGCAATGACACCATTCGGAAAGCTGAAAGGTACTGAAGAAATATCAAACGTTCTTCTCTATATCGTCATTGCTCTTATTGCATCAAGAGCTAATCTCGCTGAAGTTGGTGACGCACCATGGTGGCTCCTTGCAGGACTCATAATCCTCGTATTCCATGTTGTAATCATGCTTATTCTCGCTAAGTTGCTCAAACTCGACATATTCACCTGTGCTGTAGCATCTCTTGCAAATATCGGTGGTACTGCAACTGCTCCTGTACTTGCAGGAACATATAGCAGCGCTCTTGTACCTGTTGGTATCATTATGGCTCTGCTCGGTTACGTTGTAGGAACCGGTGGTGGACTTGTCGTTGCAAGATTAATGAGCATTTTCGGATAAAACGACATAAAATTATCCTCCTGTAGTAATTCTACAGGAGGATTTTTTGTTTGTATTGATCATATCGACTGTGAAGTGTAGAGTTCATAGTAAGCACCATGCTTTTGCATAAGCTCATCATGAGTGCCACTCTCAACAATACCCTGATTGTCAATGTACATTATTCTGTCACAGTTGCGTATCGTTGAAAGCCTGTGAGCAATGATAAATGACGTTCTACCTTGAAGCAATCGGGCAAGACCCTGCTGAAGCAAGGCTTCCGTCTTTGCATCAACCGACGATGTTGCCTCATCAAGCACAAGTATCTTAGGGTCACTGAGCAAAGTTCTCGCAAAGCTGATAAGCTGTTTTTCACCGCCTGAAAGCTTTGAACCACGCTCATTAACCTCTGTATCATATCCATCGTCCATACGACTGATAAACTCATCAGCACAAACTGCCTTTGCTGCTTCGATAATCTGCTCTCTTGTCGCATCAAGTCTGCCGTAGCGGATATTATCCTCAATAGTACCACTGAAAATAAAACTATCCTGGAGCATGATACCCATTTGTGAACGCAAGGATTTGAGTGTAACGTCCGAAATGTTTTTTCCGTCAATCGTGATACTGCCCTTGCTGATATCGTAAAAACGTGAAATAAGCGACACAATTGTTGACTTGCCTGCACCTGTCGGACCAACAAGAGCAATGCTCTCACCGGCTTTACAATCAAAGCTTACATTTTTTATAACGTCAATGCCCTCTTCGTAACCAAAAGTGACGTCATTGAACGAAACATTACCAACAATTTCACCAATATCAACAGCATCAGGCTTGTCCGTTATCGTAACAGGTT
>JAUNJM010000041.1:0-8747 GCA_030533265.1 Ruminococcus sp. | reverse complement strand
ATCAATCGTTTCAAAAATACGTTCAAGATAAGCGATGTTGTTTATGAAGTTATTCATTATGTTTGAGATATTCATAATAGGCTGCCAGAATCGTGAGGCATAACCAGTCATAGCCGCAAGAGTACCAAGTGTTACAGTTGCAGGATCAAAAACAAGTAATCCGAATATAAACAGTGCCACTACGATAAGAGTTGAGATATTATCAGTAACAGGCCACACAAGGTTTGACAGTCTTACAGCCCTCATCCAGCTTCTGCGATAACGCTTGTTAAGTTCATCATAAATCTCAGCGTTTTCCTCTTCGCGGGTGAACACCTGTGTTATTCTTGCACCAACGATATTTTCCTGCAAATATGCATTCATATTTGAGCTTTTGTTTGAAACGTCCTGCCAGGCTTTTCGCTGATATTTCTTTAAAGCAAACATGATAAGTATAAAAATCGGCAAACCTGACAATGCAACGACAGTGAGTTTAACGTCAACTATCAGCATAAAAACGAGTATAAAAAGCATATTCAGTATCTCAAGAATAAAGTTTATGATACCATTCGAGAGCATATCAGAAACACTGTTTACATAGTTGATAACACGTATAAGTATCTTTCCGTGAGGACGGTCATCATAGTATGTAAACGGAAGCTCCTGCAAATGCTTGAAAAGATCCTCTCTGATGTCAAAGATTATATACTGTCCGACAACAGTCATTATTCTTGCACGAATATTTGTGAGTACAACATTCAATACTGTCAACCCAAACAAAAGTAATGCAAGCAGAACAAGTTCGGGAATGTTTCCTTGTGGTATAGTTTTGTCAAGAGCACGTTGGGTAATGAGTGGACCTGTAAGTCCCGAAACAGCAGCAAGAATACTCAGAACCAGCGCTGTGAGCATTTTTGCACGGTATCTTTTTATGTACACAAACGAGCGTTTAAGATGCGAAAAGTCAAAAGGTGTTTCGAGCTGTTCATCTACATCATATTTATTTCTTGCCATGCTCACATCACCTCCCTGTCACTTGCATTACCACTCTGCAAATCATAGATCTGCTTATAGTAGCCGTCATGCGAGATAAGCTCGTCATGAGTACCGATATCAGAAATCTTTCCGTTTTCAAGAATGATTATCTTGTCTGCATTTTTAGACGAGGATATTCTCTGTGCAATGATAATCTTTGTGCATGGAAAATCCAGCTTTTGCGATAAACTGTCCTGAATATAAGCTTCTGTTTCCATATCAACAGCTGAGGTGGTGTCATCAAGTATCAGAACCGATGGACGTACAGCCAACGCTCTTGCAAGAGAGATTCTCTGTTTTTGTCCACCTGAAAGCCCAACTCCACGTTCACCGACAATAGTTTCATATCCCATAGGGAGATTTCTTATGAATGCATCGGCTGCTGCAAGTTCAGCACATCGTCTGACATATTCCTCCTCAAGCTGACTATTACCAAAAGCAATATTGCTGTCTATAGTATCTGAGTAAAGTAAAACGTCCTGAGTTGCAATACTGATATTTTTTCTCAGTGATTGTAGCTTATGCATACGCACGTTTACACCGTCAACAAGCACTTCACCCTGCTCAACGTCATGAAAACGAGGTATCAGATTAATAAGAGAAGTCTTGCCACTACCCGTTGCACCCATTATTGCAACAGTTTCACCCGGCTCAATATGAAAGCTTATATCATCAAGTATCTTCTTGTCACCAATCGTAAAAGTAACATTCCTGAACTCAATTTCTCCACTGAAACGCTTTTCTTTTTTCTCAGCATTATTGCGATCAACGATCATCGGAGCAGAGTAATAAATCTCAATTATCTTGCTTGATGATGCAATAAAACGGTGAAAATCGTTCACATAGTATCCCATCATTCTCATCGGATTGCTTACTGCCCAGAGGAGTCCTGAGATCGCAACATACTGACCCATTGTAAGATTCTGATTTATCATAAACATTCCACCGCAGAGCAGAAGAATTACACTTAAAACACCTGCTGCGATATCAATAAACGGCTGGTATCTTAACCATACCTTATTAGCTGTAATGTTAGCCTCCTGATATTCAGAATCCTTTTCTCTGAATTTTTCTATCTCATAATCTTCTCTTGCAAAAGCCTTTACAACACGGTTGCCCGAGATATTTTCCTGAGCAGCTGTATTCAGTGCTGACTGCTTGTCACGAACCTTCTGATAAACAGGCCTTGCTTTTTTAGAAAACATTCTTGTGATAATAAAAATTGCAGGAGTCATTGCAAGTATGCACAGTGCAGTACGCCAGTCAATCGTGAAAAAGTAAATCATTGACGCTGCATACAATGCGACCGACTCAACAATACCCTTTGCAACCCATGAAACCATGTGCCTTACCATATCAAGGTCACCTGTAAGTCTTGTCATAAGATCACCGGTACGGTACTTATCATAAAACGCCATATCCTGATTCTCGATCTTACGGAAAAGCTCTGTTCTCACTTTATATATCATAGCCTGAGATGACTTTTCATAATGCATATTACAGGTATACTGCAATACTGTTCTGATAAACGTAAACCCAATCATTCCAGCAATCAGCAAAAGAAAACCACTTTTATCATTGGCAAGGTTCTCACGTGCATTATCATTTGAGATATATGTATCAATTATTTCCGACTGAAAATATGGATATGCAATGTACAAAAAATTACAGCACACCGAAAGAAACAGTGCAAGTATATAAGTTACCCTGCTTCCCTTCATATTTTTCCACAGCCATTTTAACTGGAACATTTCTTCACCCTCTTTTCTCTTTCTCTGACATTATCTGATAACGTTTTTACAAATCACATTTTAACATATCCTATTGTCAAACTAAATAACATATAATAGGTTTATCTTAACAAATAGCAGGATTATTGCCATAAAACAGGAGTTAAAAAATAACTGTTCAATTAACTTATAGAAAATCGAAAATTACATAAATAAAGCTGTGCTTAAAACTGCACAGCTTTATAACATATTTTTATATTACCACGGCTTTACCGTTCCTACAATTTCGGTGATACTCTTTATACCATTATCATCACAGAACTTGTTCAATCCGTCGACTATCTCAATAGGAGCATAAGGATTTCTGAAAATAGCAGCACCGATCTGAATTGCCTGAGCACCAGCCATCATCATTTCAACAGCGTCCTCCCATGTAGCAATTCCACCCATGCCCATAACAGGGATATTGACTGCGTTTGCAACCTGCCATACCATGCGTACAGCAACAGGGAAAACTGCCGGTCCTGAAAGTCCACCCATGTTGTTTTTGAGTATAGGACGACGTGTTTTTATGTCAATTCTCATGCCAAGCAAGGTGTTTATGAGAGATACAGCGTCAGCACCTTCAGCTTCAACAGCCTTTGCAATATCAACAATATTTGTAACGTTTGGTGAAAGCTTAACCATAAGAGGCTTGTCCGATGCCTTTCTTACAGCAGCAGTAATTCCGGCTGCCGAATCACAGCTTGTGCCGAATGCTGCTCCACCATGTTTTACATTAGGACAAGAGATGTTAAGCTCGATCATGTCAACAGCCGTACCATTGAGTCTTCTTGCAAGCTCAGCACACTCTTCAACTGTTGCACCTGCAATGTTTGCAACTATCCTTATATCCTTTTTTAGAAGGTTCGGAAGCTCATAGTCAAGAAACATTTGCAAGCCACCGTTCTGAAGTCCAACTGAATTGAGCATTCCGCTTGGTGTTTCAGCAACTCTTGGACCAGGATTGCCCTGTCTTGGCTCAAGCGTAGTTCCCTTGATAGAAATTCCACCAAGCTTTGAAATCGGGTAAAACTTTTCATACTCACGTCCATAACCAAAAGTTCCGCTGGCAGGGATAACAGGATTTTTAAACTCAACGCCTGCAACGTTTACTCTCAAATCAGCCATTAAAATCTACCTCCTTGCCGTCAAAGACAGGACCGTGCTTGCAAACTTGAGAAAATATCTCCTTACCATTCTTAACTCTTCTGCAAACACACACCAGGCAAGCTCCAACTCCACAAGCCATACGCTGTTCAAGTGAAACCTGCGTTTTTACACCATATTCCTCAGCAAGTGTAACAATAGCCTTAAGCATTGGCATAGGTCCGCAAGCATAGATAATATCAGGCTTATTCGATTCAAGCTCAGCCTTGAGAGGTTCAGTTACAAAACCGTGGATACCTGCTGTGCCATCATCAGTGCAAAGCACAGTCTTGCATCCCATATTTTTAAAATCATCCTGCAGAATAACTGCATTTGCTGAACGGAAGCCACTTATAACAGTTGCATTTTCACCATATTCCTTAGCAATTCCGACCATAGGGGGTGTTCCTATACCACCACCTATACAGATAGCTTTCTTACCCTTTTCAAGCACCTTAAAGCCATTCCCCAAAGGTGCGATAATGTCGATATTAGTGCCCTTATTAAGCTCTGAAATCTTATCAGTACCCTTTCCTCTTACCTCAAAAACAAGACGGATAGTACCATTTTCCTTGTCAACATCACAAATAGAAATAGGTCTGCGAAGAAAGAATCCCTCAGCAGCAACTTGAGCAAACTGCCCTGCTCTTGTCTTTTCAGCAATTTCAGGACATTTTATAGTTAAATCATAAATACCTTTTGCAATGTTTTTTTTATCAATAATCAGATACTTACCTTGATTATACAAAACCTACACCCCTTTATATAATGTTAAACAAAAGGATGGTGTAAACCATCCATATTTGCCTGTTTAGTCAAGTGAAATCTTTGGCAGGTAGGAAATAATATCCTCCTTCATACGAATAACTTCACGTCTTGCAGCCTTTGCAAATTCATGCTCATCGCAGCCTTCTTTTTTGTATGCACACATAACTCCACGAGATGAATTGACAATCGCACCAAGCCCCTTTTCATCAAAGCCCTTTGCAACACCTTCAGCTCCACCACCCTGTGCACCATATCCGGGTACAAGGAAGAATGTATGTGGAAGTGCCTTTCTCATTTCAGCGAGCTGTTCAGGATAAGTTGCACCAACAACAGCACCAACGCTTGAATAACCATACTTGCCCATGTGATCTTCACCCCAGTTTTCGCAAAGCTCACCCATTGTTGCATATACAGTCTTGTCACCAATTTTCAGATCCTGAAGCTCTCCGCTTGATTTGTTCGATGTCTTTACAAGTACGAAAATACCCTTATCATAAGCATCGCACTTTTCGAGCAAAGGAGCAATACCATCAGTACCGAGATAACCGTTCACTGTAAGAGCGTCTGCTCCGAAAGCAGGAATCTCCTCACCACATACGTCAGTAAATCCAAGATGAGCAGTAGCATAAGCCTCCATTGTTGCTCCGATGTCATTACGCTTACCGTCAGTCATAACGAACATACCCTTTTCCTGAGCGTACTGAATTGTTTTGTAAAGAGTCTTTACACCCTCATATCCGTACATTTCATAGTAAGCCGCCTGTGGCTTGATTGCAGGACAAATATCATGAATCTCATCAATAATAGTTTTGTTGAACTCCAGAATTGACTTAGCGGCAGCCTTTAATGACTTACCGTATTTCTTGACTTTCTTGTCGATAATGTACTGTGGTACATATTCAAGCTTAGGATCAAGTCCAACAACCGACGGGTTTTGAGTCTGTACGATTTTTTCTATAAGTCTGTCAAATGACATATCATCAACTCCTTTTGTAAATTTTAATATTTAAAGCTCAAAAACGATATTTCCATTACAGATCGTATAAAGTACTTTTCCATTACACTTCTCATTTTTGAAAACCGTATTCTTGGATTTTGAATGAAGTTTCTCCGGAATAACAACCCATTCAAACTCAGGGTCAAAAATTGCAATATCGCACTTACTTCCCTCTGCAATCTTAACAGGCTCAATTCCCAAAATCTCTCTCGGATTTATTGCCATAAGCTGTGCAATCTTTGAAAGACTTGCCTTGCCTGTGTGATAAAGCCTTGTAAGTGTCATTGCAAGTGACGTTTCAAGTCCGACAACGCCATTAGGTGCTTTTTCAAAAACAGCCTTCTCTTCAGCTGAATGAGGAGCGTGATCTGTTATAATACAATCAATAGTTCCGTCAAGCAATGCATCTTCAATAGCAAGCCTGTCCTCCTCAGTTCTGAGTGGAGGTGACATTCTGTAATCGGCGTCACGACCAAGAAGCTTTTCATCAGTGTATGTGAAATAGTGAGGAGCAGTTTCGCAGGTAACCTTAACACCGTCTTTTTTTGCAGCACGGATAATATTCACAGAGCCTTTTGTAGAAACATGACAGATGTGAATTTTCGCATTGCACGACATCGCAAGAGCAATCTCTCTTGCTGTTATATAATCCTCAGATGCTCTGTCCATGCCCTTGACTCCCAGCTTTTCAGATACATCACCCTTGTTTATGATACCACCATTTATGATGTTCAAATCCTCGCAGTGTGAAAGCACTGTAAACCCATATTGATCTGATTTTTCAAGAGCCTGACGCATAAGCTCAGCATTCTCTACAGGTCGTCCGTCATCTGAAATTGCAATACATCCTGCCTTTTTCAGCTCGTCAAAATCAGTAAGCTCCTTGCTCATCATACCTTTTGTAATACATCCGACAGGATACACATTTATACCCGTTTGTTCAGCCTTTTTTAGAATGTATGCGACTGTTTCAGCATTGTCTGTCACAGGCTTTGTATTCGGCATACAAGCCACACCAGTAAAGCCACCTGCTTTTGCAGCGTTTGTACCGGTAATAATATCCTCTTTATGAGTAAATCCAGGGTCACGCAAGTGAACATGCATATCAAAAAGTCCTGGGAAAGCAACAAGCTTTGATTGTCCATCAATCACTCTGTCAGCAGGCATATCGACCTTGCCTATTTTTTTTATTATACCGTCCTCAGCATAGATGTCAACAACATCGTCCAATGAAACAGACGGATCAACTGCGTGAACATTTTTTATCAGCAACGTCATTTTACTTTACCATGCTCACGTCCGAGCATTTCCTTTCAGTTTACTTGATTTCGAGAATAGCACCTCTGTTACCTGATGTAACGAGAGAAGCATATCTTGCAAGGTATCCAGTAGTAACCTTAGGTTCTCTTGGCTGCCATTTAAGCTTTCTTTCAGCGAGAACTTCGTCTGATACCTTTACGTTTATAGTATTTGCAGGAATGTCGATAGCGATAATATCGCCCTCCTCAATAAGAGCAATAGGTCCACCAACGGCAGCCTCAGGTGAAACGTGTCCGATTGATGCTCCACGAGATGCACCACTGAAACGTCCGTCAGTGATAAGTGCAACAGATGAGCCAAGTCCCATACCTGCAATAGCAGATGTCGGATTGAGCATTTCTCTCATACCGGGACCGCCCTTAGGGCCTTCGTATCTGATAACAACAACATCACCAGCAACGATTTTTCCACCTTTGATAGCATCAATAGCGTCTTCTTCGCAATCAAACACTCTCGCAGGACCTTCATGAACCATCATTTCAGGAACAACTGCTGAACGCTTTACAACACAGCTGTCAGGAGCGATATTACCCTTAAGAACAGCAATTCCACCTGTTTCAGAGTATGGATTCTCAACAGGTCTGATAACCTCAGGATCTCTGTTAACAGCATTTGCAATGTTTTCACCTACAGTCTTACCTGTGCAAGTGATAATATCAGTATTAAGCAGATTTTTCTTTGTAAGCTCTTTCATAACAGCATATACACCGCCTGCTTCATTGAGGTCCTCCATGTAAGTATGACCAGCAGGAGCAAGATGGCAAAGGTTAGGTGTCTTTGCAGAAATGCTGTTTGCAATATCGAGATTAAGATCAATTCCACATTCATGAGCAATAGCAGGAAGGTGAAGCATTGAGTTTGTTGAACAGCCAAGAGCCATATCAATAGTGAGTGCATTCTCGAATGCCTTTTCTGTCATGATATCACGTGGACGAATATTCTTTTTGATAAGTTCAACTATCTGCATACCGGCGTGCTTAGCAAGCTTGATTCTTTCAGAATATACAGCAGGAATAGTACCATTTCCACGGAGTCCCATACCGAGTGCCTCAGTAAGACAATTCATTGAGTTTGCAGTGTACATTCCTGAGCATGAACCACAGGTAGGACAAGCCTTGTTTTCAAATTCTTCAACATCATCAATAGTCATACTGCCTGCTGCGTGTGAGCCTACAGCCTCAAACATACTTGAAAGTGATGTCTTTTTGCCCTTGACGTGACCTGCAAGCATCGGACCACCTGATACAAAAATTGTAGGAACGTTTACTCTTGCAGCTGCCATGAGAAGTCCCGGAACATTCTTGTCACAGTTAGGAACCATAACCAAAGCATCGAAGTGATGGGCAAGAGCCATACACTCAGTTGAATCTGCGATAAGATCACGGGTAACGAGAGAATATTTCATTCCAAGATGACCCATAGCAATACCGTCACAAACTGCTATAGCAGGAAATACAACAGGGGTACCACCAGCCATTGCAACACCAAGCTTTACAGCTTCAACGATCTTGTCGATATTCATATGCCCTGGAACGATCTCATTATATGAAGAAACAATACCAACCATAGGTTTGTTCATTTCTTCCTTTGTCATTCCAAGTGCATTGAAAAGTGAACGCTGAGGAGCTTTATCTACTCCGTCACAAAAATAATTACATGACATTTTCTATTACCTCTTTTATATGAATTTTTTACTGTTTGTCAAGCCCAAGAAATGCTGCACCGATAAT
>JAUNJM010000063.1 GCA_030533265.1 Ruminococcus sp. | reverse complement strand
AAAGCCGCTGTATTCAAAGAATAGCAGAGCCTTTCAGAACTTTTTTGTCAACGGTAGATATATTAAATCACTAACTTGCTGTGCAGCACTTGAAGAGGGTTACAAAAATAACATAATGGTCGGAAAATTTCCGGCTTGTGTACTTAATATTCATATTGCACCGGAAGTTGTTGACGTAAATGTTCATCCGACAAAAACAGAGGTCAGATTTTCAGATAACAAGCCGATTTATGAAGCTGTTTATTTTGCTGTAAAGAATACTTTGTTGCAGTTTGACAAACCTAACGAAATTAAGTTTAACAGTCAGCGTGTTTTTTCTGACAAGGAACTTTATGACTTTCCGAATAAGGAATCACAAAACGATCAGTTACAGTTTGATACCACTGTTGAAGATAAAATTGATACTCATAGTGATGAAGATATTGTAGCACCCGAAAGTTTTCAACATGGAATCACTGTTAATGTTGAAAAAAACAGCGTAAGTGAGCACAATATTGAATCAAAATCTATTTTCAATGAAACGAAACAAGCCGTTAATGAAGAAAAAACACAGTTTGTTGAAAATGTTTCTGACTATAAATATATAACGCAGAATGCATTTGAGAAGAAAGAGTCAGTTGTAACTGAAAAAACTGAAACAATAAAGCAAAAGCCTGTCGTTATTGGTGAGCTTTTCAAGACTTATATCGTTGCTCAGGTCGATGATGATATGCTTCTTTTTGATAAGCACGCAGCTCATGAAAGATACATCTTCGAGCAGATAAAGAATGATGCGAGTCAGCTTGATACACAAATGTATCTTGAACCTGTTATGGTTTTACTTTCGTATAAAGAATATGATGCGTTAAACAATAACCTTGATAAAATTTCTGAGCTTGGATTTTCTATTGAACCTGATGTAGCGCCAACAGTTGCTGTTAAGGGTGTTCCTATGGTACTTTCAGAAGAGAATCCAAGTGATATAATAGCCGAGCTTGCTGATAACTTTATCCAGTGCAGACACAATCCTCAGCTTGAAATTTTTGATGAGCTCTTTCACTCTATTGCCTGCAAAGCTGCAATCAAAGCTAATGATAATTCAAGTCTGATCGAATTACAGGCTCTTGTCAATGCCGTTTATGACGATAATGCAATAAGATATTGTCCGCATGGCAGACCAGTGATGATAAAGCTTTCAAAAAAAGATATTGAAAAGCAGTTTAAAAGAATTGTTTAAAACTATTCGGAGTACTAAATGATAGTTGAAAAAAAAATACCACTAATAGTTATAGCAGGTCCGACTGCATCAGGAAAAACAAAGCTTGCAGTTGAGCTTGCAAAGATATACGATGGTGAGGTTATATCTGCTGATTCAATGCAGATTTATAAAGAAATGACCATTGCAAGTGCTAAGCCTACTGTAGAGGAAATGCAGGAAATACCACATCATCTGATTGACATACTTGAACCGGATTATCCATTCAGTGTTGCTGAGTATGTCAAAATGGCAAATGATGCAATACTCGACGTATATTCACGCAAAAAGACTCCTATTCTTTGCGGTGGAACCGGACTTTATATAAGTTCACTCATTGATAATGTTCAGTTTGATGAAACCGGTGGAGATAACTCTATCCGTGAAAGATTGACTGGCATTGCAAAAGAACAGGGCAATCATGCTCTATGGGAAATGCTGTATGAAATTGACCCTGAAACTGCAGAAAAAGTACATGAAAATAATCTTTCAAGAGTCATAAGAGGTATTGAATATTTTGAGCAGACCGGAGTTAAGCTTTCACAGCAAAAAACTCTCAGCAGACGTGAAAAAAGTCCATATGATGCTTGCATTATCGGTCTGACTTTTTCAGACAGGGCTATCCTTTATGATAGAATTAACAAGCGAGTCGATGCAATGATTGAAAAGGGACTGCTTGATGAAGCGAGAAATATGTTTGAAAACTTTACTACAGCTACCTCAAGACAAGCGATAGGTTATAAAGAGCTGATTCCTTTCTTTGAAAATACAGCATCTATTGATGAATGTATTGATAAAATAAAGCTCGAAACAAGGCATTATGCCAAGCGTCAGCTTACATGGTTTAGACGAATTGACGGAATTGAGTGGGTTGAGCTTGATAAATATGACGAATATAAAAAAATTATAGA
>JAUNJM010000040.1 GCA_030533265.1 Ruminococcus sp. | reverse complement strand
AAATAATGCGTTGCTCAAAGGTCGTTCTGATGAGATTTCACAGGCGGGTATTGAGCTTATCGGAGGAAAAAATACAAAACGTGCTGATTATGAAGCACTTTGCACAGCAGTTGACGCTCTTGCATCATTTGATAATGACGGATTCCGCCTTGAGATTGGTCATATTGGTTACTTTAAAGAGCTTGTTGCAAAGCTTAATGTTGATGATAGCGTAAGAGAAGAGATACGTCTGCTTATTTCTACAAAGAACTATCCTGCACTTAATGACCTGCTTGACGGTATCGGTAATAATCAGGTTACAAAGGCACTAAAATATCTTCCTGGACTTTTTGGTGGAGCAGAGGTTATTGACAAAGCAGCTGAGCTTTTTACTGATGATAATATTTCAAAGATACTTGATTATTTGCGTGAAGTGTTTGATCGTCTTTCAGGTCTTGGCTATGACGGAAAAATTTCACTTGACCTTGGTATCGTAAGCCATACAGACTATTACACAGGTATAGTTTTCAAGGGCTATCTCACAGGTGTTGGACAGTCAGTGCTTAAAGGCGGACGCTACGATAAACTTTTAGGAGAGTTTGGAAAAGACTGTCCTGCTGTAGGTTTTGGAGTGAACTGTGACCTTGTTGCACAAAAGATACTGAAAAATGACAATCTTCCAAGTCAGAAAGTACCTGATTGTATCGTTTTTGGTGAAAATGATTGTGTAGTTGAAGCGATTGCTTATGCACAGCAACTTGTCAAAAAAGGTATGACTATTGAAAATAGTCTTTTTGATACATTGGATGAAACGATAGAATATGCTAAGGAAGTCGGAATTGGAAAGATATGCGTCGTCGGCCTGAATAATGAAATAAGAGAAATATCGTTGTAAGAGGTAGCAAATATGAATAAACCATTGAGAATTGCCTTGACAAAAGGCAGACTTGAAAAAGATACAGTTGGGCTTTTAGAGAAGATAGGATATGACTGTACAGCAGTACACGAAAAAGGTAGAAAACTTATTTTGCCTGTACCTGACGGAAATCTGGAAGTTGTACTTGCAAAAGCTAATGATGTTATTACATACGTTGAACACGGTGTTTGTGATATGGGTGTAGTTGGCAAGGATACTATCATGGAAATGCAGGGCAAGTTTTTTGAACTTGTTGACTTAGGATTCGGTAAATGCAGATTTGCACTTGCAACAAAAAAAGGTTCAAAGTTTTACGGTGGATACGATGTAAAGACTATTGCTACGAAATATCCTAATATTACCCGTAACTATTTTGAAAGCAAGGGTATGGATGTTGAAATCGTAAAAATTGAGGGTTCTGTAGAGCTGGCACCACTGCTTGAGCTTTCAGACGGCATTGTTGATATCGTTGAAACAGGTACAACTCTCAAGGAGAATGGACTTGAAGTAATTGAAGATATAGTTCCTGTTTCAGCAAGACTTATTGTAAACATGGTAAGCATGAAGCTCAGACAAGAAGAAATTCAGAACTTTATAAATTTGGTGGAAAATAATTTATAATTTAACTTAAAAAGGTGATAAAATGGCACAAGTCATTATGACTTGTGGTAAGATATGCAGTGGTAAAAGTACTTATGCTCAAAAGTTAAGTAAAAAATATAATGCAGTTATTCTTTCTGTTGATGAGATAACACTTTCACTATTAAAACGAGTTTCATTATATTGATATTAGTGAAAAGACATGGAAAGAGCGTATTCAGCATAGAAACAGTTTAGTTTTATCCAATAAAACGAATGCTTATTATGTTGATTCCGGATTGGTTTAGAAGTTCAACAGCATTTTTGAAAAACTTATCCGGATGAAATTGATGTATGGAACACTTTATAGGAGGTAAATAAATGTCGCTTATAAGAAAAATTTATGTAAACGGAAATGACGAAGAAAAATTCTTCAAACAGCTTGAGGAACGTAACGGTGAAACAGATAAAAAGGTTACAGCTGTAGTTTCAGAAATTATAGAAAACGTAAGAAAAAATGGTGATGTGGCTGTTAAGGCATACACAGAAAAATTTGACGGAAAGCTCCCTGAGTATTATGAAGTCCCACGTGATCTTATCAACGATGCACTAACAGAGGCTGATCCTGAGTTTGTTAATGCTTTGCTTAATTCCATTGAGAATATAACTGATTTTCACAACAGACAGAAATCACAAAGCTTTATAAATCCTAAGGAAAACGGTGTTATCCTTGGTCAGAGAGTCAGAGGACTTGAAAGAGTTGGACTTTATGTACCGGGTGGTACTGCAGCATACCCTTCATCAGTTCTTATGAATGCTGTACCAGCCAAAATCGCAGGAGTCAAGGAAATCATAATGGTTACACCGCCACTAAAAGACGGTACACCGAATAAAGATATACTTGTGGCTGCTGCTGTTTGTGGCGTTGACAGAATTTTTATGTCAGGTGGTGCACAGGCTATTGCAGCACTTGCTTATGGTACAGAATCAATTCCAAAGGTCGATAAAATTGTTGGACCGGGTAATATATTTGTTGCTACAGCAAAGAAAGTACTTTATGGTGTTGTTGACATTGACATGGTTGCTGGACCGAGTGAGATTCTTGTACTTGCTGATGAAACTGCAAAACCAAGATATGTAGCAGCAGATCTTATGTCACAGGCTGAACATGACAAGCTTGCATCAGCAATTCTTGTTACAACCAGTGAAGAGCTTGCTGACAAGACAATCATTGAAGTTGAGAGGCAGATGGCGGAACTTTCAAGAAAGGATATAATTGAAACATCACTTTCAGACTTTGGTGCAATTATTATCTGTGATAATAAGGATATTGCTTGTGATATTGCAAATCGTCTTGCACCTGAGCATCTTGAGGTTCTTTTCGAGAATCCACTTGAGTATCTCGGTCGTCTTGACAACGCTGGTTCAATATTTCTCGGTCAGTATGCTCCTGAGCCTTTGGGTGATTACTATGCAGGACCTAACCACGTTTTGCCTACAAGCGGAACAGCAAGATTTTTCTCCCCACTTTCAGTAAACAGCTTTGAAAAGCGTTCAAGCTTTATATATTATACAGAAGAAGCTCTCAGAGAGGCAAAAGACGATATTGTTCTTATAGCTGAAAAAGAAGGACTTACAGCTCACGCTAATGCAATTAAGGTAAGATTTTAAGAGATTAAATCATATTAAATAAAATGATAAATAACTTACAGGTGATAAAATGAGAACAGCAGAAATTAAAAGAAAAACTAAGGAAACCGATATAGAAATCTTCTTAAAGCTTGACGGTGATGGTGAAGTCAACGTTAATACAGGTATAGGATTTTTTGACCATATGCTTACAGCTTTCGGGGTACATAGCGGAGTTGATTTGCAAATAAACTGTATAGGCGATCTGAACGTTGATGCTCATCACACAGTAGAGGACACAGGTATAGTTCTGGGACAAGCTTTTGCAAAAGCATTGGGTGATAAAGCAGGCATTGCAAGATACGGCTCAGCTTTTGTACCAATGGACGAGGCTCTTGCATTTTGCTCACTTGATATAAGTGGCAGACCTTTTTTGGTCTTTGACTCTGATTTCAATGATGACAGAATAGGCGAATATGATACTTGTCTGAGTGAGGAATTTTTCAGAGCCTTTGCATTCAATTCGGGTATTACATTGCATATAAAGAAAGAATATGGCAAAAATGATCATCACGTTGCAGAAGCTATCTTTAAAGCAGTTGCTCATGCACTTAAAGAAGCAATGGAGATAAAAGGTGACAAGGTTCTTTCAACTAAGGGAGTGCTTTAAATGATAGCGATAATCGACTATGGAGCAGGTAATATTTTTTCGGTTAAAAATGCACTTGACTTTCTCGGATTTGAAAATATCCTTACGGATAAAAAAGAAGATATTATCAATGCAGATGCAATAATTCTTCCTGGAGTAGGAGCTTTTCCATGGGCAATGAACAAGCTCAGAGAAAGTGGTCTTGTTGACACGATAAAAGAGCAGTCGAAGCAAAAGCCGTTTTTGGGTATCTGTCTTGGAATGCAGTTGCTTTTTCAAAAAAGCTATGAGTTTGAAGAATGTGACGGTCTTGAACTTATTCAGGGAAAAGTAGATAAGATGGTTGAACCTGATCTTGTTATCCCACACATGGGCTGGAATAAGCTTGAGATAAATCAGCAGTGTCCACTTTTTGATGGGCTTGGTGATAATGAGTTTGTTTATTTTGTACATTCATACAAAGCTTTCTGTGATAATAAAAACCTCTATGCTTATTGTGATTACGGTCATACTGTACCTGCAATGGTGTCAGATGGAAAGTTTATATATGGTGCACAGTTTCATCCTGAAAAATCCGGTGAAACAGGTCTTAAAATACTTAAAAACTTTGCACAGCTTGCAAATAAGGAGGTGGAATAAATGCTTGCTAAAAGAATTATTCCGTGCCTCGATGTCCGTGACGGAAAGGTTGTAAAGGGTGTAAATTTTGAAGGAATAAAAGAAGTCGGAGATCCTGTTGCCTGTGCTTATGAATATAATTTGCAGGGTGCAGATGAGATAGTATTCTACGATATAACTGCATCTCATGAGGGCAGAGGAGTAATGCTTGATGTTGTACGTGAAACTGCTAAGAAAGTATTTGTACCACTCACTGTTGGCGGTGGAATAAAGACCGTTGATGACATCAGAGATACTCTCCGTGCAGGTGCTGACAAAGTTTCGGTCAACTCTCAGGCGGTGCAGAATCCACAGCTTATAAAAGATGGTGCTGATATTTTCGGAAGTCAGTGTATATGCGTTGGAATTGATGCAAAGAAAATAGCTGACAAAAAATGGACTGTTTTTATAAACGGTGGACGTATTGATATGAAAATTGATCTTATTGACTGGGTTAAGAGAATAGAACAGCTCGGTGCCGGTGAAATATGCCTCAATTCGATTGATACGGACGGAGTAAGAGGTGGTTTTGATTTGCCTATGCTTAAAGCTGTGTGCAACTCGGTTAAGATACCTGTAATAGCTAGTGGTGGTGCAGGAAAGCTTGGTGATTTTTCTGAGGCATTTCTTGAAACTGATTGTTCAGCAGCACTTGCAGCTTCATTGTTCCATTTCAAAGAGCTGACAGTAGAACAGGTAAAGAATGATTGCCGTTCAAAGGGAATCATAGTAAGATAAAAATCAGACGATTTGAAGGATCTTATAGAAATTTGGTGATTGATTATGATTAAAGTTGATGTTAACGATCTGGATAAATATTTTGAAAAAAGTGAACTTACACCTGCAATAGCGTTTGATATTGATACAAAAACAGTGCTTATGCTTGCATATATGAACAAAGAGAGTTTGAAAAAAACACTTGAAACAGGATATACATGGTACTGGAGTCGTTCAAGACAAGAGTATTGGAACAAGGGTGCAACAAGTGGACACTTACAGAAAGTAGTTTCAATTTATGCAGATTGTGATAATGATACACTTCTTCTGAATGTAAGACAAACAGGTGTAGCTTGTCATACAGGCTCATATAGTTGCTTTTTCAACGAAATTTACGAGGAGGATTAAAATATGGAAACATTGAAAACTTTGGAGCAGGTAGTTCTGTCGAGAAAAGAACAGAAAGAGGAAGGTTCTTATACCTGCTATCTTTTTGAAAAAGGTATTGATAAAATACTAAAAAAAGTCGGAGAGGAAGCATCTGAAACAATAATTGCAGCTAAGAACGCTGACAACAGTGAACTTAAAGGTGAGGTTGCTGATTTGCTGTATCATCTTATGGTCATGTGTGTTGACAGAGGACTTGAATGGAGCGAGGTTGAAGCTGTACTTGAAGAAAGACATAACAAAACCGGAAATCTTAAAACTTTCCATGTTGTAGATAAGAATACATAAGATAAGAGCTGTCCTGAAAAGGGCAGCTTTTGTGCGTTTTGTGTATAGTTTGTATATTTTCGGCAATAATCAAGCATATAAAAATCATAAATTTGTGGAGAATTTTTGCGGATTTTTGTAAAGAATCCTTGACAATTAATTGCATGTGTATTATAATATTAAGGTATGTTGGTGTAGTATAACTATGCCCGAACATATAATTTTGTGGAAAGGAGAGAGAAGATGCCAACCTTTAACCAGTTAGTAAGAAAGGGAAGAGACGTTCTTGATACAAAGTCAACAGCACCTGCTCTTCAGAAGGGTTATAACTCAAAGAAGAAAACTGCTATTGACCAGAGCTGTCCTCAGAAGCGTGGCGTTTGTACAGCAGTTAGAACTGCAACACCTAAAAAGCCTAACTCAGCTATGAGAAAGATTGCCAGAGTTAAGCTTACAAACGGCTATGAAGTAACAGCTTATATCCCAGGTATCGGACATAATCTTCAGGAACACAGCGTTGTATTGATCAGAGGCGGACGTGTAAAGGATCTCCCTGGTGTACGTTATCACATCATCAGAGGTACTCTTGACGCACAGGGCGTTGCAAACAGAATGCAGGCCAGATCAAAATACGGTGCTAAGAGACCAAAGGGTGGAAAGTAATCAGCTGATTACAAAACCACAACAAAATTAAGGTAAAAACTCATTGTCGCAAACTGCGAAGACCACAGTTCGTGCAGAGAGATTAATATATATATTCATGGGCAACTGTGGATTTTTGTTAAACTCTGCCGGTGACTGACGGGGCTATAGCGTAGGGCTATAGAGCGAGTACCTATGAATTCATTAATGTGAAGGAGGGAATTTAAGTGCCAAGAAGAGGTAGAGTTTCAAAAAGAGACGTATTGCTCGATCCAGTATACAATTCAAAGCTTGTTACTCGTCTTGTTAACAACATCATGTTGGATGGTAAGAAGGGTGTAGCTCAGAAGATTGTTTACGGAGCATTTGAAATTGTTGAAGAAAAGACAGGTCGTCCTGCTTTGGAAGTGTTTGAAGAGGCTATGAATAACATAATGCCTGAATTGGAAGTTAAAGCACGTCGTGTAGGTGGTGCAACTTACCAGGTTCCTATGGAGGTTCGTCCTGACAGACGTCAGACATTGGGTCTGAGATGGATTACAAAGTATTCTCGTGAAAGAAACGAAGATACAATGAAGGAAAGACTTGCAGCTGAGATCATGGACGCTCTTAACGGTGTTGGTGGCTCATGCAAAAAGCGTGACGATACACACAAAATGGCTGAAGCTAATAAGGCTTTCGCACATTACAGATGGTAATCACGGTATAAATAGGAGGATATTATGGCTAGAGATTGTTCATTACAAGATACCAGAAATATCGGTATCATGGCTCATATTGACGCCGGTAAAACAACTACTACAGAGCGTATCCTGTTTTATGCAGGTGTAAACCATAAAATTGGAGAAACTCACGACGGTGCCTCCACAATGGACTGGATGGAGCAGGAAAAGGAAAGAGGTATTACAATTACTTCTGCTGCTACAACAGCTTTCTGGAATAAGCACCGTATTAATATCATCGACACACCTGGTCACGTTGACTTTACAGTAGAAGTTGAGCGTTCTTTGAGAGTTCTTGATGGTTCTGTAACAGTTCTTTGTGCTAAGGGTGGTGTTGAACCTCAGACTGAAACTGTTTGGAGACAGGCTGATAAGTATAAAGTACCTCGTATGATCTACGTAAACAAGATGGACATTATGGGTGCTAACTTCTATAACGTACTTGACATGCTCAAGACTCGTTTGAAGACAAATGCTGTTGCAATTCAGCTTCCAATCGGTGCTGAGGAAGATTTCAAGGGTCTTATTGACTTGCTTGAAATGAAAGCATATATTTACAAAAATGATCTCGGTACAGATATTGAAGTAACTGATATTCCTGCTGATATGTTGGACAAGGCACAGGAATATCGTACACAACTTCTTGAGCATCTCGCTGAAGTTGACGAAGATATCATGGAAAAATATTTTGCCGATGAAGAAATTGATATTAATGATATGAAGAAGGTAATCAGAAGAAGTACGATTGCTAATACAATGGTACCGGTTACTTGTGGTACATCATATAAGAACAAGGGTGTTCAGAAGCTTCTTGACGCTATTGTTGATTATATGCCTGCACCAACAGATATCGAAAATATCAAGGGTATAAATCCTGATACTGATGAAGAATGTGAAAGACCATCATCTGATGATGAGCCATTTGCAGCTCTGGCATTTAAAATTGCAACTGACCCATTCGTTGGTAAGCTTTGCTTCTTCAGAGTTTACTCAGGTGTTCTTAAAGCCGGTTCAAGCGTTTACAACGCTTCAAAGGACAAGAACGAGAGAATCGGACGTCTTCTTCAGATGCACTCAAACCAGAGAAAAGATATCGAAGAAGTATATTCAGGTGATATCGCTGCTGCAGTTGGTCTTAAGATCACAACAACAGGTGATACACTCTGTGATGAAAAGCATCCTGTAATTCTCGAATCAATGGAATTCCCAGAGCCTGTTATCCAGCTCGCTATTGAGCCAAAGACAAAAGCAGGTCAGGAAAAGATGGGTATTGCTCTTGCTAAATTAGCAGAAGAAGATCCAACATTCAAAACTTATACTGATGAGGAAACCGGCCAGACAATTATTGCTGGTATGGGTGAACTTCACCTTGAAATCATTGTTGACAGACTTCTTCGTGAATTCAAGATCGAAGCAAACGTTGGTGCACCTCAGGTATCATATAAAGAAACTGTTAAGCAGTCGGCTGACGTTGATCACAAGTATGCAAGACAGTCAGGTGGTAAGGGTCAGTACGGTCACGTTAAGATCAAGCTTGAGCCTAACGAGTCCGGTAAGGGATATGAGTTCATCAACAACATTGTTGGTGGTGCTATTCCTAAGGAATATATCCCAGCTGTTGATGCAGGTATCAAGGGAGCTATGCAGACTGGTGTTCTTGCAAACTATCCTGTAGTTGACGTTAAGGTTACACTTTACGATGGTTCATATCACGAAGTTGACTCTTCTGAAATGGCATTTAAGATTGCCGGTTCTATGGCATTCAAGGAAGCTATGAAGAAGGCTAACCCTGTAATTCTTGAACCTATCATGAAGGTGACTGTAACTGTTCCTGATGAGTATATGGGTACTGTAATCGGTGACCTCAACTCACGTCGTGGACAGATTCAGGGTCAGGAAACAAGACCAGGTACAGCTCAGGTTGACGCTCTTGTTCCATTGTCAGAAATGTTTGGTTATTCAAATGACCTCCGTTCAAAGACACAGGGACGTGGACAGTATTCAATGGAGCCTCACAGCTACATCGAGCTTCCTAAGTCAATCGCTGAAAAGATTATGGCTCAGAGAAATAAGGAAAATTAATAAATTTTTCTTAAAACTATTGCAAAATGCAAAAATATCTGATATAATATTATCAAGTTATGGTAACTTAGAATAAAAAATTTTTAAGGAGGAATATTCCTATGGCAAAGGCACATTTCGAAAGAAACAAACCCCATGTAAACATCGGTACTATTGGTCACGTTGACCATGGTAAAACAACTTTGACTGCTGCTATCACAAAGACTCTTGCTCTTAAAGGTCAGGCTCAGTATGAAGCTTACGACATGATCGATAAGGCTCCAGAAGAAAGAGAGCGTGGTATCACAATCAACACAGCTCACGTTGAGTACGAAACTGACAATCGTCACTATGCACACGTTGACTGCCCAGGACATGCTGACTATGTAAAGAACATGATCACAGGTGCTGCTCAGATGGACGGTGCTATCCTCGTAGTAGCTGCTTCAGATGGTCCTATGGCTCAGACAAGAGAGCATTTGCTCCTTGCTCGTCAGGTAGGTGTTCCATCAATCGTTGTATTCATGAACAAGGCTGACCAGGTTGACGATGAAGAACTTCTCGAACTCGTTGAAATGGACATCAGAGAGCTTCTTGACAGCTATGAATTCCCTGGCGATGATACACCTATCATCAAGGGTTCAGCTCTTGCTGCTCTTAACGCTCCAGACGATCTTTCAGATCCAGCTTACGCTCCAATCATTGAATTGATGGCTGCTGTAGATTCATACATCCCAACACCAGACAGAAAGTCAGATCTCCCATTCCTTATGCCAGTAGAAGACGTATTCACAATCACAGGTCGTGGTACAGTTGCTACAGGTAGAGTTGAAAGAGGTCAGCTCAACACTGGTGACGAAGTTGAAATCATTGGTCTTACAGAAGAAAGAGCTAAGACAGTTGTAACTGGTATCGAAATGTTCAGAAAGATTCTTGACTATGCTGAGGCTGGTGACAACATCGGTGCACTTCTCCGTGGTATCCAGAGATCAGACATTGAAAGAGGTCAGGTTCTTTGTAAGCCAGGTTCAATCCATCCTTTGACAAAGTTCTCAGGACAGGTTTACGTTCTTAAGAAAGAAGAAGGTGGACGTCATACTCCATTCTTCAACAACTACAGACCACAGTTCTATTTCAGAACAACAGACGTTACTGGTGTTATCACACTTCCTGCTGACAAGGAAATGTGCATGCCTGGTGATAACGTAGCTATGGACGTTGAGCTTATCACTCCAATCGCTATCGAAGAAGGTCTTCGTTTCGCTATCCGTGAGGGTGGTAGAACAGTTGGTTCAGGCGTTGTAACAGCTGTTAAGAACTAATTCTTTATAGTTAAAATTAACTGCTATCAGAAATGATAGCAGTTTTTTTATATATCAACTTTATTAAATAAAAAAATGGATTGACATTAAAATTAACTTGGGTTAAAATATATGTATAGAATTGTAATAGAAAGAAGTGATATAATGCTGAAAAAAATTGTAACGATTTTTACTGTATTTTTAGTTATTTCATCATTTTCTCTGAATGTTGAAGCACAAGAACTTATTTACGGCGACTATACATATAAAATAGTTAATGGAAACGTGTGTATAACACGGTACACAGGCAATGATGTTAATGTCGTGCTACCGACTACAATAGACGGGAAGTTAGTAACGTCTATTTTACCATATGCCTTTGAGGAACCTGATAGCATAAATAGTATTGTAATTCCAAAAAGTATGACTAATATTGATGATATGTCTATGGGATATTATCGTGATATAGATGATGAAAACTCATATTATATACTTTCTGATTTGAAAATCTATTGCTTTAAGGATTCAGCTGGTGAAAAATATGCAAAAAACAACAACTTTGATTATGAAATTATAAGCTATGAGAAACCAAAAGATGTTACAGGATTTAAAGTATCATCAGTAACAGATAAATCAGTGAAGCTTTCATGGAATAAGGTAGTAGATGCTGATGGCTATATTGTTTATCAGAAGAAAAACGGTAAATGGACAAGAATAGTTAAAACAAAAACTCCTGTAAGCGATTATACTGTATCAAAGCTTGCATATGGTAATAACTATAGCTTTGCAGTGAAAGCTTATAGAACGGTTGCCTTGAAAGAGATAACAAGTAACAAGTATCCAACTGTAACTACTACAACAAAAATGCCAACTGTTACTAACTTTGCAGTTTCAGCAGTATCAGATTCTGCAGTCAAACTTACTTGGAAAAATGTAACCGGTTCTGACGGTTATATTTTGTACAGGTACGATGTTCAAAACAAAAAATGGGTAAGAATTGTCAAAACGACATCTCCTATTACTACATATACCATTAAAAAACTCAAGACAGACAGTTCATATAAGTTTGCAATTAAATCATATAAAACTATAAACGGTAAAGAGATTTCAAGTGTAAGTTATCCATCACTAACAGCTAAAACCAACAAAGCAAAAACAAAAATCACAGTAAAAAATGGTATAACATATGTTAATGGAGTCCTTGTTGTAAATAAGACTTATTCGCTACCTCCAACTTATAATCCGGGAGGATTAACAACTGAAACGAATAACGCATTTATTGAAATGAAAAAAAGTGCATCAAAAAGCAATATAACATTAACCATAACTTCAGGATTCAGATCATACAGTTATCAGGATTATCTTTATAAATCCTATGTTTCAAGGGACGGCAAAACTGCTGCCGACAGATATTCAGCACGTGCAGGTCATAGTGAACATCAGACAGGTCTTGCCATTGATGTGAACAATGCAAGTGGTTGGTTCAATGATTCAAAAGAAGCCGCATGGCTTGAGAAACATTGTTGGGAATATG
>JAUNJM010000062.1 GCA_030533265.1 Ruminococcus sp. | reverse complement strand
GCCATAAAACAATATAAAATCGGAAGTGTGAGAACATTTCCGATTTTTTTGTAAGAAATTTGCCGAAAACACTTGACAAGTTAAACATCTTGATATATAATAAATACTTGTAAAGCGTAAATGCTTTACAATAACTTCAATGAAAGGTGATTTTAGCATGAGCAAGAATCTTGAAATCAGTGTTCTGCTTGATTTGTACGGCCAGTTGCTTACTAAAAAGCAGTTTGATATGTTGGATTTTTATTATAATGACGACTTGTCGCTTGCTGAGATTGCCGAACAGTATCATATTTCACGACAGGGTGTTCATGATTCAATTAAAAGAGGGGAAGAACTTCTTTTGAGTTATGAAAATGTGTTACACTTGTCTGAAAATGAGAAAATATATCAGGATGTGCTTGTTGAATTCAAAGCACAGGCTTTGGATATTTTAAACGAATGCCGTAAGGTATCTTTCGGAAAAAACATTGCAGATAAGACTATTATCCTGCTTGAGAATCTTGATAGCAAGCTTGCTGAATTTGATAATTCAGAACTTTTGGGTGAATAGTAATATATAAAATAAGACAGGAGGCAAACTTCACAAATGGCATTTGAAGGTCTTTCAGAAAAACTGAATGGCGTATTTAAACGTCTTAAATCAAGAGGTAAACTTAACGAAGCTGATGTTAAAGAAGCTATGCGTGAAGTTAAAATGGCACTTCTTGAGGCTGATGTAAGCTATAAGGTAGTAAAAGAATTTATAGCTAAAGTAACTGCAAGAGCGGTCGGTGAGGAGGTTTTAAAAAGCCTTACACCGGGACAGCAGGTTATAAAGATAGTAAATGAAGAGCTTATCAAACTCATGGGTGAAGCAAATTCAAAGATAAATTTCCCTAACAGACCACCGTGTGTCGTCATGATGTGCGGATTGCAGGGTTCGGGTAAAACAACTCATGCAGCAAAGCTTGCAAAGCACTTTAAATCACAGGGTAAAAGACCATTGCTCGTTGCGTGTGACGTGTATCGTCCTGCTGCTATTGACCAGCTAAGAATAGTTGGTGAAAAGGCAGAAGTCCCTGTTTTTGAAATGGGACAGATTGATCCACGAAAGATAGCAAAAGAGGGTATAAAACACGCTAAGGATTATGGTAATGATCTTGTTATCCTCGATACAGCCGGACGACTTCATATTGACGAAGAGCTTATGAATGAGCTTAAGGACATAAAAAAACTTGCCGAGCCAAATGAGATAATGCTGGTAGTCGATGCGATGATTGGTCAGGATGCTGTTAAAGTTGCATCAAGCTTTGATGAAGCACTTGGAATTGATAGTGTCATCTTGACAAAGCTTGATTCAGATACCCGTGGAGGTGCTGCACTTTCAGTACTTTCAGTAACAGGTAAGCCTATCAAATTTGTAGGTATGGGTGAAAAGCTGGACGAGTTTGAAGCATTTCATCCTGAAAGAATGGCATCACGTATTCTTGGTATGGGCGATATGCTCACTCTTATTGAGAAGGCAACTTCAACTGTAGATGCTAAGGATGCAGAAAAGCTTGCACGAAAAGTAAAAGAAAAAGGTTTTGACCTTAACGATCTTCTTGAACAGATGAAACAAATACAAAAAATGGGTTCAATGCGTTCACTGATCAGAATGTTGCCCGGTGTGGGAAATATTAATGATGATCAGCTTGAACAGGGTGAAGTCAAGCTCAAGAAGACAGAGGCTATGATAAACTCCATGACTATAAAGGAGAGAGAAAAGCCTTCAATAATTGATCCTAAGAGAAAAAGAAGAATTGCTGCTGGTAGTGGTACTAACGTTTCGGATGTTAATGAACTGCTCAAACAGTTTGAACAGATGCAGAAGATGATGAAACAGTTTGGTTTTACTGGAAAGGGTAGCAAAAAAGGACTTAAAAACAGGGCAGCTCTTTTAAAAGGCCTTGGTGGAGGCATGGGAGGATTCCCAATGTAATGTGATCAGTGCGAAAGCGTTGATATAGAATATTATTTCGGAGGTGAATTTTAAATGGCAGTAAAGATCAGACTTAAGAGAATGGGTGCAAAGAAAGCTCCTTTCTACCGTATTGTTGTTGCTGATTCAAGATATCCACGTGATGGCAGATTCATAGAGGAACTTGGCTATTATGATCCAACAAAGGAGCCTTCAGTACTTAAAATTGATGATGAAAAGGCTAAATCATGGATCGGTAA
>JAUNJM010000039.1 GCA_030533265.1 Ruminococcus sp. | reverse complement strand
AGCAGTGATGTCTTTACTAGATGTTCAGGGTCTTTTTGTTTTACTAAAAAACACAGGTTTGAATGAAAATACCGACACACTTATCAAAGGATTTTTTGAAATATCATATTTATCAGAACTGTCGTCAGATTCATTTAGAGTTTTACCAATAATTGCAGGATTGTGTTCTTTCGGTGGAATTTGTGTTCTTTTGCAGGTAAAAGCTATTGTTGGAAAGTCATTTTCTCTCCGAATGTTCATTATATCAAGAATTATCTGTGCTTTTTTATCAGGAATCATCTGTAAGATATTGTCACGATATTTTGTTGGCGATGCTATCACAACTACAAATAATAAAATTGTTGTTTCAGTAGTTCCGAATAATATTTTGCCGTCTGTTTGCTTGATTGCAATGATATTTATTATTACTATCGAAAAAAAGCTGTTCCCACACAAATGAGAACAGCTAAGTTTATTACATTTCATTAAGTTTTTTAGTAATGATCTCTTTCATCATGCCCGGATTTGCTTTGCCTTTTGATGCTTTCATGCACTGTCCGACAAGGAATCCCAGAGCATTAGTCTTTCCGTTTTTAAAGTCGTTTACTGACTTTTCATTGTTAGCAAGAACTTCATCAGCAATCTTTTCAAGAAAAGCTGTATCAGAAACCTGAGCAAGTCCAAGCTCGTCAACAAGCTTCTTTACATCCTTATCTTCCTCAAGTATCACTGCAAAAATCTTCTTTCCTCCGGCATTGGAGATTGTTTTGCTTTCAATAAGACCTACAAGTTCAGTAAGATTTTCAGCGTTTATTTTAGTATCAGAAAGGCTCTTTCCTGTTTCGTTAAGATGCTTTACAAGGTCACCGAGTATCCATACTGAATACGCCTTTGCAGGGTATTTACCCTTTGCAAGACAGTTATCAAAAAGTGTCGCAAGTTCTACAGATTCAGCAATGAATGTAGCTTCTTTCTGTGGGAGATTCCACTCCTTGACGTATCTCAATATCTTAGCGTTAGGCAATTCAGGAATCTCTGATCTGAGCTTATCCACTCTTTCCTGCTCAACAACTATTGTAAGCAGATCCGGTTCAGGGAAATATCTGTAGTCCTGAGCATCTTCCTTTGAACGCATTGAAACGCTTACACCGTTCACATCATCCCAACGTCTTGTTTCCTGTGTTATAGTACCACCGTTTTCAAGTATATCTATCTGACGGTTTACTTCATAATCTATTCCTCTGACTGCAGCTGAAAAGCTGTTTACGTTCTTCATTTCAGAACGTGTACCCATTGGTTCTCCAGGCTTGTGTACAGAAACGTTTACGTCACATCTGATTGAACCTTCCTGCATTTTACAGTCACAAATGTCAAGATACTGCAGGATTGACTTCAAAGTTTCAAGATAAGCCTTTGCTTCGGCTGAACTTCTCATATCAGGTTCTGATACAATTTCAATAAGCGGTACCCCACATCTGTTAAGGTCAACAAGTGAACATCCGTCAAATTTATCTGAATGAAGGAGCTTTCCTGCGTCCTCCTCAATATGAATTCTGGTTATACCGATTTTTCTTTCTTCACCGTCAACCAGCACGTTTACATATCCGTTTTCACAAAGTGGAACTTCTGCCTGTGAGATCTGATAAGCTTTAGGAAGGTCAGGATAAAAATAGTTTTTTCTGTCCTGCTTACAGATACGGTTAATACTGCAATTAAGTGCGTGTCCCATTTTAATTGCATAATCAACAACAGTTTCATTCAACGTTGGCAATGCTCCGGGCATACCCATACAAATCGGACATACCTGTGAGTTGACTTCAAGACCGAACTGGTTTTTACAATCACAATATATTTTAGAATTGGTGTTAAGCTCAGCGTGTGTCTCAAGACCAATTACTACTTCATAACCTCTTACCATTACAACAAACTCCTTTCTTTAAAGCTTTGGCATTATAAACCCGTCAGAAATTTTCTCATAAGCATACGCTGTATTGAGAAGCTTCTGCTCTGTAAATTTATTGCCAATAAGCTGTAATCCGATTGGGAGTTTATTACTGTCTGTTCCACATGGTACTGATATAGCAGGAAGTCCTGCAATGTTCACTGTAACTGTGCAGATGTCAGTTGCGTACATTTTAAGTGGATCGCCCATGTTTTCACCGATTTTAAAAGCAGTTGTCGGAACAGTAGGTGCTGCGATAACGTCAACATCATTAAATGCACAGTTAAACTCATCAGAAATTCTTCTCTGAAGGAGCTTTGCTTTACCGTAATAAGCATCATAAAAACCTGAGCTGAGCACGAATGTACCAAGCATTATACGACGCTTGACCTCATCACCAAATCCTTCGGAACGTGTCTTTTCATACATATCAATAAGACTGTCGTAATTTTCAGCACGGAAACCATATCTTACACCGTCAAAACGTGCAAGATTTGATGATGCTTCTGCTGATGAGATGATATAATAAGCTGAAAGTGCATAGTCTGTAGACGGAAGTGAGATTTCTTTAACAGTTGCACCCTGTTTTTCAAGTTCTTTAACAGCACTGAGAACCGAAGCTTTAACCTCTGCATCAATTCCTTCACCGAAATATTCTTTCGGAAGTCCGATTTTAAGACCTTTTACGTCAGCGCTAAGATTTTTTGCAAGGTCAGTATACTCTCTGCAAGCTGATGTAGCATCCATTCTGTCACGTCCGTTGATAGCTGACTGTACCATTGCTACGTCCTTAACACATTTTCCGATTGGACCAATCTGGTCAAGCGATGATGCAAACGCTACAAGCCCGAAACGTGATACAGCTCCGTATGTAGGCTTAAGTCCAACTACTCCACAATAGGAAGCAGGCTGTCGTATTGATCCACCTGTATCCGAACCAAGTGATACGACCGCTTCACAAGCTGCAACCGCTGCTGCTGAACCGCCAGATGAGCCACCAGGAATTCTGTCAAGTGCATGAGGATTGCAGGTTGGCTTGAAATATGATGTTTCGGTTGATGATCCCATTGCAAACTCGTCCATATTGAGCTTGCCTGTAATTACAACCCCGGTGTTTTCAAGCTTGTTGATTACTGTTGCATTGAAAGGAGGAACGTAATTTCCGAGCATTTTTGATGAACAGGTTGTTCTCAGACCTTTTGTTGAAATATTATCCTTGATACCCATAGGGATACCTGCAAGATCAGAAAGTTCCTCTCCGTTTACACGTTTTTCATCAATTTCTGATGCTGTTTTCAAAGCGTTTTCCTCGTTGAGAGTTACATAGGCATTTACCTTATCCTCAACAGCACCAATACGTTCAAAAACTGATTTTGTCAGCTCAACTGAACTGATTTCCTTATTTTTAAGCATATCTGAAAGTTCATATGCGTTCTTTTCAAACAATTCCAAATTAGACACTCCTTACTCTACAGTTTTAGGCACTACAAGACAGCCTGCCTTAACTTGTGGAGCATTACTCATAAGCTCCTGTCTTGAATACTTGTCAGTAACAGCCACATCTTCTCTGAGAATCATAGGATTATTCTCATCAAGTGCAAGGCTTTCGTCAATATCAGGCAACTTTTCCACCATGTTGACGATATTTTGCATTTGTGTTTCAAACTCTTCAAGCTTATCATCTTCAATTCTCAGACGTGAAAGCTTTGCAATATGTTTGATATCAATATTCATATCATTATCCCCCTGATCAATTTATTTTGTCATTTCAAGAAATTCTTCTTCGCTTATTATCAGAATACCAAGCTCCCGAGCTTTTGTCAACTTACTTCCGGCTTCTTCTCCTGCAAGGACATAGTCTGTTTTCTTTGAAACAGAACCGCTCGCTTTTCCGCCGTATTTTTCTATTACAGCTTTTGCTTCATTTCTTTTAAGAGTAGGCAGAGTTCCCGTAAGCACGAAGGTTTTACCTTCAAATCTGTTATCGACCTGAACTTTTTCATATGTCGTATTCACTCCATAGCTTTTCAGCCTGTTGATAAGGTTTACCATATGAGGTTCAGAAAGCTCATTTATTACGTTTTCTGCCATAACATTGCCAAAGCCTTCAATTTCAGCAATCTGATCTGCAGTTGCACACATGATATTATCAAGATCTCCGAATTTTTTACATAGAAGTTTGGCAGATGCTTGTCCAATATTTCTTATACCAAAACCGAAAATCAATCGGTCGAGAGTATTTGTTTTTGATTTATTTATAGCATTAATTAAATTATTCGCTGATTTTTCCTTGAAGTTATCAAGCTCTATTAGCTGTTCTGTTTTAAGTTCATACAAATCAGCTACTGATTCAATAAGCTTGTTGTCAAGTAATGTTTTCACTATTGCAGGACCAAGACCGTCTATATTCATAGCACCCTTTGATGCAAAGTGTACGATACTTCTGAAAATCTGTGCAGGACAGTCAACATTCGGACATCTAATTGCTGACTCGTCATCTGATTTTACAAGTTTTGTTGCACAGACCGGACAGATATCAGGAATTTGAAAAACCCCACTACCCAGTTTATCAGACACACACACAACTTCAGGAATTATATCTCCTGCTTTTCTTACAGTAATTATATCACCTATAGTAATGTTTTTCTCGTTTATAAAATCCTGATTGTGCAACGTTGCCCTTGAAACGCTTGTACCGGCAAGTAACAATGGTTCAAAAATTGCTACAGGTGTAACAGCTCCGGTTCTTCCGACATTCAGCTCAATATCAAGAAGTCTTGTCTGTTTTTCTTCTGGTGGGAATTTATACGCAACTGACCATTTGGGTGTTTTTGCTGTCGAACCGAGAATATCTCTATGCGAAAAACTATCTACTTTTATTACCACGCCGTCAATTTCAAACGGAAGATCAAATCGCTTTTCGCCAATATCCTCTATGCACTTTCTGATCTCATCATAAGATGATACTTTTTTATAGTCCGGCACTGTTTTAAAGCCAAGTGATTTTATATAATCAAGTGACTGCTTGTGAGAATTCAGTTCCATGCCCTCAATCTGCTGGATATTAAAACAGAATATATCAAGCTTACGTTTTGCAGTAACCTTTGAATCCTTTTGTCTTAGTGATCCTGAAGCTGCATTACGAGGATTCTTGAAAGGCTGTTCTGCGTTTTCCTCCTGCGTCTTAACAAGATCAAAAAAAACTTCTCTTGGCATATAAACTTCTCCTCTGACTTCAAGCAAAGGAAGTTTATCTGAAATACTCATCGGTATAGACTTTATGGTTTTGAGATTTGCCGTTACATTTTCACCGACAAAACCATCACCTCGTGTTGAACCAATAATCAACTCACCGTTATGATATTCAAGTGATACAGAAAGGCCGTCAATTTTGGGTTCAACAACAAATTCAGCATTATCAACTGTTTGTTTCACAGTATTTACAAACTGCTCGACCTGCTCAAATGAAAAGACGTCCTGTATTGAACCCATCTGGACCTTATGCTCAACCTTTTCAAAGGTTGAGGCTGCCTCACCGCCAACACGCTGGGTAGGTGAGTCTGTTCTTATATATTCAGGATACTGCTCCTCAAGGTTTTTAAGTTCCTGTTGAAGCATATCATATTCGTAATCTGAAATTTCATTTTTATTCTCTACATAATAAAGTCTGCTGTGATAGTTTAGCAAATCTACCAATTCATTTATTCTTGCCTGAGCGTTGTTAGTTGATTCCATAAAACACCATTCCAAATTACAATATTAAAGTTATTATACCACATTTCATATTAAAATACAAGAGCTTTTCACTCAAATATGTTAATATATGATTTGAATTGTTGACGAAAACTTCAATTTCTGATATAATTATATTTTAAGGGGCTGATAAGCTTGGATAAACTCAGATTTTATGAAGCTTGTGATAAAATCATAAATAAACAACGGCAGAAAAATGGTATCGGTACACTGGGTGAAAAGACACTCCATGCTGTTTTAAAATACTATTTTGAGCCTTTTGAAGATAATCAGGAAATCAAGCTCGGCGGATATGTTGCAGATATTGCTGGTGAGAACGGTGTTATCGAGATACAGACTCAGAATTTTAATGCCCTGAGAAAAAAGCTTGAAGCTTTTTTGGAATACTCCAATGTAACAGTTGTATATCCCATTGCAAAAATCAAGTACCTTTCATGGATTGATGTCGAAACAGGCGAAAAGTCTAAAAGACGAAAATCTCCTAAAAACGGCACTATTTACGACTGTTTCAAAGAGCTTTATAAAATAAAGTATACACTGGACAACCCAAGAATGAACATTTGCCTTGTATTTCTTGAAATGGAAGAAATCCGCTAACGGCTGGTCCAACGACAAGAAAAAAGGCTCAACAAGATGTGATCGTATGCCCATTGATATTGTTGATGAGATTCACTTTAATAATCCAAACGATTATGCTATTTGTGTACCTGAAGGACTTGCTGATGAATTTACATCAAATGACTTTGCTAAATGTGCAAAAATCAGGCTGAAAAATGCTCAGACAACACTGAATATTCTTTCCTATCTAGGTGTTGTTGTCAAGTGTGGCAAAAAAGGTAAGAACATACTTTATAAAAAATCCTAATATATCCGAAAGGAACGATATAATGAAACTAAAAAAGAAAATAGTATCTGTTATTTCAGTTTTTATGGCTGTTGTGATGACCTGCACGATAAATGTCAGTGCATTTGACTTCACTCCCACATCAGGAGTTGATGAGGACGGAAATGGGATTCCTCTTGATTTTTACTCTGAGTCAGTTTTCATGGTTGACCTTAATACCGGTGAAACTATGTTCAATAAGGAAGGTGAAAAAGCAAGAGTTCCTGCATCACTTACTAAAATCATGACGGCTGTTGTTTTGCTTGACAAGTTTAAGGATAATCCTGAAAAACTTAAAACTACATATGTTTCAGCAGGTTCTGAGGCTTTTGATGAACTTTTTGGCACAGGTGCTTCTACAGCTGACATTCAGCCTAACGAAAAAGTTAACTACTATGACCTGCTTGCCGCTCTTCTGATACCATCATCATGCGAGGCTGCTAATATTATTGCTATAAACATTGCCGGCTCTATACCGAAATTCTGTGAAATGATGAATGAAAAGGCTGAGGAGCTTAGCATGACAGAAACCCACTTTTCTAATGCTCACGGTCTGTTTGCTAATAAAAACTACACAAGTTGCAAAGATATATCTGTGCTTTGTAGATATGCTCTTGACAACTACCCTGAATTTAAAGAGATAGTTTCAATGCCTTTTTATGAAATGGAAGCTACTGATTATCACCCTAATGGCACAACGATAAACAATACAAACTATATGTTGGCATCTGACTCGGATTACTACTACGCAAGCGTAAAAGGTATCAAGACTGGTACGCTTAACGAGGCAGGACGCTGTCTTGCTTCTTATGCATCTTATGACGGCAACAATTATCTTATCGTAACAATGGGTGCGCCTATCGAAAAGCGTGAGCAGGATATTAAAATCGGTGAGGACAATCCTGATTCAGTTTTTGCTGATGACGTTGTATACTACAATTTGCTTGACCACATTTCTTTATATAAGTGGGCTTTCAATAGTCTTCTTGTTACTGATTTTGTCAATACAAGCGCTGAAGTTCAGGAAGCAACAATCCAATTTGGTAAGGGTACTGATTATGTTACACTGAAACCTGCCAACGGATATTCACAATTATGGCCTGTTGAGATTCCGGTTGATGAGGTAAAGCAGGAACTCTCAATCGAAAAAAATATTGTTGCTCCTATTGAAGCCGGTGATGTTCTCGGCGAAATGAAGCTTGTATACAATGGTGAGGTTTTAAGCAGGATTGATCTTATTGCAACAAATTCGGTTGAACGTGACCAGTTCTCTGCTACCCTTCATGTTGCTGCTTCTTTTTTCAAATCTAAAGCTTTTGTAATTACAATAGTAGTGATAGCAGGTATTCTTTTGATTTACTCGTCAATATACGCAATAAAGGCTCACAAAAAATATATGAAATAAAAAAACACGGATATTTCTTAATTTTGGAAGTATCCGTGTTTTACTTTATTTTGCTTCGTTTGCTTCACTGATAGAAGGAATATCAATCTTTGAAAGTTCTTCCGGTGTAAGTGGTACAAACTTTTTCTTTTCAGAACCTAACAACCTTTTGTGGTCATCTTTATAATACTCTGTAGACAACGGAAGTTTCTTATTTTTAAGCTTGTTATCAATCCCATCTCTTATAAGGCTGTAAATAAGTGCAAATGCTGGCACTGATATTAACATTCCAATGAACCCAAACATTCCACCACCTATAAACAATGAAATCATTACCCATATTGCAGGCAACCCTGTTGAATCTCCAAGAATTTTAGGTCCGAGAACATTTCCGTCAAACTGTTGTATAAGAAGAACTATAATCAAGAATATGATAACTTTTCTCGGTTCAACAAGAAGAATAAGCAGTGCTGATGGTATTGCTCCGATAAATGGCCCGAAAAATGGTATAATATTTGTTACACCAATAATAACGCTTATAAGAATGTTGTAAGGCATATTTACTATTGTGAGTACTACAAAAGAAATAAATCCGATGATTATTGAATCAACAATTTTCCCTGTAATAAATCCTGAAAAAACTTTATTTGCCTGATTACCAAATCTGAACAGCTTTCCACACGTTGATTTTTTTAAGTTTGCAAACATAATTTTCTTCAACTGGGCAACAAGTGTTTCCTTGTTGAACAAAAGATAGATTGAAAGAATAAATCCAAGCACAAAATTCTTTACTAAATTTACAAAGCCTAAAGCTCCTGAAAGTATATTTTCAAGCATTGGCTGTAAATTGCCAAGATCTGTACTAAACTCTGCAATTCTGTCAGATAATATTTTGCTGATTTTAGGATAATTTGCAAAAAGCTTGTTTATCCATTGCTTACTTGTTTCAACAGTGTCAGATGAATTGTTTATAACATCATTCACGCTGTTTATAAGTTCAGGAACAATTATAGAAATTACTCCCCCTACAATTCCAAGGAATATTACTGAGCTTATAAAGACTGATAATATGCGTAGCCACTTTCTTTTTTTGTTACCTTGTGATGCTGGCTTTTTTATGATTTTCTTTTGAACAACATCTTCAAAAGTAACCATTATCGGATTGACTAAAAATGCAATAGCAAAACCCCAGATAACCGGTAATAGTACTGTGAACAATGCTGAAAATATGTTAAGGATATCTTGAAATCTTAAAATCGCTATGATCAGTAAAACATTCAATGCCACCACAAGTATAGCATAAAAAGCTATAGTATTGTATTTTTTATTTGTATAAAACTTCATAAAACCTTCCTTTCTTAATAAAACTAATTCATAATTATTATACACTATCTGAAAAAATATTGCAACACTAAATAAAGCAATCTTAAGTAAACGCCAAAGTTTACAATTTGTTAATAATGTCCTATTGACAATTATTTTGTAACAGAATATAATGTTATTAAATTAATATTTAAAATCCGTTGAGCAAAAGTAAGTAGCTTTTTAGGATCGTTTCAGAGAGCTGATGGTTGGTGCGAATCAGTACGTGATGATTAAGTGAATGGATTTGTGAGGAGCAATGTGAAAGTTCTTTTTGTTCGAGTATCATTAGCCGTGTTTCCTACGTTAGTGTGACAGGATATTGATTTTCTATCAGAAATGCGTATCTGTGAGC
Source organism: Ruminococcus sp. (assembly GCA_030533265.1). Lineage (GTDB taxonomy): Bacteria > Bacillota > Clostridia > Oscillospirales > Ruminococcaceae > FB2012. The sequence continues at coordinate 2,858 of JAUNJM010000039.1, read as the reverse complement.
CGATGAATTTTATCGGAAAATTGGGTGGCACCACGGTTGTTCTATCGTCCCATAGCAAAAGCTATTGTGATGATGGGACTTTTTTTATTGCCTTGATTTACAATACTATAATTCAGGAGGAAAATAACATGTCAAATACGAATAAAGAAATTATTCTTACAGGAGATCGTCCAACAGGTCCTTTGCATTTAGGTCACTTTGTCGGCTCACTTAAAAACAGAGTTAATCTACAGAATACCGGAAAATTTGATCAGTTTGTTATGATCGCTGATCTGCAGGCTCTTACCGATAACGCAGATAACCCTGCAAAGATAAGACAGAATATTCTTGAAGTTACTCTCGATTATCTTGCTGCAGGATTACAGCCAGACAAGACTACTTTCTTTGTGCAGTCACACGTCCCTGCACTTTATGAGCTTCCTATGTACTACTCAAATCTTGTTACAATGTCAAGACTTGAAAGAAATCCTACTATAAAAGCTGAAATTAAGCTCAGAAACTTTGAAAGAAATCTTCCTGTAGGATTTGTTACTTATCCTATAAGTCAGGCTGCTGACATCACTGCTTTTAAAGCTAAGTATGTTCCTGTTGGTGAAGATCAACTTCCTATGCTTGAACAAACAAGAGAAATCGTATCTGCTTTCAATAGAATCTACAACTGCGAGATTCTTGTTGAACCTGAGGCAATTTTACCTGATAATCAGGCTTGTATGCGTCTTGTCGGTACTGACGGTGGTACTAAGATGAGTAAATCTATAGGTAACTGTATTTATCTTAAGGACGATGAAAAAACTATCAAACAAAAGGTAATGTCAATGTTTACTGACCCTACTCACATCAATATTTCTGATCCGGGTCACACTGAAAACAACCCTGTTTTCATTTATCTTGACGCTTTCAGCAATGATGATATGTTTGCTGAATATCTCCCTGAATATCAGAATCTCGAAGAACTTAAAGAGCATTACAGACGTGGTGGACTTGGTGATATGAAAGTCAAGAAATTTCTCAACAACGTTATGCAGGAAATGCTCAAGCCTATCCGTGAACGCAGAGAAGAATATGCTAAGGACAAGGGTGCTTTGCTGGAGATTCTCCGTAATGGTACAGATCATGCTATTGAAGTTTCAACTAAGACTGTCGATGAAGTAAGAAATGCTATTGGTATCAACTATTTCAGCGACAAGAGTTTTAAAGACAATTTTCTTGGTTAATGAAATTCAGGAATAATGTTCCATGTGAAACAGTCTTGAAAAAGAAAACATCTTATATTATTGCTGAGATTCGCAGTATTAATTGAATCTGAATACAAGAAAGAAGGATTTATATGTCGAAAATCGGACGTTTTGGTGATTTTGGTGGACAATATGTTCCTGAAATCGTTATGAACGCTGTTCATGAACTTGAAACTGCTTATAATAAATATAAAAATGACCCTGAATTTATCAGAGAACTTGAAGAGCTTTATCGTGATTATGCAGGCAGACCGTCTATTCTTTACTACGCTGAAAGAATGACAAAAGATCTTGGTGGTGCAAAGGTTTATATCAAGCGTGAAGACCTTAACCACACTGGTGCTCACAAAATAAACAACGTGCTTGGTCAGATTCTGCTTGCAAAGAAAATGGGTAAAAAACGTGTCATTGCAGAAACAGGTGCTGGTCAGCATGGTGTTGCTACTGCTACGGTTTGTGCTTTGTTCGGGCTGGAATGTGAAATTTTCATGGGTGCTGAGGATATTAAAAGACAATCACTCAATGTATATAGAATGAACCTTCTCGGTGCTAAGTGTACTGCTGTAAACAGCGGTACTGCCACCCTCAAGGACGCTGTAAACGAAGCTATGCGTGATTGGTGTTCTAATATTGACACTACTTTTTACTGTATCGGATCTGCTATGGGACCTCATCCTTATCCGGAGATGGTTCGTGATTTCCAGAAGGTTATTTCCAAGGAAATAAAACAACAGCTTATGGAACGTGAGGGCAAGCTTCCTGACTGTGTTATTGCTTGCTGTGGTGGTGGTTCAAACGCAATAGGTGCTTTCTATAACTTCATTGAGGACAAATCGGTACGACTTGTCGGTGCTGAGGCTGCCGGACGTGGTGTCACCACTCCTGACAATGCTGCTACTATCACAAACGGTTCAGTTGGAATTTTCCATGGCATGAAATCACTGTTTCTGCAAAATGAATACGGACAGATTAATCCTGTTTATTCAATTTCAGCCGGTCTTGATTATCCGGGAGTCGGTCCTGAACACGCATATCTTCATCAGATAGGTCGTGCTGACTATGTTGCTATAACTGATGAGGAAGCTGTTTGTGCTTTTGAATATCTATCAAAAACTGAAGGTATTATTCCTGCAATCGAATCCTCACACGCTGTTGCTGCTGCTCTGAAAATAATTCCTACTATGTCAAAAGATCAGATTGCTGTAATCAATCTTTCAGGTCGTGGTGACAAGGACGTTTACTCGATTGCAAAATACAGGGAGGTTGACCTCAATGAAGAATAGAATTGATGCTTGCTTTGAGCAACTGAATAAAGAAAATAAAAAAGCTCTTATTACATTTGTTACAACTGGTGACCCTGACATGGAAACAACTGAAAACGTTGTACTTTCCATGTTTGATAATGGTGCAGATATAGTAGAACTTGGTGTACCGTTTTCTGATCCTATTGCTGAGGGCATTACCATTCAGAAAGCTTCATTGCGTTCACTCAATAACGGTACTACTCTTGATAAAATTTTTGATCTTGTATCAAAAATAAGAGCTAAGGTTGACAAGCCATTACTTCTTATGATGTACGTTAACACAATTTTCAGATATGGTACAGAAAAATTCTTTTCTCTC
>JAUNJM010000038.1 GCA_030533265.1 Ruminococcus sp. | reverse complement strand
ATACTTGTGACCGATGAAATGGGCAATCTACTGTTGCTTGAAAATAATCTGGGAAGCTTTTCGGTATTCAACAGCGACCTCAATGAAAACTGGGGAAGATTTATCTTCCAGTTGAAAAACGATCTCAAAAAGCAGCAAACAAACTATATCACAAAGATTTATCAGAACGAACACGTTAAAAATCAGGAGATTTTTTTCTGCACTACGATAAAAAGTATTCGCTATGCAACACCATTATATCTGTATATTGAAGGCTCTATTGAACCTATCAATTCAACAGTTACAATCATTCGTGAACAGCTTATTTACATCACTATAATACTTTTTGAGCTGGCTTTTATTGTAACACTTTTTATATCAAAACGTCTTTCACATCCTATAATTGAAATTACAAAGACTGCTAAAAAGTTCGGTGAAGGTGATTATTCGGTAGACTTTAACGCCAAGGGCTACCGTGAAATCGAGGCTCTTTCTACTGTGCTTGACAATACTAAAAATGAGATACAAAAAGTTTCAGAGCTGAGGAAAGATCTTATCGCTAATATTTCTCATGATTTGCGTACACCGTTGACAATAGTTAAAAGCTATGCCGAGATGATAAGGGATTTTTCAGGTGAAAATCCACAAAAACGCAATGAGCATATAAATGTTATCATTGATGAAACCGACAGACTTTCAAATCTTGTGAACACCCTGCTTGAACTTTCCAAGCTCGAAAGCGGTAATATGGAAATGGAAATTACAGACTTCTCCGTTCACGAGAAGATCAATGATGTGCTGACGCGTTATCAGCTCCTTATCGAAAACGACAACTATGATATAAAATTCATTGAAGATGAGGACAGAATTATTTCTGCTGATGAGGGCAAAATTGACCAGGTGCTTTACAACTTTATTAACAATGCAGTTAATTACTGTGGAGAGGATAAGCTTATCAGGATACGTCAGATCAATAAAAATGATGTTGTCAGAATTGAAGTCATTGATAACGGCAATGGTATTTCCAAGGATCTGCTTCCTCTTGTTTTTGACCGATACTATCGTGACGCAAAATACAAACGTGAAATTGTCGGTTCGGGACTCGGACTATCTATCTGTCGTGAAATACTCAAAAAGCATGGATTTGCTTTCGGTGTTCAATCACAAGAAGGAAAAGGCTCTACTTTCTGGTTTGAAGCTAAAATTGCTCATCATAAATTCACAAAAAAAGAAAAACCACATCACTCTAAATAGAGTGGTAAAACGAAGTTGATACCGTAGCTAAAAAAGAATACCAATATTTTCGTGAGCAGTCCACAGACTACTCACGATTCCTTTGGACTAAAAAAAACAGCCACCACGTGGCTGTTTTAAATTAAATAATTACCTTAATTAGACGGGAAATCGGCTTCAACACGGAGCTCCATCTCGTCAATTATAGTCTGAACCTCTTGCTCAGTGTAATAATCGCCGTCCCATATCTCATGGGCAGACACCGCCTGCCACACAAGCATTGCCATGCCGCCGACTGCTTTGATGCCCATTGACTCTGCCTTTTTCATCAAAAGCGTTTCACGAGGATTGTATATAGCGTCAAAAATGAACTTTGTACGGCTTATAACTTCATCGCTTACCACACAAGCATCGCATTCAGGGTACATTCCAACAGGAGTGGCATTTATCATGACATCATATTCACCATCAATAGCATCAAATGTTACTATATTAACCTTTGCTTCAGGACAGAGGTTAAGTATATCCTGTTTTACTATCTCGGTCTGTGGTATGAAGTCAGGGAGAACTGCCATCGTAAGCTCTCCTCCTGCACAGCAGGTTTCAATAGCCATCATTCTACCAACACCTCCTGCACCAAGAAGCAGCACCTTGCCATCAAGCTTTGCTCCATTTGCAGAAAGTGAACGTAAAAAGCCATCAACATCAGTGTTATATCCTGTCAAAACTCCGTCTTTATTGTCAACGCAGTTAACCGAGTTATATTTCTTTGCCGTATCATCAAGCTTGTCAAGATATTGAATGATATTTATCTTATGTGGTATTGTGATATTGTAACCTCTCAGGCTATTCAGGTATTCTGTTTTGTCACATAGCTCCTCAACTGTGCTTTCAACAATACCATATTCAGCATCTCTGCCTTTAAGTTCAAATAATCTTAGGTGTATAGGTGGTGACATTGTGTGTCCCAGAGTTCCACCTAAAAGTGCATATTTTCTTTTCATATATTATCCGTCCTTAATTTTATTGATTCAACAATGCTGTGCACCAATGCGATAAGTTAAATCTTTTATTTATAGGGCTCAAGAAGTTCGCTATGAAGCATCAGCGAATTTGAGGTAAAACTTACAGGCTTTACAAAACATAATCATCTTTTGTTAATTATAATATTTTTACATACCCTTGTCAAGGCACTCAGCAAACTTACATATTTGCATGAGCAACACCTTTGATCAGTTTGCATTTTTAAGATATTTTATCACACTGCACTGTATGAAGAACGGGCGACTACAGATTCACCTCTGCATCAACACCATGTATTATCACTTTAAGCAAAACCCCACTGCAATTCTGGTGAAAACTATGCAACATTAACAAAATTGATGTATCTACAAAAAAAGGTACAAATGGGTATTGACAAGATGTTACGAATAGTGTATAATAATTAAGTCGCTAAACGCTGGACAAAACATTTGGCGGTATAGCTCAGTTGGCTAGAGCACTTGGTTCATACCCAGGGTGTCACCGGTTCAAATCCAGTTACCGCTACCATTTTTCGGCCCGTTGGTCAAGAGGTTAAGACACCGCCCTTTCACGGCGGAATCATGGGTTCAATTCCCGTACGGGTCACCAGACAGTAATAATCCGAACACTATCCAAATTGATGGAGTGTTCGGATTTTTGTTTTATCTTTGATATTCTTTTCCTAACAGGAAAGCCTGACTTACTTTTATGGTAGGTCAGGCTTTTTGCTCATTTCTATATCTCATAGTGCTTATATTACGATAATCAATACTTATCGCTAGACCTGCTTTTTTGTGCTGTCTGCACAACTTGGAGCAGTTCAATCACTTGAATGGCTTGTGTCGTTTTTGACTTACGTTATGTTGAGAGGCAAATTTCAGGGATTTATTCCTCAGGCATCTCCCAGTTGTGGTAAACGTTCTGAACGTCATCGTTGTCTTCGAGAGTGTCAAGGAGCAGGTTCATCTTTTTGATAGCGTCTTCATCTTCAAGCTTAGTGTAGTTTGAAGGAACCTTGTCAGCCTCAGCAGAAATAACCTTATAGCCTAAGCCTGTCAAAGCCTCAGAAACGGCAGTTACGTTGTTAGGGCCACATGTGATTTCAATTATCTCGTCCTCGATGCTGAAATCATCAGCACCTGCTTCAAAGCAGTCTTCCATTATCTTGTCTTCGTCAGCACCGTTATTTTCAATGATAACAGTACCCTGATCGGAGAACATGAAAGATACGCACCCACTTGTACCGAGGTTTCCGCCGAACTTGTCGAAATAGTGACGAACATCACCTGCAGTACGGTTTTTGTTGTCAGTAAGACATTCAACGATTACAGCAACTCCACAAGGGCCGTAGCCTTCGTAAACCATAGTTTCATAGTTATTTTTGTTGCCTTCACCGGCAGCTTTTTTGATAATTCTTTCGATGTTATCGTTTGGAACGTTGTTAGCCTTAGCCTTAGCAATCAAAGTAGCGAGCTTTGAGTTGTTGGCAGGATCCGGTCCACCTTCCTTGACAACAACAGCCATTTCACGTCCGATTTTAGTAAAAATCTTAGCTCTTGCACTGTCAGTAGCCTCTTTTTTACGCTTAATGTTAGCCCATTTTGAATGTCCTGACATATATATTCAACTCCTTGTAATTATTTGACGGGAATATCTGATTCCCAAATTAAATTAAAAATTTCCTCAATTCTCTCAGTCTGTCCGGTCAGAAACAGGTATCCTAATAAACATTCAAGACCTGTAGCAGACCTGTATTGTGCAACGGTCGAATGTTTAGGAGCAGAAACACCAGATGCATTTCTGCCACGCTTGAGAAGATTCTGTTCATCAACAGTAAGTATATCCTTTTCAAGCAACAGTTTAACGGCATCAGCCTGATATTCTGCACAGACTCTCTGGATAGTCAGCTTGTGAAGAACATTGACAGGTCTGTTAGCCGATAAAACGAGCTTTTTCCTGACAAGTTGTTCATAAACCGAGTCCCCTAAAAAAGCTAAAGTCAAAGGGGAGTATTGCATAGCATCTCGTTTGTCCATATAATCTCCGTAAGTTGTGGATTTTATCTGATATAATCAAACTCAAAATCAAAAATAGAAACGGTGTCACCTTCGTTGATACCCATTGCTTCCAGCTTGTCGATGATACCACTGCTACGCAGTACACGCTGGAAATATTGTAACGATGAGTAATCTTCCATATTGACCGATCTGAGAACATCCCAGAGCCAGTCTGCTTCGACAAAGTAAATACCGTTTTCAACAGTGACATTGAAATCTCTGTTTGTGATAAGTTTTTCGTCAAGCTCCTGCTGTGTAAGAGGCTGAGCCTCGAATTCTTTTACAGGAGGAAGGTCTTTGAGCTTATCCCAGATGCCGAAAACCAGTTCCTGCGTACCCATAGTAGTAGCAGCAGAGATCTCAAAGAAAGCATAACCTTTGCTTTCGATATAATCTTTAAAGCTTGCGATCTGCTCAGGTGTTGCCATATCCGACTTGTTTGCAGCAACGATCTGTGGTGCTTCAGCAAGTTCTTCGGAAAAGTTTGCAAGCTCTTTGTTTATAGCTTTAAAATCTTCGATAGGATTTCTGCCCTCGATACCCGAAACGTCAACAACATGAACGATAAGTCTGCATCTTTCAACATGACGCAAAAACTCATGACCAAGTCCGACACCTTCACTTGCACCCTCAATAAGTCCAGGAATATCAGCCATAACAAAAGATTTTCCATCTTCAATTTTAACTACTCCGAGAACAGGAGTAAGGGTTGTGAAGTGATAATTAGCGATTTTAGGCTTTGCCGCTGAAACCACTGAAATGAGTGTAGACTTTCCGACATTTGGAAATCCGACCAATCCGACATCAGCAATAAGCTTCAATTCAAGAGTAACGTTATACTCATCGCCCCTGAAACCCGGCTTTGCAAAACGTGGAATCTGTCTTGTAGGTGTAGCAAAATGAGCGTTTCCACGTCCACCTTTTCCACCTTTGCAGATAACAACAGGTTCATTTCCCGAAAGATCGGCAAGTATTCTGCCACTTTCTGTTTCTCTTACGACAGTACCTCTTGGTACGCTGATTACGAGGTCCTGAGCGTTTCTTCCGGTACAGTTTTTAGAAGAGCCGTTCTGTCCTTTTTCGGCAACATACTTTCTTTTATATCGGAAGTCAATAAGGTTTGAAATATTGTCATCCACCTTAAAAACAATATCGCCACCCTTGCCACCGTCGCCACCGTCCGGACCGCCGGAGGCTATATATTTTTCACGGTGGAATGAAACACATCCATCTCCTCCGTCGCCTGCTTTTATATATATATTGGCCTGATCGACAAACATTTTTACCTCCGATTCTTTTAAACCAAAATTAACAAAAAACCCCAAGCCCATGGCTCAGGGTTGATATGCATAAAATTAAGCCTGTGGGTAAACAGAAACCTTCTTACGATCTCTTCCCATTCTTTCAAATCTTACAACACCGTCAGCAGTAGCGAACAATGTGTCATCTGATCCACGGCCAACATTTTCACCCGGATGGATGTGAGTACCTCTCTGGCGAACAAGGATGTTGCCTGAAAGTACGAACTGACCGTCAGCTCTTTTTACACCAAGTCTTTTTGCTTCAGAGTCACGACCGTTCTTTGTAGAACCCATTCCCTTTTTATGAGCAAAAAACTGCATAGAAATTCTAATCATTACAATTACACCTCCGTCATGTAATTCTCATAAGCAAGGCTATTTTTCAACAACCTTTACTTTAATACAGCCTGTAAATTCATCGGAAAGGCAATACATATGAGTTAAAAGTCCCAAAAGAACCTTATCTCCGTATCCTTTTTCGTCAGATACAAGCTTTAACAAAATATCGTTTTCCTCAACAACCACCTTAGCATCAATCTTAAATGCCTCAGTGATTGTATTTGCTGCCAGCATTACCGCAGATGATACACTCGCACAAGCAATGTCAAGTCCGAATTGATCATATCCTGCATGTCCAGAAACATTAAAACCGAGCAGCTTGTCTTGTTTGTTTTTGAAAAAATCAATAGTTATCATTATGCATTGATAGCTTCGATCTTAACCTGTGTGTAAGGCTGTCTGTGACCCATTTTTCTCTTTTCGCCCTTCTTTGGCTTGTAAGTGAAAACTGTGATCTTCTTAGCCTTGCCGTTCTTGAGAACCTTAGCTGAAACTGTTGCACCGTCAACATATGGAGCACCAACGTTTACGCTACCATCCTTACCAACGACCATAACCTTGTCGAAAGTAACAGTTTCGTCTGCTGCTGCGTCAAGCTTTTCAATGAAAACTACGTCACCTTCGTTTACCTGATACTGCTTTCCGCCTGTTTCAATTACTGCGTACATCTTCAAATGCACCTACCTTTTTCATAAACTCGCTACTCTTCGGTGTATGCTCAAAAGGGCATAACTTATCCCGGACCGACAGTAAGCGGCTTTAATATCATAACATAATAGCCCAACAAAGTCAAGGCTACAGATCTTTCAGGATAAATATTTACAAATTGTTTACAAAACTACTCCCGTAAATCAATTCAAGTTGACAAATCTTCTTTTTTGCACTATCATAAATCATAGAAAAGCCCGTAAAAAACTTGTAAGGAGGGATTTTATATGAACAAAAAATATATTCTTTCACTCGATCAGGGAACGACCTCGTCAAGAGCCTTGATTTTTGACATTAAAGGAGAGGTTGTAGGGTGTGAGCGGAAAGAGTTTTCGCAGATATTCATTAATGATGGTTGGGTTGAGCAGGACCCTCTTGAAATACTTGAAACACAGCTTACAGTTTGCCGTGAAGTCATAAAAAATACCGGAATCAGTGCAGATGAGATTGCCGGTATCGGCATTACAAACCAGCGTGAAACCACTGTAATATGGGACAAAAATACCGGTAAGCCTGTATATAATGCGATTGTGTGGCAGTGCCGTCGTACAGCACAGTGTTGCGAGGAGTATAAGAACAACGGACTTGAAAAGTTCTTTCAGGATAAAACCGGTCTGCTTATTGACCCTTATTTTTCGGCTACCAAAATAAAGTGGATACTTGGTAATGTTGACGGTGCAAGAGAAAAAGCTGAAAACGGTGAGATTTTGTTTGGTACGATAGACACATGGCTTATATGGAACCTGACAGGTGGAAAGGTGCATTGTACCGATTATTCCAATGCATCAAGAACAATGCTTTTTAATATCCATACTCTTCAATGGGACGAAGAGATACTTGAATTTATGGGGATTCCGTCACAGATACTACCGAAGGTTGTGCAGTCAAGTGGATTTATGGGAATGTGTAAAAAGGAAATTTTCGGTGTGGAGATTTCAATAACAGGTTGTGCAGGAGACCAACAGTCAGCACTTTTTGGTCAGTGTTGTTTTTCAAAGGGAGATGTCAAGAATACTTACGGCACGGGTGGTTTTCTGCTTATGAATACAGGAGATGAGCCTGTTACATCTGATAATGGATTGCTCACTACGATTGCATGGGGACTTGAAAACAAGGTTTGCTATGCACTTGAAGGTTCAGTTTTTGTGTCAGGAGCTTTAATTAAATGGTTAAGAGATGAGCTGGAGCTTATCTCAACAGCTTCCGAAACAGAACAGATCGCACTCAGCGTACCGGATACCAATGGTGTGTATATTGTGCCTGCTTTTGTAGGACTTGGTGCACCTTATTGGGATTCGTCTGCAAGGGGAACGATAATTGGTCTTACAAGAGGTGCAAACAAAAGGCATATCATAAGAGCTTCGCTTGAAGCGATGGCATACCAGACACTTGATGTACTTGCATCAATGGAAGCGGACACTGGCACTCTGAATACCATAAGAGTTGACGGTGGAGCATCGCAGAATAATTTTCTTATGCAATTTCAGGCTGATATTCTTGGCAGAGCTGTTGTGAGACCATATAACGTTGAGTCAACGGCTATGGGTGTAGCCTTCCTGGCAGGATTGGGTTGTGGTTTATGGAAAAGTGTTGACGAGATAAAAAGCATTGCAAGCAACTTTACAGAATTTATACCTACAATGGATACAGCAGAGAGAATTGCTCATATCAATGGTTGGAAAAGAGCTGTTGAGCGTTCACTTAAATGGAATGAAGCTTAACGGAATCCGCATGAATTTTATTGACTTGCGAATACATATATAATATAATAAATACAGCTAATAATTCTCATAAGGGAGATAGGGTTTATGGGGAAAAAGTTTTATGATAACAGAGAGCTTTCGTGGTTGAAATTCAATATGAGAGTTCTGGAGGAAGCAAGGGACAGCAGTGTCCCACTTCTTGAAAGACTTTTGTTTGAGTCAATTTTTGAAAGCAATCTTGATGAGTTTTTTATGGTGAGAGTTGGCTCACTTATAGATAAGTCTTTACTGAATGATAACGACAAGGACGGTAAGACCAGAATGCGTCCATCAGAACAGTTATCTGCCATATATACAAGAGTAAAAGAGCTTAACATACAAAAGGACGCAACATACAAGGAACTTTTGAAGGAAATGCAGGTAAATCGCATTTATCACAAGCAGATGAAAAGCCTTTCAAAGCTGGAATACGCATTTTTAGAGGACTATTATGCCTATGAGATAAAGCCATTTTTGAATGCAGTTGTTGTTGACAAGCGTCATCCGTTTCCTTTCCTTAACAACAAAACAATATATATAGTAGGAAAACTCAGCTGTAAATCAGGTGTCAAGCTTGGGATAATAAGCTGTGGAGATAAGTTTGACAGGGTAATTTTCTTGCCGACACAGAACCCGGATGAGATAAGCTTTGTACTTGTAGAGGATCTTATTCTGCACTTTGCCGACGACACTTTCGAGGAATATAAGGTCGAAGAAAAGGCATTTATGCGAATCACAAGAAATGCCGATATAAATATTGAAGAAAGCTTTGATGATGAGCTTGACTTCAGAGAAAATATGTCGGTGCTGATAAACAAGAGAAAAAGGCTCTGCCCTGTGAGATTACAGCTATCAAAGAATCTTTCTGATTTGACAACCCAGGAGCTTTGTATGCGTCTTGATCTCACAAAGAAGCAGGTTTTCATTGAAAAAGCACCGCTTGATTTCAGTTTTGTATTTTCTGTATTCAAAAAAGCGGAGAGAAAAAAGCCGTTGTTTTTTGATGCTATTGAACCACAATTATCACCAGCTGTTTCGGAAAAAATGTCTATGACCGAGCAGATTGAAAAGGGAGATATACTGCTTTCTTATCCATACGAGTCGATTAAGCCGTTTTTAAGACTTCTTGACGAATCGGCTAAAGACCCTGCTGTTGTGTCGATAAAGATGACTCTTTATCGTGTTGCAAATAATTCAAAGGTGATAAAGGCACTGTGTACGGCTGCTGAAAACGGTAAGGACGTTACGGTGCTTGTAGAACTTCGTGCAAGATTTGATGAAGAGAACAATATTGTCTGGTCAAAACAGCTTGAAGAATCTGGTTGCCATGTTTTGTACGGTCCTCAGGGACTTAAAGTTCACTCAAAGCTTTGTCTTATTACAAGAAAAGCCGGTAAGACAGTGAAATATATCACTCAGATAGGTACGGGCAACTATAACGAAAAGACGGCAGAGCTTTATACAGACCTTTGCCTTATGACGGCTAATCAGGATATAGCCGATGATGCAATAGATGTGTTTGATGCACTTGCAGTAGGCAATCTGGTGGAGAGGGCAAAACAGCTTCTTGTTGCACCAAACTGTTTGCAAAACAGAATATGTGAGATGATGGACAAGGAGATTGAAATAGCTAAAAATGGCGGTCAGGGCTATGTTGGAGCAAAGCTTAATTCGCTTACCGACAAGGTGCTTATTGACAAGATAATCGAGTGTTCACAGGCTGGAGTCAGGGTTGAACTTGTTATAAGAGGTATTTCATGCCTTGTAGCTGGGGTTGACGGTTACACGGACAATGTACGCATTATATCAATCGTTGGAAGATATCTTGAACACTCAAGAATATATCTTTTCGGAGAAGGTGAGGACAGGAAGGTCTATATATCCTCAGCTGATTACATGACGAGAAACACTATAAGGCGTGTTGAGGTGGCGGCACCAATACTTGATGAAAACATCCGAAAGCGTGTGATTGAATATTTCGAACTGCAACTTTCGGACAATGTCAAAGCCAGAGAACAGCAACCTGATGGAACATATAAAAGAGTGCTGACTGTTGGACAGCCTCTTGACTCACAAAAGCAGATGTTTATTAATGCTTATGAAAATGCACCGAAGCAGGAAGTCGTCAAAAAAGGCTTTTTTGCAAGGCTTTTTGGATTTTTCAGAAGAAAGAAAAAGAGTTAAAAACAAGGGCAAATCTTTTATAAAAAAGATTTGCCCTTTTAAAATGCTGTTTTATTTAGCCTATAAGCTGTTCCATTTCTTTTATAAGCTCACCGAAAAGTGAAAGTGCATCTGAAATTGGTTTAGCAGTTGTCATATCAACTCCTGCACCTTTCAGCAATGAGATAGGATCTGTTGAACAGCCACCACTCAGGAAGTTAAGATAATCCTTGACTGCATTTTCGCCCTCATTCAGAATTCTCTGTGAAAGTGCGATAGCTGCTGCATAGCCTGTTGAATACTGATAGACATAATAATCATAGTAGAAATGAGGTATTCTTGCCCATTCAAGATCAATCTCACTGTCAATGACAATATCATCACCAAAATAAAGCTTGTTAAGTTCACGGTAAATAGCGTTCAGGCTTTCTGCTGTCAGAGCTTCACCACTTGCAGACTGTTCATTGATCTTCAGCTCAAATTCTGCAAACATTGTTTGACGATAAAGCGTTGTCCTGAATTGTTCGAGGAAATAGTTGATAAGATATGCCTTTTGTTTTTTGTCGTCAGTATGCTTCAGAAGATACTGCATAAGCAGAGCCTCGTTGCAGGTAGACGCTACCTCTGCAACAAAGATAACATAATCCGAATATACCCATGGCTGATTCTTGTTTGAGAGATAAGAATGTATAGCATGTCCCATTTCATGTGCAAGGGTAAACATACAATTAAGAGTGTCCTTGTGATTAAGCAAAACATAAGGGTGAACCATTGCTCCTGCCGAGTATGCACCACTTGCCTTGCCTTCATTTTCATAGACATCTATCCAACGATTTTCAAAGCCTTCTTTGAGTATTGCAATATACTCATCACCCATTGGAGCAAGAGCTTTCAGGACTGTTTCTTTTGCTTCTTCAAAAGTGATTTTCATGTCGGCGTCTGCAACAACAGGAGTATATAGATCATACATATGAAGTTCATCAAGGCCCATAAGTTTTTTTCTGAGCTTTACATAATCATACATATAATGCATATTCTCATGAACAGTTTCTATAAGATTATGATAAACCTCAACGGGTACATCAGTGCCCGACAAAGAAGCCTCAAGAGTTGAATTGTATTTTCTTGCTTTTGCATAGAAGCTGAGTGCTTTCACTTGTGCTGAGAGTGTTGCTGCACAAGTGTTCTTGAAGCTGTCATAAGTGTGATACAGAGATTCAAAGGCTGATTTTCTGAGCACTCTGTCAGACGACTGCAGAAGAGGGATATAACTGCCATGAGTCACCTGATGCTTAACACCGTCCTTGTCAACAGCGTCAGGAAATTTCAGGTCTGCATTTGAAAACATAGAGTAGGTGTTTTCAGGGGACTGTGCAAGCTCACCTGAGAGTGCGAGTATCCTTTCCTCAGCGTCTGATAAAATATGATCTTTTTGTTTTCTGATTCGTGAAAGATATGTTCTGTAAAGTTCAAGCTGTGGCAGATCTTTATAAAACTGTTCAAGCTTTTCGTCCGGAATGGAAACTATCTCGGGAATTGAAAAGCTTAATGCTGAATTTATATCAACATAAACGTTCGTAAGCTGTCCCACCATTGCCTGATAGGTTGCATTTGTTGTATCTTCATCGCTTTTACGGTGTGCATAGTTTGCAAGAGAACTGCACATCATGGAAAGTTCATCGTTGAACAGGAGATAATCATAGAGATTTTTTGCATTTTCACAGAGTCTGCCTTTGAAAGCCGTAATTTTTTCAGGCATTGTTCTGAGTTTTTCAAAGTCTTCTTTCCAGAGGTCATCGGTTGCGTAAATGTCCTCTATTGCCCAGGTATATTCTTTTTTCTGTTCACTTCTTTTTGGTATTCTGTTTTCACTCATTTTATAACACCTTTCATATATTTCTGTTCAAGCTTATTATATCACACAAGTCTGAAAAAATCAACGAAATGGGGTGTATGCATATAAAACAGATGAAAATTTGCTGAAAAATAATCATTTTTTATAAAATGTTGGTTTGTCAATGATGCGTTACAAAAGTTTTAGAAAACTTCGCCGGTA
>JAUNJM010000037.1 GCA_030533265.1 Ruminococcus sp. | reverse complement strand
TACCGGCGAAGTTTTCTAAAACTTTTGTAACGCATCATTGACAAACCAACATTTTTGCATATTTTTAAAATATTTTTTTCGCTTATAATCAAGCACCTATAAGCACTGTTTTTTGTCATTTTGATTAATTTTCTATATTACAGCTACAGAGGATTTTTGTATAAAAACGCAGATGAGGGTTAAAATATTTCCATATTGTATTTTTGGAGGATAAGCGTATGGAAAAAACAAACATCGTAAAAATCTGTGCAAGAGAGATAATTGATTCAAGGGGAAATCCTACAGTTGAAGCAGAGGTATACCTTGCAGACGGAACAGTCGGCAGAGGAGCGTCTCCAAGTGGAGCGTCAACGGGGATATTTGAAGCCTGTGAGTTGAGAGATAATGATCAGTCACGATATATGGGCAAGGGTGTGCAGGAGGCAGTATCGAATATCAAGGAGAAAATTGCACCTGTTCTTGTAGGCTCTCACGCTAAGGATATATACAATATTGATAAGATCATGATATCGCTTGATGGAACAAAAGATAAATCAAAGCTTGGAGCGAATGCAATACTTGCAGTATCAATAGCTTGTGCAGATGCAGCAGCAAAGTCACTTGGAATACCACTTTTCAGATTTTTGGGTGGTGTTGCAGGTAATCGTATGCCTGTACCGATGATGAACATTCTCAATGGTGGTGCACATTCATCTAATAAGCTTGATGTGCAGGAATTTATGATAATGCCTGTTGGAGCAAAAACATTTTCACAAGGCTTGCAGTGGTGCTGTGAAGTTTTCCATACTCTTGCAAAGATTCTGAAAAATCGTGGTCTGTCAACAGGGGTTGGAGATGAAGGTGGCTTTGCACCGGAAATCAATGCAGATTACGAAGCACTTGATTTAATTTGTGAAGCGATTAAGTCAGCAGGATTTGAGCCTGGTGAAGATTTTGTACTTGCGATTGATGCTGCAGCAAGTGAGTGGAAAACTGAGAACACAGGAGAATATGAGTTGCCCAAAACGGGTCAGAAGTTTTCATCTGATGAACTTATCGACCATTGGGAGAATCTTTGCAACAAGTATCCAATTCGTTCTATTGAAGACCCACTTGATGAGGAGGACTGGCAGGGCTGGAAACGAATTACCGAAAGGCTTGGCAACCGTATACAGCTTGTTGGTGATGACCTGTTTGTAACTAATACAGAAAGATTGTTAAAGGGTATTGAGGATGGCGCAGCTAATGCAATTCTTATCAAGGTTAACCAGATAGGTACTTTATCAGAAACGATAGACGCAGTAAATATGGCAGTAAAAAATGGTTATCGTGCAGTGATGTCGCACCGTTCAGGAGAAACAGAAAATACTATTATAGCAGATCTTGCCGTTGCATTGAATGTCGGTCAGATCAAAACAGGAGCACCAAGCAGAAGTGAGAGAACATCAAAATATAATCAGCTTTTGCGTATCGAAGAAAAAGTAAGTTATGCTTTAAATGAGCGTTATGGAAAATGTTTTTGAAATTCTGATATATAGGTGCAATTTACTTGACTTATGCAAGTAAAAGTGTTATCATTATTACAGAGGGACTATATATAGTTGTATCCCGGGATTCATTGTAGTATTGGAGCGATAAAAATGGGAAAGGAATTTTGTAAGGAATGGGAAGGCTTTGTCCAGGGAAGATGGAGCAATACTTCTATAAATGTACGTGATTTCATTCAGAAAAACTTTACACCATATGACGGAGATGATAGTTTTTTGTCAGGTCCGACCGAGGCCACAAAAAAATTATGGTCAATGGTAATGGAACTTTCCGAGAAGGAGCGAAAAGCAGGCGGAGTCCTTGACATGGACACAAAAATTGTGTCAACAATCACATCTCACTCAGCAGGCTATCTTGATAAGGAGCTTGAACAGATCGTTGGGTTCCAGACTGATAAGCCTTTCAAGAGATCACTTCAGCCGTTTGGTGGAATACGTATGGCACAGGCAGCTTGTCAGGAAAATGGATATGAGGTAGATCCTGAAGTAGTTGAGATTTTTACTAAATACAGGAAAACTCACAATCAGGGAGTATTCGATGCATATACACCCGAGATGAAGCTTGCAAGACACTCTGCAATTATTACAGGACTTCCTGATGCATATGGCAGAGGCAGAATTATTGGTGACTACAGACGAGTTGCACTATATGGTATAGACTTGCTTATTCAGGATAAAAAAGATCAGATAAATACATCTCTTGTGAGAATGACTTCGAAAAATATCAGACTTCGTGAAGAGCTTGCGGAACAGCTCAGAGCATTGGAAGAACTTCGTGAATTGGGTAAGATTTACGGTTATGATATTTCAAGACCTGCAAAGAATGCTAAAGAAGCTATACAGTGGCTTTATTTCGGGTATCTTGCAGCAGTCAAGGAGCAGAACGGTGCAGCAATGTCAATCGGAAGAACATCAACCTTCCTTGATATTTATATCCAGCGTGATCTTGAAAAGGGTATCATAACTGAGGAACAGGCACAGGAATATATAGACCATTTTATTATGAAGCTCAGACTTGTAAAGTTTGCAAGAACTCCTGAGTATAATTCACTGTTTTCGGGAGATCCGACATGGGTTACTGAGTCTATTGGTGGTGTGTCGATTGACGGTGTGCCGATGGTAACAAAGAACTCATTCAGATACTTGCATACTCTTGATAATCTAGGCTCAGCACCAGAACCGAATCTTACGGTGCTCTGGAGTAAAAAGCTTCCGAAAAACTTCAAGAGATATTGTGCAAAAATGTCGATAAAATCATCGTCAATCCAGTATGAGAATGATGATATGATGAGAGCTACTCATGGTGATGACTATGCTATTGCGTGCTGCGTTTCATCAATGAGAATAGGTAAGGAAATGCAGTTCTTCGGAGCAAGAGCAAACCTTGCCAAGTGTCTGCTTTATGCTATAAATGGTGGTGTGGACGAGCGTCTTAAAATCCAGGTAGGACCTAAGTATCGTCCTGTTGAGGGTGATTATCTCGATTACGATGACGTAATGGCAAAGTATGACGATATGATGGAGTGGCTTGCAGGACTTTATGTGAACACACTGAACGTTATACACTATATGCACGATAAATATTGTTATGAAAAGATTCAGATGGCTTTGCATGATCGTGATGTAAAGAGATATTTTGCAACCGGTATAGCAGGACTTTCTGTTGTTGCAGATTCATTAAGTGCGATCAAATATGCAAAAGTAAAATGTATCCGTGATGAGGATGGAATCGTAACAGACTATGAGGTAGAAGGCGATTTCCCTAAGTATGGTAATAACGACGATCGTGTTGATAATATAGCAGTTAATATTGTGAAAACATTTATGGACAAGATCAGAAAACATCACACATATCGTGATAGTGTGCCAACAATGTCTATTCTCACTATCACATCAAACGTAGTTTACGGTAAAAAAACAGGTTCAACACCTGACGGAAGAAAAATCGGAGTACCTCTTGCACCCGGAGCAAATCCAATGCACGGTCGTGATACTCATGGTGCTGTTGCATCGCTTGCATCGGTATCTAAATTGCCGTTCAGACATGCTCAGGACGGAATTTCAAACACATTCTCCATCATACCTGATGCACTCGGCAAGGATTCACAGGTGTTTGTCGGAGATCTCGATATTGAAAGTATTGCTGAGGAGTTGAACAAAGATGGGGTATGATGTTACAAAGGACGATGAGAACGGTGAGATTGACGAGCTTGTCAGCATAATTGACCGACTTATCGAACAGGGAGATCAAAGGGTTCATTTGCAGGTGGATAAGCTTGCAGACGGTATTAAAATCAGTACAGCAGTGAGCGACGAATATAAAAAAGGAGCTTGTTGTCAGCCAACAGAACATTTTGATGATGAAGATTAATTTTAATGGAGGTAATATATATGTCTAATACAGAAGCTAATGAAAAGCAGATAGATAACCTTATTGACCTTATTGACGGGTATACTGAAAAGGGTGGGCATCACCTTAATGTCAATGTTTTTACAAGAGAAACATTACTTGATGCACAAAAACATCCTGAAAAATATCCACAGCTTACCGTAAGAGTATCAGGATATGCAGTAAACTTTGTAAAGCTTACAAAAGAGCAACAGGATGATGTTATTTCAAGAACTTTTCATGATAAGGTGTAGAAAAAAAGAGGGCAGGAAATTTCCTGCCCTTGAGTTTTAGTGAGGTGATAAAATGATCGGATATATACATTCAACAGAGAGCTTTGGAACGGTTGATGGTCCGGGAATAAGATTTGTAGTGTTTTTGCAGGGCTGTCCGATGAGATGCCTTTATTGCCATAATCCAGATACATGGCAACTAAACAAGAGTAATCCTCGAACGGTTGAGAGCATACTTGAGGAGTATGATTCTTATAAAGAGTTTTTGAAAAACGGTGGAATTACCTGCACAGGTGGAGAGCCTCTTTTACAGATGGATTTTGTGACCGAGCTTTTTGAAAAGGCTAAGCAGAAGGGCATACATACTTGTCTTGACACGTCAGGCGTGCTTTTTGACCCTGATAATCCTGATAAGTTCAGACGTCTTGCAAAGTCAACTGATCTTGTAATGCTTGATATAAAGCATATTGATCCGGCAGAACATAAAAAGCTTACCGGATATTCAAATGAGAATATACTTAAGTTTGCTGAATTTCTGCGTGATGAGGGAGTTGCTCTTTGGATAAGACACGTTGTTGTACCTGGTATCACCGATAATGAGGAATATCTTCACAGGCTTGGTGAGTTTATAGGAGGATTGAAAAATCTTAAAGCATTGGATGTTCTACCGTATCATACAATGGGCAAAGCAAAGTATGAGGAGCTGGGAATGGAATATCCACTTGGTGACACACCTCCTGCTGAAAAAGATTTGGCGTTGTGGGCAAGGGATGTCATTATGCAAGGAATAAAGGACAGATCAAGAAAAAACAAATAATCATTACCGACTTGCTTTGATGCAGGTCAGTTTTTTTACAAAAAAGCGTAAATGTTGTCTTGAAAGAGCAATGTAAATATGTTATAATTATTAGATAATATTACACTTTGGGAGGAGTATCAATGAAAAGGTGGAGAGTAAATAAACCTGACCATAATCTTGTTGCAGAGTTTATGCGGAAATGCGACTTGAATAAGCTTACACTTGAAGTTATGGTTTCAAGAGGTTATACTGACTTTGATAGTATTGCAGGCTTTTTCAGCGTTGATACTCTTGATGATCCTTTTATCATAAAAGATATGCAGTCAGCAGTCGATACGATTAACGATGCTGTTGATGCTTATGACCTTATATGCGTTTATGGCGATTATGACTGTGACGGCGTTACAGCAACAGCAGTGCTTTATAATTATCTGCTCAACATCGGTGCAAATGTGATGTATTATATTCCTGAACGTTCAGAAGGCTATGGAATGAATATGAATGCTGTTGAAAAACTGCATGATATGGGTGTACAGCTTATCGTTACCGTTGATAATGGTATTTCAGCAATACAGGAAGCTGACAGGATTGCTGAGCTTGGTATGAAACTGGTAGTAACCGATCATCATCAGCCGTCAGAAAGACTTCCTAAAGCAAATGCAGTTATTGATCTTCACAGACAGGATTGTCCGTCAACGTTCAAGAATCTTGCAGGTGTCGGAGTTGCGTTGAAGCTTTGTGCCGCACTTGATGACGGCAACTATGATATGGTAATGGAGCAGTATGCTGATATATGTGCCCTTGGAACTATAGCAGATATTGTTCCACTAAAAGGAGAAAACAGAACTATTGTCCGCAATGGTCTGATGTATATGAAAAATACTGAAAATCCTGCACTTGGTTATCTTATGGAAAAAGCCAAGGTGAACAGAGAAAGACTTAA
The DNA here is from genome assembly GCA_030533265.1 of Ruminococcus sp. Taxonomy (GTDB): domain Bacteria; phylum Bacillota; class Clostridia; order Oscillospirales; family Ruminococcaceae; genus FB2012. The sequence continues at coordinate 6,874 of JAUNJM010000037.1, read as the reverse complement.
TTCAGTTGCAATAGCATTCCAGATGGCACCGAAAATAAATGCTGCAGGACGTTTTGGTTCGCCACTCACGGCAGTTAAAGCGATACTCTCGGAAGATGACGAGGATGCTGAAAACTATGTTGACACACTTATGACACTAAATGATCAGCGTAAATCTACTGAAGCTGAAATAATGACTGAAATTTTTAAATATATTGACAGCAATCCACATATACTTGACCAGAGGGTTCTTGTAATTTCAGGTAAGGGTTGGCATCATGGAGTTATCGGGATTGTGTCATCAAAGATTTTGGATTATTACGGCAAACCGAATGTGATTATTTCTATTGATGATAATGGTGTTGGCAGAGGCTCTGCAAGAAGCGTAAACGGCTTTAATATTTTCAAATGCTTTTCCTATGCACAGGATTATATTGAACAGTTTGGTGGGCATGAGTGTGCAGGAGGATTGACGTTAAAAGAAGGCAATATTGCAGGATTTACGCAAAAGGTGCTTGAATATGCAAACAGCTTTGAGCAGATGCCGACAACAGAAATACTTGCAGACAAAGTAATAATGCCTGAGGATCTCAGCATTGATAATATAAAAGGATTGTCTGTACTTGAACCTTTCGGAGCAGGTAATCCTGAACCTGTCTTTGCAATGGCAGGAGTGAAAGTGGACAAAATAACAGCACTTTCACAGGGTAAGCATACAAGGCTTGATGTTACATACGCAAATCTCAGAACACAGGTGCTTATATTTTCACATAGTCCCGAGAGTCTGCCGTTTGCAGTCGGAGATCTGATCGACCTTATGGTGAACGTCGGCATAAATGTGTATAACGGAAAAGAGAGTGTTTCTATAAAGGCGATAGACTATAGATTAAGGGGTATTAATCAGGATAAGTATTTTGCAGCAAAGGATTGCTATGAGAAATATTGTCGTGGAGAAGTCCTTCCGACAGCTTTTCTGAACAAGATTAATTCTTCCAGATCAGAGCTTGTGAATATCTATAAATATATAAGCTCGGTTGGTGAGGTTTCAGTTGATAAATTATATATGAAAATGATTGCACCGTCGATGAATTATTGCAAGCTCAGACTTTGTATAGATGCTTTTTCAGAGCTGGGGCTTGTGAGCTTTGTTCCGTCAATGCAAAAGATCAGAATATTGCCTGTTACTGAAAAAGTTGATCTTGAAAATTCATCGGTGCTCAAAAGTCTGAGAGCAAAAATTACAGAAAGGGGAAATTGATATGTCAGATGCATGTCTTGCACCACAAACAAATTGTACCATTGATACTTTGATTCAGAAAATACTTGTCGGTGAAAAACAGTATGATCTTTCAAAGATAGTTTCAGCCTATGAGCTTGCAGAAAAGTATCATCATGGCCAGAAACGTGAATCGGGTGAGCCATATATAACTCATCCACTTGCAGTAGCATATATACTGCTTGAGCTGGGAATAGATACTGATACTATATGTTCAGCACTTTTGCATGACGTTGTTGAAGACACTGAATGTACCCTTGATGAATTGCAGAAAAGTTTCGGAACGGATGTTGCAATGCTTGTTAACGGTGTAACAAAGCTTAAACAGGTGGAAACATTTACAAAGGATGAGCAGAAAGCTGAGAATATTAGAAAAATTCTGCTTGCAATGAGTGAGGATATAAGAGTTATAATAATCAAGCTTGCTGACAGATTGCACAATATGCGTACTCTGAAATATTGCAAGGAATCAAAAAGACGTACTATTGCTCACGAAACAATGAATATTTATGCTCCGATTGCACACAGATTGGGTATAAGTTCTATCAAGGACGAGTTTGAGGATCTTGCGTTTCAGTATCTTGATCCGTTTGCTTATGCGGAAATTGACAGACAAATGTCTCTCAGAAAAGAAGCAAGAGAGGCACTTATCGAACAGATAAAGCAGAGTATTAAAGAGCGCCTTGCAAAAGATTTTGACCCTGTTCCACAGGTTGAAGGTAGGGTTAAAAGTAACTATGGTATCTATAAAAAAGTATATCGTGACGGCAAGGATATTGACCAGATATATGACAGATATGCTGTAAGAGTTATCGTGAATACAGTCACCGAGTGCTATTACGTGCTTGGAATAATCCATGATATGTTCAAGCCAATTCCGAATCGTTTCAAGGATTATATTTCAACACCAAAATCAAATATGTATCAGTCATTACATACTACTGTAATCGGCAGACAGGGAATTGCTTTTGAAGTACAGATAAGAACCTGGGAAATGCACAGAACAGCAGAGTATGGTATTGCAGCACACTGGAAATACAAAGAAGGCGTCAGAAGCAATGCCAAGGATGACAATCGTCTTGCGTGGATAAGAAGAATCATAGAGTCACAGAAAGAATCCAATGACGTTGAAGAGATCGTACGTGCAATAAAAAATGATCTTGCACCGGAGGACGTATTTGCGTTCACACCAAAGGGAGATATGATAACCCTTCCAAGAGGTGCAACAGTTATCGACTTTGCTTATGCTATCCACACACAGGTTGGGCATAGAATGTGTGGAGCAAAGGCAGACAAGAAAATGGTGCCTTATGATTATCAGATAACAACGGGAGAGATAATTGAGATACTCACAACGAATGTTGAGGGTCACGGCCCAAGCCGTTCATGGCTGAATATCTGTAAGACTAATGAAGCGAAGTCGAAGATACGTTCATGGTTTAAAAAAGAGCGTCGTGAGGAAAATATCGTTGAGGGCAGAGAAGCACTTGAGCGGGAGTTCCGCAGAAATATGATAAGAGTTCCTGAGGATGAACTTGAGGACTTTTTGAAGATGGATATGCATCGTCATAACTGTGAAACTCTTGATGATTTCTTTGCGGCGATCGGATATGGTGGAGTACAGCTGTCTAAGGTTATTCAGCGACTTAAAGCTGAATATAACAAGCGTTACGGTGAAAAGAATATTGTTGAATCTAATAAAGCGATTCAGACACAGAAAAAGAATAAAAACAACTCAGGAGTCATCGTTGACGGTATTGATGACTGCATGATAAAATTTGCACAGTGTTGCAATCCGTTGCCCGGTGACGAAATAATCGGTTTTATCACTCGTGGACATGGAATTTCGGTACACAAGACTGATTGCATAAACTACCTTAGTCAGAAGGATAACGAAGAGTCTGCAGCACGTTGGATAAATGTCAAGTGGAAGAGCGTTGTTGATTCAGTTTATTTCAAAACAACACTTGATATTATTGCTGTTGACAGAATTGGTTTGCTTGCCGATGTTTCATCAGCACTTGCAGCAATAAATATTTACATTCATGAGTCAAGCTCCAGACAACTGAAAAACGGTAATGCTATACTTACAGTTACGCTCAGTATTGCTGGTATGGAGCAGTTGAATACTGTAATCAATCGTATTCAGAAGATAAAAAATGTAATTTCTGTAGAACGAAGTGGAAAGTAGAGGCAGGTTTATGGATATAATCAAATTAAAACCTCTCAGCGTTTGTGCCACAAACAGCTATATAGTAGCAGGGAAACAAGGCAACGCAGTGCTTGTTGACGCACCTGATAATGCAGAATATATATTAGGTGAACTCGATTCACGCAAGCTTAAACTAAAAAAAATACTGCTCACTCATGGTCATTTTGACCACATCGGAGCAGTTTCTGAGCTTGCTGAAAGAACAGACTGTGAAGTGCTTATCCATGAGGCTGACCTTTTAAATTTATCGGACATAAACCGTAGTCTTGCTACTCATTTTGGTTTAAGCGAGTTGAGATCTTACTATGATGCAATATCATTCAAGGATGGAGATATTATCAGCTTGGACGAACTTCAGTTCAGAGTACTCCACACACCGGGACATACGTCAGGCTCAGTGTGTTTCATTATTGATGACGCAATGTTTTCAGGTGATACGCTTTTTGCAAGGTCTATCGGCAGAACTGATATGCCTGATGGTGACACAATGAAAATGCTACAGTCATTAAGAAAGCTTGCTGAACTTGATGTTGACTACACAATATATCCCGGTCATATGTCGCAGACAAATCTTGATGACGAAAAAAGATATAACCCATATATGAGAGGTTAATATGACACTGATTTTTAGTGGAAACGATTTTAAATATGAGCTTGAAGGCGTTATGAAGCTTTTTATTCCTGCAAAGCTGTTTGCACATGAATTTACAGACAGCTATGTAAAAGTTCACGGGGATTATGCCTTTTTCAGACGAAAGCAAGGGAGAGAACTCTCCTTGCTTTATGTCTTTGTATGCCTTAATGGAAAAATGACGAGAAGGGCTAAGCGAATTTGTAATAACATCAGCGACTATGAAAACGAGTGTGAACTTACTCTTTCCAGATTGCTTTTTGAGATTATGAGCAGGCTTACAGGAAAGCAGGCGAAGTGGGGAATAATCACCGGAATACGTCCTGTAAAACATGTGAACAAAATGCTTGAACAGGGTTATTCAAAAGAACAGATATATGACGTTATGCGAAACAGGTATCTATGTGACGATGACAAAACGGACATTGCATATATGACAGCAAAAACTCAGGAAAGCATACTATCATCACTTGATGACAAGACGTTCAGTTTATATGTTTCGATACCATTTTGTCCGACAAGATGTTCGTATTGCTCATTTGTTTCACAGTCAATAGAGGGCTGTATGAGCCTGATACCTGAGTATGTTGACAACGTATGCAAGGAGATTGAATATACGGCTGTTTTAGTAAAAAAGCTTGGACTTGTACTTGATACGATATATTTTGGCGGTGGAACACCGACAACTCTTGATGCACCTTTGCTTGAGAAATTAATGAAAACTATTGCCGATAATTTTGACATATCAAATGTCAGAGAGTATACTGTTGAAGCAGGACGAGCTGATACTATAACAAAAGAAAAGCTTGAAGTTCTGAAGAAAAATGGTTGTGACAGGGTGTCAATAAATCCACAGACTCTCAATGATTCAGTGCTTACAGAGATAGGAAGAAAGCACACAACTAAGCAGTTCTTTGAGAGCTTTGAGCTTGCAAGGGAAGTAGGATTCAAGTGCATTAATACCGATATTATTGCAGGACTTCCGACCGACACACTGGAAAGCTTCAAGGATACGATTGACAGATTGATTGAACTTGCTCCTGAAAACATCACAGTGCATACGCTTTCGATAAAAAGAGCAGCGAGATTGAATCATGAAGATAACGATATGGTTTTTGAAAATCCTGCATCAGAAATGGTAGATTATGCGACAAAACGGTTGCTTGAAAGTGGTTATCAGCCTTATTATCTTTACAGGCAGAAGAATATGCTTGACAATCAGGAGAACATAGGCTGGAGCAAGATGGGTACAGAAAGTCTTTACAACATTTACATAATGGAAGAAGTGCAGACTATAGTTGCAATGGGAGCGGGAGGGTCTACAAAGCTTGTTGACTTGAAAAAACACCGACTTGAGAGAGTTTTCAACTACAAATTCCCACTTGAATATAACAAGCATTTTGATTTAATGCTTGAAAAGAAGAATGAGATTGAGGTTTTTTATGCTGAAAAAGAATGAGATAGTGCAACTTGAGATAACTGGTATGACTAATGATGGCAATGGTGTAGGCAGATATGAGGGAATTGCTGTTTTTGTACCGATGACAGCTGTCGGAGATATTATAGACTGTCGTATTGTAAAGGTGCAGAAAAGCTTTTGCTATGGTATAATAGAAAAAATAATATCTGAGTCTACGGAGAGAGTTGAAAATGATTGTTCTGCATACAGTAAATGCGGTGGCTGTTCGTTCAGGCATTTTTCCTATGCGGAAGAGCTCAGGATAAAAGAAGATTTTGTTCGTTCTGCTTTTGAACGTATCGGAAAAATCAACGCTATCTGTGAACCTATTCTGGGCAGTGAAAGGATAGAGCATTATCGTAACAAGGCACAGTATCCCGTTGCAGAGCAGAGTGGAAAAGCGGTATGCGGATTTTACTCACGTCGGTCACACAGGGTTACAGGTATGTATGATTGTTTGCTACAGCCGAAGGTTTTTACACAGATTGTAGCTGAGATAATCAAATTCATAAACGAAAAAGGGATTCCTGCATACAATGAGTCTAATGCTCAGGGAGTTGTACGTCACATATACATACGTCGTGGTGAATACAGTGGAGAAATAATGGTGTGTATTGTGGTGACGGATTTCAGGAATGCAGAACAGTTCAATGATTTGATTGCACAGCTTTGCAATAAATTTCCTGACATCAAGAGTATTATACTAAACGAAAATCCGAAGAACACCAATGTTATAATGGGTAAAAAATACTATACACTGTACGGAAAAGACACGATAACGGACGTTATGTGTGGCCGGAAGGTAATTTTATCAGCACAGTCTTTTTATCAGGTGAACACGTTACAGGCAGAAAAACTGTATGCTATTGCCAAGGAGTATGCCGGATTTAATGGCAACGAGCACCTGCTTGATTTATATTGTGGAACAGGAACGATCGGGCTTTCTATGGCAGACAGTGCAAGAAAGCTTACCGGTGTTGAAATAATACCATCAGCCATAGAAAATGCTAAACTCAATGCAAAAGAAAATGGGATAGATAACACTGAATTTATCTGTGGTGATGCAGGAGAGATAGCACAACTTCTTTATGATCGTGGTGAACGACCTGATATTATTATAGCTGATCCCGCAAGAAAGGGATGTGACAGGTCAACACTTGAACATATGGTGAAGATGACTCCCGATAAAATAGTAATGATTTCCTGCAATCCATCGACGGCTGCAAGGGACTGTGCTATTCTTGCTGAAATGGGATACAAAGTAATTAAGTACAGACCGGTTGATCTGTTCCCAAGGACAACACATGTTGAGACGGT